>JAKLER010000040.1 GCA_022711615.1 Acidobacteriota bacterium
CGTCGCCGAGCCGACGATGATCCAGAGGAGGAGGCCCTGGGCGAGCGGGCGGAGGCCGACCCTCACCAGGACCTCCCGCGTCAGGCCGGTCCCGATCAGGAAGAGGGTGAGGACGAGGAGCTGGCGCGCCACCGACGCGAGGCCGGTCCAGAGCGGCGCGAGCTGCGGAACGGCGCTCCGGAGGGCGGCCGCCGCGACGAAGCCGGCGATGAAGAGGGGGAACTTCGGCCGCTCGCCCGAGCGCGCGAGGAGCGCCGCCCCGAGGACGCACGGCACGATCCAGAGCGCCCGCGTCAGCTTCACCGTCGTGGCGAGCGCGAGCGCCTCCGGCCCGTAGGCCGCGGCGGCGCCGACGACGCTCGACGTATCGTGGATCGCGAGCGCCGCCCAGAGTCCGAACCGCGCCGGGTCGAGACCGACGAGGTGCCCGACGGCCGGGAAGACGAGGAGAGCCGCCGCGTTCAGCGTGAAGACCGTCGCGAGCGAGACGGCGATCTCGTCGCTCTTCGCTTTCACGACCGGAGCCATCGCCGCGATCGCGCTCCCTCCGCAGATCGCCGTCCCGAACGAGATCAGCGTCGAGACCGGCCCCGAGGTCCCGGCGAGGCGGCCGAGGAGGATGCCGAGCGCGAGCGTCAGCGCGATCCCGACCGCGGTGTAGAGGAAAGACGCGGCGCCGACGCGGGCGACCGCCCCGAGGCTCAGCCCGAAGCCGAGGCCGACGACCGAGGCCTGGAGGAGGACCTTGCTCCACGAGGCCGCCCGGGCCGGAGCGGGGTTCCCGAAGAGGAGGCTGAAGAGGATGCCGCCTGCGAGGGCCGCCGCCGGGCCGACCCAGGGGAGGAGGCTCGCGGCGGCGAGGGCGAAGAAGAGGGCGACGCGGGCGCGCGACGACATCCGCGCATTATTCGAGGTGGGCGGTCCGCCGCAAGCGAAGGCGGACTCAGCGCGCGAGGAGGAGGACGAGGACCTCCGCCGAGACGATCCGGAGGATCATCGTGAGCGGGTAGACGGCGACGTAGCCGAGCGTCGGCGCGTCCGAGCCGGCCAGGCCGTTCGCGAACGCGAGCGCCGGCGGGTCGGTCATGCTGCCGGCCATCACGCCCGTCAGCGTCAGGAAATTGACGCGGAAGACGAGCCGTCCGATCGCGCCGACGACGAGCATCGGGACGATCGTGATCATCGCGCCGATCGCCATCCAGGTCAGCCCCGGCCCCTTCACGAGCGTGTCGACGAATCCCGCGCCGGAGCGGAGGCCGACCGCCGCGAGGAAGAGCGCGATGCCGATCTCGCGGAGCATGAAGTTCGCGCTGATGGGGAGCCAGAAGACGAGCGGCCCGACGCGCCCGAGCCGCGAGAGGAGGATCGCGACGAGGAGCGGCCCGCCCGCGAGGCCGAGCTTCACCGGCGCCGGCATCCCCTGCAGGTGGATCGGGAAGAGGCCGACGGCGACGCCGAGCGCGATCGTCAGGAAGACCGGGACGAGGTGCGGGTAGTTCAGGTCGCGGGGCGAGTCGCCGAGCTCGGCGGCGACCTTCCGGATCTCCTCCGGGCCGCCGACGGCGAGGATCGCGTCGCCCGTCCGGAGCTCGAAGCCGGGGTACGCGGCCATCTCCAGCTCGGAGCGCGAGACGCGGGTGATCCTCACGCCGAAGCGGGCCGCGAAGCTCAGCTCGCCGAGCGTCTTCCCGACGACCTCCTTGCGCGTGACGATGAGCCGCTTGCTCGTGATCGGCGTCGGGAGGCTCCGAAGGTCGAGGTCGCTCTCCTTCCCGACGAGGAGCCGCAGGTCGTCGAGGTCCTTCTTTGGCCCGACCGCGAGGAGGACGTCGCCGACGGCGAGGCGCGTCTCGTGCGTCGGGACGAGGAGCTCGCCGCCGTGGTAGACGCGCGAGACGACGAGTCCGGCCCGGTCGACGAGGGGGAGCTTCTCGAGCAGGAGGCCGTCCAGGTTCGTGTTCGTCACCTCGAGGTTCGCGCGGTGGAGCGGCGGCGCCTCGCTCCGGCGGGAGCGCTCGAGCAGCTTCTCCTCGAGCGGCATCGAGACGCGGAACGCGGCCTTCAGGACGAGGATCGCGAGGATGATTCCGGCGACGCCGAACGGGTAGGCGACCGCGTAGCCGAGCGGAGGGATCGTCGCTCCGCGAGCGAGGGACGTCGTGTCGGTCGCGACCTCTTTCAGCGCCTGCTGGGCCGCGGCGAGGCTCGGAGTGTTCGTCGTCGCGCCCGAGAGGATGCCGACGACGGCCGGGAGCTCGACGCCGAGGAGGAGGTGCGCCGCGGCGGCGAGGCCGACGCCGAGGAGGACGACCGCCGTCGCCAGGAGGTTCAGCGTCATCCCGCTTCGCCGGAGCGAGGAGACGAAGCCGGGCCCGACCTGCAGGCCGATCGACGTGACGAAGAGGATGAGGCCGAAGTCCCGCGCGAACTCCAGCACCTCCGGCTCGATCGCGACGCCGAAGTGCCCGAGGAGGAGGCCGACGAAGAGGACCCCCGCCGTCGTCAGGCCGACGCCCCGCACCTTCACCGAGCCGAGGGCGAGCCCGAGGCCGGCGACGAGGGCGAGGACGAGGGCCGCCGGGGCCCCGGGAAGGAGCATCGGCGGATTTTCGCGCGGTCCGTGCGGCCCGTCTACGTGGCGCTACGCCCTTCGGAACCAGAGCGACTGCTGCGCGACCGGGGCGGCCTTCGCCTCGAGGGCGGCGAGCTGCGCCCCCGAGAGCGGGGTGAAGGCCCTCGCGATCGCGACGTTCTCCTCGAGCTGGGCGATCGAGTCGCAGCCGACGATGACGGTCGAGACGGGGAGCGTCAGGACGTAGCGCATCGCCTCGGCCATCGAGAGGGTCCCCGTCCGCGTCGCCTTCGCGCGCCCGCGCTGCTCCTCGAGCGGCGGCGGGACGTATCCGGCGAGGAGCCGCCCCCGCGCCGGGATCTTCATCCCGACGATCCCCATCTCCTTCTCCACGGCGAGCGGGAGGAGCTCGCTCGCGAACGGGAGGTGGTGCGGGTCGGCGGCGTTGACCGCGAGGAGGACGGTGTCGAACGGGAAGCGGCGGATCGCCTCGGCGAGGACGGCCGGGTCGGTGTGGCCCGACAGGCCGAGGAAGCGGACGAGCTTCTGCTCGCGCGCCTCGCGGAACGCCTCGAGGGCGCCTCCCCGGGCCGTCACCTTCTCGACGTCGTCCATCGTCGACATCGCGTGGAGCTGCCAGAGGTCGACGTGGTCCGTCCGAAGGAGCTTCAGCGACGTCTCGAGGAGCTTCAGGGAGCCGTCGCGCCCGCGGTCGTGCGTCTTGGTCGCGACGAAGACCTCGCTCCGCCTCTTCGGCAGCACCTGCCCGAAGTAGCGCTCGCTCCAGCGCGCCTCGCCGCCGTAGCGGGCGGAGGTGTCGACGTAGTTCACGCCGAGGTCGAGGGCCCGCTCGATGAGGGGAACGGCGACCGCGTCGTTCTCCGCCTTCTCGATCGCCGCCTGCCCGCCGAGGCTGAAAATGCCGACCCGGAAGCCCGTCTTCCCGAGGTTGCGCGTCGGCATCGCGTCGGCGGTCCTCGGGTTCCAGGGATGGCCCGCAGGTCCCGTCGCGGCGGGCTTCGGCGCCTCGGCCGTCGCCGGCTCGGCCGAGAGGCGCCCCGCGACGAGCCCCGCGGCGGCGGCCGCCCCGAGCTTCAGGAGGTCGCGCCGTTCCACGCCGCCCGTCGTCGTCCCGTCGCGCTCCGTCATCACCGCACCTCCCGCCGGGGTCCCGGCGGCTGAAGTATGGCGCGTCTCGCGGACGCGCATCGAGGGGTCCCGAGGAGCGCCCTCCCCTCGACGCTCAGCGCCTCCCGCCGTCCGGCGCGGTCGCCCTCTCCCACGCGAGGCGGCGGAGGCCGGGGTCCTCGGCCTTCTCCGCGACCTCGCGGAAGATCGGGAGCGCCTCGGCGAGACGCCCGGCATTCAGGAGCGCGATCGCGTCGTTGTAGCGGCGGACGAGCCGGTTGTGGACGACGACGCGCCGCACCTCCGCGACGTCCCAGCCGAGCGCGCGCTGCATCTCCGGGTCGCGCCCGAGGGAGGCGTGGAGCGCCTCGAGACGCGCGAGCGCCTCCTCCTCGCGCCCCGCGTCGATGAGCCGGTTCACGAGGTCGACCTCGGCCGGCACGTCGCGGGAGAGGGTCGGGGACGGGCGCCGCGCCGCGGGGGAGGACGGAGCGGGCGGCTCCGGGAGGCTCGCGGCCGGCTCCTCCGCGGGGCGCCCCCTCGCGACGGCCCCGCCGAGGAGCCCCGCGGCGCCCGTGCGCGTCAAAGGCAGGACACGCCCCGGCGGCGCCGAAGCGACCGGAAGGAAGCGAGCGAGAGAGCGGCCGGCGACGGCGTGGGCGCGCGCACGGAGGAGGAGGCTCCGCTCCGTCTCACCGAACGCCTCCGCGAACGCCGACTCGGCGTCGCGCCCCTCCCCGAGGAGCGCCGCATGGCGGGCGAGGCGCTCTCCGCCGTCCGGCAAGGCGTGGAGAAGGTAGTGGACGGCGGCCCACGCCTCGGCACGGAGGAGGGCGGCAGCCGGTCCGTCGCCCGCGAGCGACGGGGCGACGAAGAGCGCCGGCCGGCCGGCCGGCGGCCCGGCCGCGCGGAGGAGCGAGACGTGCTGCGGGACGAGGCGGCCGAGCGTGGCGCGAGCGCCCGAGACGGAGGCGGTCGAAAGGTACTCGGCGAGCCCCGTCGCGGCCCACTCCGGGAGCGCGGGACGCGAGCGTCGCGCGAGCGCGACGACCGCGGCACGAACGAGCGCCTCGCGCGCCTCTTCGCCGCCTGCGGCCGCGAGGACGATCCGCCCTCCCTCGCGGGACGGCAGGGAGATCCGGGAGAGGTGCTCCGGTTCGTGCGCCAGAGCGACGACGAGCGGCGGGCGCGAGCCGAAGGCCCCGGGAACGATCCCGGGGAGGAGCGCGACGAGCGTCCCGAGCGTTGCCGCCGTCTCGACTAGCCGCGGGTCGGAGGCGGTCCCGACCACCGTGACCGGCCCCGCCTCCACCTTCCGCCACGACTCCCGGACGACGGCGGGCCGGGGCGCCGCGCCCTCCGCGAGCGCCGGCAGGAGGATCGCGAGGACCGGCCCGAGCGCGCGGCGCCCCCGGCCCCGCCCGGGTCCCGGCCTCCCGCCCTTCCGCACGCGTGCGATTCGTCCGTCCACGGCGGCAAGTATGAAGCCCGGGGCCGCCATCCCGTGCGCCGGCCACGTCCGATCGGGGCCGCCCGGCGTAGAGGGGGCGGATGACGACCTCGACGCTCGCCCGCCCCGTGAGACCGGCCGCCGCCGCGCTCCTCGCGACGGCTGCGACGTTTCTCGCCCTCGACCTCGCCTGGCTCGGCGTCGTGGCGCGCGACCTCTACGCGCGGACGCTGGGAGACCTCCTCCGCCCCGACGCCTACCTCCCGGCGGCCGCGCTCTTCTACACGTTCTACGTCGCCGTCACCGTCGCCTGGGCCGTCCTCGGCGCCCGGTCGAAGGGGGACGCCGCCCGGCGCGGCGCCGGCCTCGGGTTCGTCGCCTACGCGACCTACGACCTGACGAACTGGGCGGTGATCCGCGACTGGCCGGCGCTCCTCGTCCCGGTCGACCTCGCCTGGGGCGTCGTCCTGACGACCCTCGCCGCTCTCGCCGGCCGCGCTGCGCACGACGCCGTCCGGGGGAATCGGTGAACCTCGCGCTCCTCGCCGGCAACGCCGCGCTCGTCCTCGCGATGATGACGGTCCTCTGGATCGTCAGCGTCCGCCTGCGCGACGCCAGCATCGTCGACCCGTGGTGGTCGACGGCGTTCCTCCTCGTCGCCGCGAACACCGTCCTCCGGACGGGGCTCACGCCGGGGAAGACGCTCCTCCTCGCCACCGTCGCCGCCTGGGCGCTCCGTCTCTGGCTCCACCTCCTTCTCCGCAGCCTCGGACAGCCCGAGGACCCGCGCTATGCCGGGTTCCGCGCGAAGTACGGGCCGGAGCGCTACTGGTGGTTCAGCTTCTTCCAGGTCTTCCTCCTCCAGGCCGTCCTCGCCGTCGTCATCTCCGCGCCGCTGCAGGTCGCCGGAGCCGCCGCCGCGCCCGACCCGGTCTCGATCACCGACCTCCTCGGCCTCGCCCTCTTCGCCGCGGGCTTCGGGATCGAGGCCGTCGCCGACGCCCAGCTCACCCGCTACCGCAAGGCGCGCGCCTCCGGCGGCCCGGGCGCGCCCGGCCCGGTCCTCGACACCGGCCTCTGGCGTTACAGCCGCCACCCGAACTACTTCGGAGAAGCGCTCCTCTGGTGGGGCTTCTGGCTCTTCGCGCTCGACATTCCGTGGGGTTGGGCCACCGTCTTCGCCCCTGCGCTCATGACGTTCCTCCTCGTGAAGGTCTCGGGCGTCGCGATGCTCGACGCCCACATGGCCGCGAAGCGGCCCGAGTACGCCGCCTACATCGGTCGGACCTCGGGGTTCCTCCCGCTCCCGCCGCGCGGGCGAAGCGCCGCGTGACGCAAGCCCCTGCCCCCGCCGACCCCGGCCTCGTCCTCCTCACCGGCGCGACGGGCTACGTCGGCGGCCGGCTCCTGCGCGCGCTCGCGGCGCGCGGCCGGCGCGTCCGCTGCCTCGCGCGACGGCCGGAAGCCCTCGCGTCCCGCGTCCCCGCGGGGACCGAGGTCGTTTCGGGCGACTGCCTGAAGCGCGAGACGCTCGACCCGGCGCTCGCCGGCGTCGACGCCGCGTACTACCTCGTCCACTCGATGGCCGCGGGCGCGGAGTTCGAGGAGCAGGACCGCCTCGCTGCGCGCAACTTCGGCGAGGCGGCCCGCGCCGCGGGCGTGCGAAAGATCGTCTACCTCGGCGGCCTCGGCGAGGCCGGAGAGGGCCTCTCGGCCCACCTGCGCAGCCGGCAGGAGACGGGCGAGGTGCTCCGGTCCGCCTCCGGCCTCCCGGTCGTCGAGCTGCGCGCCTCGATCGTCCTCGGCTCGGGGAGCCTCTCGTTCGAGCTCATCCGGTCGCTCGTCGAACGCCTCCCCGCCATGATCTGCCCCCGCTGGGTGGAGACGAAGGCCCAGCCGATCGCGATCGAGGACCTCGTCGCCTACCTCCTCGCCGCGCTCGACGTCGACCCCGGCGAGGGGCTCACCGTGGAAATCGGCGGCGCCGACCAGGTGACGTACGGCGACCTGATGCGGGAATACGCGAGGCAGCGCGGACTGAAGCGCTGGCTGATCCCGGTGCCCGTCCTGACGCCCCGCCTCTCGAGCCTCTGGCTCGGCCTGACGACGCCGGTCTACGCGCGCGTGGGGCGCAAGCTGATCGAGGGGGTCCGCAACCCGACGGTCGTGAGGGACGACGCCGCCCGCCGCCTCTTCCCCGCCATCGTCCCGATGGGCCTCGAGAAGTCCATGGAGCGCGCCCTCGCGAACGAGGACGAGGAGTTCGCCGCGACGCGCTGGTCCGACGCCCTCTCCTCGGCCGGCACGGCGCCCGGCGGCTACGGAGGGCTGCGGGTCGGACAGAGGCTCGTCGACTCGCGCACGGCGCGGGTCGCGACGACGGCGGCGCAGGCCTTCGCGCCGATCCGCCGGATCGGCGGCGAAAGCGGCTGGTACTACGCCAGCTTCCTCTGGCGGCTCCGCGGCTTTCTCGACCTCCTCGTCGGCGGCGTCGGCGTCCGCCGGGGCCGGCGCCACCCGGACCTCCTCGCCGTCGGCGACGCGCTCGACTTCTGGCGGGTCGAGGCGATCGAGCCCGACCGGCGGCTGCGCCTCGCCGCCGAGATGAAGCTCCCCGGACGGGCGTGGCTCGAGTTCGAGGTGCGGGAGGACGAAGGAGGCTCGACGATCCGCCAGACCGCCACGTTCGACCCCGCCGGGCTCGCCGGCCTCCTCTACTGGTACGGCATCTACCCGCTCCACGTCCTCGTCTTCCGGGGAATGCTCCGGGAGATCGCGGCCCGCGCGCGGAGAAACGGCCGACCCGAGGCCGCCCGGGCCGGCCCGGAAAGCGGGATGCCGCACGAGCCGGAAAAGCGCTGAGCCGAGTTGGTGACCACGGCGTGGCAGGTGTAGCCGGGCAGCTCGATGAGTCTGCCCGGCCGCGTCGAGACGTTCGGCCAGCACTTCGCGGACGACGACGAGACGCCGGACCGTCGACCAGCCGGGGGGGGCGCTAGAATCTCCGACGACTGGTCGACGCGCTGCCTGCTTGCGTCACTCGTCGCCCGGGTTCTCGGAGGGAGGACCGCGTGATCCGGCTGCACGAAACCGTCGAGGTCCCTCGACCCATCGGGGAGGCGTTCGCCTATGCGAGCGACTTTGCGAACATCGAGCAGTGGGACCCGGGCGTCTCGGGTTCGGTCCGGCTGAAGGACGAGCCGGTCGGTCCTGGCTCGCGCTTCCGGCTCGACGTCGACTTCGGGCCGTTCACGACGCCCATGGTGTACGTCGTGACCCTCTTCGAGGCACCGCACAGGGTCGTACTCGAGGGGCAGGGAGACCGCATCCGGGCGGTGGACGACATCCGATTCGAGGGGATACCCGGCGGGACCCGGATCGACTACACCGCCGACCTGACCTTCCTCGGACCGTCGTCGCTCGCCGAGCCGTTTCTGCGATCCGCGCTCGAAGGCGTCGGCCGGAGGGCTGTGGAGGGCCTGAAGAACGCCCTCTCTCGCGAGCCGAAGGTGCCGAAGGCTTCCCTCGTCACCACAGCCATAGACCATCTCGTCCTGCCGGGACTCCTGCGCTTCACGCGGCTCGGATACCGCTTGCGGAAGGGCTCCTTCGCCCCGCTCGCCGTCTCGCTCCGGGGGCGCACAGCTGTCGTGACGGGGGCGACGTCGGGGCTCGGCCGGGCCGCAGCCGCCGGCCTCGCCCGCCTCGGGGCCCGCGTCGTCCTCGTCGGACGGGACCCGCGGAAGGCGGAGCGGGCGCGGGAGGAGATCCGCGCCGCGACCGGGAACGCCGACCTGGCCGTCGAGGTGGCCGACCTCTCGCTTCTCTCGGAGGTGCGAGCCCTCGCACGGCGCCTCCTCGCGAAGGAGAAGGCCCTCCACATCCTCGTGAACAACGCGGGCATCCTCGAGAACGAGCGGCGGACGACGCCGGAAGGCCTCGAGGTCTCCCTCGTCACGAACCTCCTCGCGCCATACGTCCTGACGCGTCGGCTCCGGACGCGGCTTCTCGCCTCGGCCCCGGCGCGCGTCGTGAACGTCGTCTCCGGCGGCATGTATCTCGCCGGCCTCGGGCCCGCGGTCTTCGGCGGCGCCGAAGGGGCGTGGGACGGAACGCTCGCCTACGCGCGACACAAGCGGGCGCTGACGGTGCTGACAGAACTCTGGTCGGACGAGCTCTTCCCGCACGGCGTCGTCGTCCACGCCATGCACCCAGGCTGGGCCGAGACGCCCGGCGTGGTGCGCTCCCTCCCCGCGTTCCACCGCCTCACGCGGCCGTTCCTGAGGAACGCCGAGGAGGGGGCGGACACGATCGTCTGGCTCGCCGCCGCCCCGGAGGTGGCGCTCTCGAGCGGAGGCCTGTGGCTCGACCGCGAACGGCACCCGGCGGCTGTTCTCCCGGGCACGGCGGGGTCAGCCGAGGAGCGGAAGCGGTTCGTCGAGGAGCTCGAGAGGATGACCGGGGAGCCCTCCCGCGCCCCTCGCGCCTCCCGGACGAGCCCGAAGGCCCGGACCGGATCGCGGCACGCATCGCGCCGTCGCGCCGCGGCCTCCGGGGTGCTCGCGTGAACCCTCTCCCGGCCGACGCCGCCGTCTTCGAGAGCCACCTGCCGCAGCTTCTCGCTCTCGTCGAGAAGCGCCTCGAGCTGCAGCGGGGGTTCCACGGAAGGGCCGACCTGCCGGCCCTCGACCCCGATCTCTTCGACCTCGCACGAGAGCTCGGCCTCCTTCTGCGCGTCGTCTACCGCTACGGCCTCGCAGAGGCGCTGGAGGAGGAGTCGGCCTGGTACGCCTCCGCGCTCTCCTCCCGTGGCCCGGGGCGGGACGCCCTGACTCTCCTTCTCGACAGCTGGATCGTCGCGATCCACGGGGTCGTCAAGCCCCCCGAGTGCGACCGGCTGGCCCGGCCCCTTCAGGAGGTCCGTTCGCGCGTCGACCGGATCCTCTCGAGAATCGCGACCCCTCCCTCGACGCTCCTCCCTTCTGGAGTGCACGAGCTCGTGGACCGGCTCGTCCGGGGAGAGAAGGCGCGCGCGCAGGGGCTTCTCGAATCGCGGATCGCCGCAGGCCTCGCCCCTCACGAGGCGATCACGGACCTCCTGCTCCCCGCGATGGTGGAAGTCGGCCGCCGCTGGGAGGTCGGCGCGTCCGGGATCTGGGAGGAGCACCTCGCCACGGAGACGGCTCTCGGGCTCCTCGCCGGGCTCGCCGCTTCCGCCCGGCCGAGGGAAGCGCTCCCGCGCCTCGGCCTCGTCGGCTGCGTACCGAACGACGAGCATCAGCTCGCCCCGGCGGCCCTGAGCGCCTACCTCGAGCTGCGTGGGTGGAACGCTCCCTCGCTCGGCCGCACGCTCCCGGCAGAGCAAGTCGTCCTCGCGGCGGAGAAGCTCGCGCCCCACGCCGTCTTTCTCTCCATGAACCTCCTCGCCCGGCTGCACGACGCCGTCGGGCTCGTCGGAGCGCTCCGGCGCTCGCGGCCGGGCTGCCCCGTCTTCGTGGGCGGACGCAGGGCCGCGACGGCGCGGACCTGGCTCGAGGAGGCCGGGGCGCGCGTCGTCGACAGCTTCGAGGAGGCCCATCGCGAGGCGACGGGGGAGCTGCCGGACCATGCGTAGTCTCACCGCCTGGCGGATGGTCCGCCACGACCGCGCCTCCACCGCGGGCGCCCTCCTCGGGGTCGTCTCGATCGTCTTCCTCGTGGGGCAGCAGCTGTCGGTCCTTTTCGGCCTCCTGAACTACATGTCGGTCCTCGTCGACCACAGCGGCGCGGACGCCTGGGTGACGAGCGCCGACCCGAGGAACGTGGACGCCGCCAACCTCGTCCCGGGTCGGATCGTCGACCGCGTTCGGGGGCTGAGGGAGGTGGAGTGGGCCGAACCTGTCCTCGTCGGAAGCGGCCTTTTCCGGACGCCGGACGGCTCGTTCGAGTCGGTCCGGGTCGTCGGGACCCGCCGCCCCCGGCTCGCAGGGGGACCGTGGAGCTACGCGCAGGCCGACGAGGGAGCGCTCCTCGACCTCGACGCCGTCACACTCGACCGGCTCGACCTCCCGAAGCTCGGCCGGCCCGCCCTCGGTTCCGGGACGGAGATCGGGGACCGCCGCGTCCGCATCGGGGCGATCACCGACGGGGCCCGCGGATTCCAGGGGACCCTCGTCTTCGCCTCGATCGACAAGGTCGCCGAGATCGCGAAGACGCCCCCCGGGCGCTACTCCTACGTCCTCGTGAAGCTCCGCGAAGGGACCGACCACGCGACGGCTCTCGCCCGGCTGCGGCTCCTCCTGCCGGAGTACTCGGTCTTCGACGGCCCCGAGCTGGCCCGGAGGACCCGGGCCTACTACTTCGCGAACACGGGGATCGGCGGCAGCTTCGGCTTCTCGACCGTCATTGCCGTCCTCATCGGCGCCGTCATCATCTCGCTCACGATGTACACAGCCGTCCTCGGCCGGGCCCGGGATTTTGCCGTCCTCCGGGCTATCGGCGGCCGCAAGCGCGACGTCGCCGTCGTCGTCGTCGCCGAGGCCCTCATCATCGCGGGGATCGGCATCTTCATCGGCTTCGTCATGCTCGCCGCGCTCCTCAACGCGACGGGGGGCTCGGCGATTCCGAGCTTCTTCCCCTCGCGGGTCGCACCGATCCTCGGTGCCGTCACGCTCGCCGTCAGCCTCCTCGGTTCGCTCGTCGCACTGCGGGTCGCGCTCCGGGCCGAGCCCGCCTCGGTGTTCCACTGAAACCGTACGAGCCCGGCCCCGCCCCGGCTCGCCGTGCGGCCCGACTTTCGTCTTCGCGGAGGCCGACGTGGCGACGCTGACGCTCGAGGCGATCGCGCGCGACTTCTCCGACGGCCGGCAGATGCGCCGGGTCCTCTTTCCCACCGACCTCGTCTTCACGCCCGGAGAGCTGACCGTCCTCGCCGGCCCCTCCGGCAGCGGCAAGACCACGCTCCTCTCCATCATGGGCCTCGTCCTTCGCCCCTCGGAGGGGCGGATGCGGCTCGACGGGCAGGACGTCACCGCGCTCCCCGACGAGGCGGCCGCCGCCCTCCGCCTGTCGCGCTACGGTTTCGTCTTCCAGCAGCCGATGCTCATCGAGGGGCTGAGCGTCCTGGAGAACGTCCGGCTCGCCTTCTCGGTCCAGGGAGCGCGCACGCCGGCGGGCTTCCGCAAGCAGGCTGAAGAGCTTCTCGCCTCCCTCGGGCTCGCCGGAACCGGCCACATGCAGCCGCGCCTCCTCTCGGGCGGCATGAAGCAGCGCGCATCCATCGCCCGCGCGCTCATCAAGGAGCCCTCCGTCCTCCTCTGCGACGAGCCGACCTCGGCCCTCGACGCCGAGAGCGGGCAGACCGTCCTCGAGATCCTGAAACGGATCGCGCTCGAGGGAGAGCGCGTCGTCGTCGTCGTCTCGCACGACGCCCGCGTCTTCCCGTACGCCGATCGCCTCGTCAAGCTCGAGAACGGCCGGGTCGTCTCCGACACCCGGGAGGGGTCGCCGGCCGTCCAGGAGACCGTCGCATGAGCGTCCGCAGGGCCCTCTCCTCTCTTTTCGTCCTCGTCCTCGTGGTGGCCGGGGGGATCTACGTCCGCGCGTCGCTCCGACGGGCCTCGGCGCCCCCCTTGCCCGCGCGGGAGCCCTCGCTCGACGACGCCCCCGCCCGCCTCTACGGCCTCGTCGAGCCTTCCGGGAGAGAGGCGTTCGTCGGACCGCTCCAGTCACGGCGCGTCCTCGAGGTCCTTGTCGCCGAGGGAGCCGCCGTGAAGGCCGGGGCCGTCCTCTGCCGGCTCGACGACGAGATCGAGCGGCAGGCCCTGCGCGTGGCCGAGCTGCGCGTGGAAGAGGCCCGGCGGCGGCGCGATCTGACGGAGGACGACCTCGGGAGGAAGCGCCGGCTCTCCGCCGAGCAGGTCATCCCGGAGTTCGACCTGTCGCGCGTCGCGCTGCAGGCCCGGCTCGACGACCAGCAGATCGAGACGGCGCGCGCCGAGGTGGAGCTCCGGCGCGTCGAGCTCGAGAAGCTGACGCTCCGCTCCCCGCTGACCGGAATCGTCTACCGGATGGACGTACGGGCCGGCGAGCAGCTCACACCCCAGGATTACGGCCGCATCGTCGTCGGCCTCCCCGGCAAGCAGGTCCGGATCTTCGTCGAGACCTTCTGGCTGGGGCGCCTGAAGACCGGCGAGCGTCTGCGGGTGCGGGAGGCCGAATCCGGCCGCGAGGTCGGCACGGGGACGATCCGGACCATCTCCCCCTACGTCGGGACGCGCGACTTCCGGACCGAGGACCGCCTCGAGCGGATCGACACGAAGTTCGCGCAGGCGGTCCTCGAGCTCGAGGCGCCCACGGACACTCCTATCGGGATGCAGGTCGTCTGCGAGAGAGAGGCACTCGCGACGCGGTGACGGCGCGTGCGCCGCAGACAGTCTGGAGTCAAGCTGTCATGACCGTCTTCATCGCTCTCCTCCGCAAGGACCCCGCCTCCGACTTCGGCGTCGACTTTCCGGATTTCCCGGGCTGCGTGACCGCCGGGAGCACCGTCGACGAGGCCGTCGCGATGGCCCGGGAGGCTCTCGGGGGTCACATCGTGTTACGCGCCCGGCCCCCTGGACACACGATTGTGTCACGCAGCGAGCGGCTGAATGAGGGCGGCGCGAGCTTCGGCGGGCGTTAGGTAGCCGAGCTTCTCGAGACGCCAGTGGCTGTTGTAGCGGGTAACGAAGTCGGCGACGGCGAGGCGGACCTCGTCGGCGTTGCGGAAGACGCGGCCGTAGATGGCCTGTTCCTTCAGGGTGCGGTTGAAGCGTTCGGCGACGCCATTGGTCTGGGGCTGCTCGACGAAGGCGAAACTGGGCGTGATGCCCCAGTACCGAATCTGGTTCAGGAAGTGATCGGAGAGGTACTGCGTTCCGTGATCCATCCGCAGGGCCAGCCCGCGTGCGACATCGGGTCCCAGGGAACCGAAGAGCTCCTGCAGGCCCATCGCGATGGGTTGGAGGGCCTGGTAGCGGGACCCGTCCTTGATGACATGCCAGCCGACGCACTCGGCGTTCCAGTGCTCCACGGCCGCGAAGAGCCAGACCCAGCCTTCATCGAGTGTGAGGATCCGGGTTCCGTCGGTTCCCCACATCACGTTCGGGGCGTCGGTCACGATCGTGCCGTCATGCTCGAGCGGCTGTCCGATCCGTCCGCGGTACGGCGAGAGCAGCCGGTTCTCTCGCATCAGGCGCAGGACGCGCTTGTTCGAGACGCGGATGCCCTTGAGGACCTTCAGCCGGGCCCTGACCTTCCGATGGCCCTCCCCCTGAAAAGGCGACGCCTCGAGGTCGTCCCGGATCTCGACGAGAAGCTCCTCGTCCGACAGCGGGGTCTTTGGTCCGCGCTTGAGCAGCACTGGCCGTTCCGCCTCGGGGATGCGCTCGACCGCCTGGCGGTTGTAGTAGCTCGAGCGGGGGTACTCGAAGACCCGGCACACCCTTTCGACTCCGTACGGCCGGCCGGCGGCCGGGGAGATCGCCGCGCTCATCGCTTCGATCTCCGGAAGGCCAAAGGGTCGTTCCTGCGGCACCTCTCTCTCAGAAGCTCGACTTCCATCGAGAGTTCCCCGACCCGCTTGACCGCGGCATTCAACTCCTCGTTGACTGGATCGCCGGTTCGTTCCCGCAAGCCGTTGTCGATGCCCAGGAGGGCCTTCTCCCGCCACTTCTCCAGCCGGTGGATCTCCACACCCAGCTCGCGAGAGAGAGCCTCCACGGGCTCGCCCCGAAGCAGTCGCAGCGCCACCTCGCGCTTGCGCGTCAGGCTCCAGCGCTGCCCGGGGCCCAGCGGCCCGACCGTCGCCGCGCCTGGGGCCGCTCCGGTCGCCCTACGGGCTCCCTCCGCGGCCCCAGGCCCCCCGTTCCTCTCTGTTCGTTCGTTCGTCATCAGGCGCCTCTCTTGGATCACCCTATCTTCTCCTCTTCAGTGTCCAAGAAAACCGGGGGCGCCCCACGGGGGTCACATCGAGGCCATGCTCGAGGCCGGCTACGAGATTCCCGAGCCTTCGTCTCTCGACGAGGTCCTGGCAAACCGTCACAACCGGAAGGCCGTCCCGATCCTCGTCCCGGTCGACCTCCCCGGAAAGCCGGTCCGGGTCAACGTCATCGTCCCCGACCGGGACCTGAAGGCGACCGACCGCTACGCGAAGCGCCACGGCATGAGCAGCTCGAGTTTCCTCGTGGCCGCAGCCCGGCAGGTGATGTCCTGAGTGAGCGCGCCTACGCGCCGTCGCGGCTGACGGTCGCCGCCGTCGACATCAGCTCCTCGAGGAGAGCGATCGCCGCCTTGCCGCTCATCGCGAACGGGTCGAGGACCGCGGTCTCGGAGAACCGGAGGACCGTCCCGAGGTTCACCCGGTTCAGGCGGACGTTCCCCATGCGCCACGTCGCGAAGCGCCGCTCCGCGATCTCGGCGTAGTCGAGGAGCGTGACGTCCTGGTGGCGCGGGTCGCGCAGGATGCGGCCGTAGAGGTCGTTCACCGCGGCGCGCCCCCCCTCGAGCACCTGGAGGAAGACGTTCCCCTCGGCGGAGGTGCAGAGGATGCCGGTGATGCCGTGCGCGGCGTTGTGGGCGTGGGCCTTCTCGAGGATCGAGGCGACGAGAGCCTCGTCGATCGGGGCGATCGAGCGGCTGGCGTAGAGGAGCCGGACGAGCATCTCTCTTCTCCCTACTTCATCCGCCCCGCGAGGAGCGAGAGGAACTCGCGGCGGAGGTCGGGGTTCTTCAGGAACGAGCCGCGCATGATGCTGTTCGTCATCTTCGAGTCCGCGTCCTTCACGCCGCGCCACTTCATGCAGTAGTGGTCGGCCTCCATCACGACGGCGAGGCCGTCGGGCTGCATCTTGTCGAGGAGGAGCTCGGCGAGCTCCGTGATCGCCTCCTCCTGGATCTGGGGACGGGACATCACCCACTCGACGAGGCGGGCGTACTTCGAGAGGCCGATCAGCGCGGAGTGCTCGTTCGGCATCACGCCGACCCAGACGCGCCCGATGATCGGGCAGAGGTGGTGCGAGCAGGCGCTCCGCACCATGATCGGTCCGACGATCATCAGCTCGTTCAGCCGGCCGACGTTCGGGAACTCCGTCACGGGGGGCTGCTTGCCGTAGCGGCCCGCGAAGACCTCCGTGAGGTACATCTTCGCGACGCGCCGGGCCGAGTCCCTCGTGTTGTGGTCGCTCTGGGTGTCGATGACGAGGGCCCGCAGGACCGCCTCCATCTTCTCCGCGACCTCCTCGCGAAGGAGGTCGAGCTCCCCGTCCTCGATCCATGCGGCGATGTTGTCGTTCGCGCGGAACCGCCCGCGCGCCTTCCGGATGCGCTCGCGGATCCGGTCGGCGACGGGCGTCCGTCCGTCGGAGGTGCGGCTCGCGGGCTCTGAAGTCCCGGCCTGGCTCGACATGGACGTACTCTCCTGTCGGAAAAAGGCTACCACGCGCTCGCGGGCGTTCTCGCACCCTCGACGCCGGTCCGCCGGTTCACCCGTTCGATCGCGAGGAGCGAGACGTCGTCCTTCGGGCCGCCGCCCGACCACTCCCGCACGGCGTCCGCGACGAGGTCGAGCCCTTCCCTCAGAGGCAGCCCCCTCACCCGCTCCAGCTCGGCCATCAGCCGTGCGGAGCCGAACTCGACCTCCGAATCGTCGTGCGCCTCCGTGACGCCGTCCGTGTAGAAGTAGATCCGGTCTCCGGGCTCGAGCGTCACCGTCTCGTCCTGCCAGGACGCATCCTCGAACATGCCGATCGGCAGTCCCTGGCCGGGAAGCGGCGCGGGAGGCCTGGCCACGGGCAGGAGGATGGGCGGCGGGTGCCCCGAGACGACGTACCGGAGCCGCCCGCGGGAGCCGTCGTACGCCCCGTAGACGAGCGTGAAGTACTGCCGGGTCCGGCCCATCGGGAACTGCCGGTTCAGGCGCCCGGCCAGGCGCGCGGGCGAGACGACGGCCGGCCCTTCGCCCGCGTCCTCCACGAGGACCGACCCGTCCCGCGAGGGCGAGAGGAGGTGGTTCAGCGTGAACGAGAGGAGCGCGGCTCCGACGCCGTGCCCGCTCACGTCCGCGAGGTAGAGCCCCACCGAATCGTGAGGGAGCGGGACGACGCCGACGGCGTCGCCGCCGAGGTCCGTGCAGGGGTGGAACGCGCGCGCGACCCGAAGGCCCGGAAGATGCATCTCCGGGGGCGGGAGGAGCGACTGCTGGACGCGGGCCGCCATCCGCAGGTCGTGTTCGAGCGCTTCCTTCGCGCTCCGGAGCCCCTCCTCGGCCAGCCGGCGCGCGGTGACGTCCGACTGCACCCCGATGAAGTGGGTGACCTCGCCCCGGTCGTCTCGCACCGGCGTGATCGACAGCCGGTTCCAGAACGTCGTCCCGTCCTTCCGGTAATTCAGGATCTCGACGACGCACTCGCGCTCCCCGGCGACGGCGGCGCGGATCCTCTCGACCTCGACCAGGTCGGTGCCGGGGCCTTGCAGGAACCGGCAATTCCTCCCCAGCGCCTCGGCCGCGGGGTAGCCGGTCACGCGCTCGAAGCCCTCGTTCACGTAGATGAGGGGCCGGTCCGGGAGGCGGGCGTCGGCGATCGTGACCCCCTCCGCCGCGACGTCGAGGGCGCGGTCCTTCAGCGCGAGCTGGTCCCCGGGGGCTCGCTCCCGGAGGAGCGCCGCGAGCGTCTGCACTCCGGCGGGTTCGGGCGGTTCGTGTGAGATGCGCGCTCCCTGCTCTCGATCCGCCCCGATCATAGGCGGCGCGCCGCCAAAGCGGCCCGTCGAGCCGACGAGCTCGTTCTTCCCGCGCCGATCTCTCCGTTCAGGAGGCCAGCGCCGGAGGCCGGCCCGCCGCCATGCCTCCGTCCACCGGAAGGACCGCCCCCGTGACGTTCGCGGCCCCGTCCGAGAGGAGGTAGAGAACGGCCGCGGCGACGTCGGCGGGCTCGGAGATCCGCCCCGTCGGGTGCATCGCCTGCGACACCTTCAGGCTCGCTTCGCTCGAGGTGATCGCCGCCGACATCGGCGTCCGCACGAGCCCCGGGGAGACGACGTTCACGCGGATTCCGTAGCGGGCGAGGTCCATCGCCGCCGAGCGGGCGAGGCCCACGACCGCCGCCTTCGCCGCCGAGATCGCGGCGTGGTTCGGCAGGCCAAGGGACGCCGCGGCAGACCCGAAGAGGACGATCGACCCGCCCCTCTGCTTCCGCATCGGGCCGAGAGCCGCGTGGAGCGCGCGGAACGCCGAGCCCGCATTGAGGTCGAGCTGCCGTGCGAAGTCCTCCTCTCCCGTCGCCGAGAGCGGCTTCAGCAGGATCGAGCCGACGGCGTGGACCCAGCCGTCGAGCCTTCCGAACCGGGACACGGCCTCGGCCGCGGCCGCGTTCAGGGTCGCCTGCGAGCCCGCGTCCGCGACGAACGAGATCGCGGCCCCGCCGCGTCCCGCGAGGGCGTCCAGCTCCGCGACGCGTTCCGCCAGCTTCGCCTCGTCCCGCGCCACGAGGAGGACGTTCCCTCCCTCGCGCACGACCCCGCGGGCCACCTCGCTCCCGATCCCTCCGGTCCCACCGGCGACGACGACGGACTTCTTCTTCTGGTCCATGTCGTCCCCTACGCCGCCGCCACTCCGGCGGACGCTTCAGCCGCGGAATCCGGCGACCCGGCCGGCCGCAAGGAGACCGGACAGATACGCTCGCTCGAGTCCGGTGTTCCCCGCCGTCGGCACCCCGAGCTCGTCTCCGAACGCCTCGCCGGCGAAGAGAAGACGCGAGCCGCCGACCGCGACGACCGGGTCGTCCCCCGCGAACGGCTGCTCCGCCCGCGCGTAGCGCCAGCGCTTCAGGCTCCGCTCGAGGACGGCGGCCGGCGGGAATCCGAGCGCCGCACGCGCGGCCTCCTCCAGCTCCGCGGCGACTCCCTCGTCGGGCGCGTCCCGGCGGGCCGCCGCGAACGTTTCCCGTCCGTAGACCGACAGGCGCGACGTCCCGCCGAGCCTCTCGTTCTCGACGATCCGCGAGGCCAGGCCCCCGTCGCGCAGGATCCGGATGCCGGATGGCGGCAGGCCGTCCACGCGCCGGTCGAGGCGGAGGAGGAGGACGACCCCGGCGGCGTACGCGACGCGCCGGAGCCCGGCGGCGAGCCCCGCGGGGAGCCTCTCCGCGAGCCCGCCCTGTGCGAGGAGGTCGAGCGACTGCGGAACGGGTGGCGTCAGGAGGACCACCCCGGCGCGGAGAGGCTCTCCCTCCTCCAGGTCGAGGCGAAACGCCGCTCCGTCGTGGGCGAGGGCGGTCGCTTTCGCCCCGAGGCGGACGTCCAGCCCGCTGGCGAGGCTCCGCGCCAGCGCCGTCGCGCCCCCGCGAGCCCGGAACGTCTCTTCGCCGACACCGATCCGCTCGACGAGCCCCTCCGCCTCCCACGAGAGGAGCCTCCTCCGGAACGCGTCCGTGACGGGCTCGAAGAGGGTCGCGCCGTGGTCGTACGGCAGGCCGTCGCTGAGCCGTCGCGTCGCGATCCGCCCGCCGACGCCGCGCGCCTTGTCGACGACGGTCGGGGACAGGCCGCGATCGGCCAGCGTCCGCGCGGCGGCGAGCCCCGCCGCCCCGGCCCCGACGACGAGCACGGGACCCGACCCGGGGGCACACGTCCTTCCAAGCCGCTCCATCCGTGTCTCTACGCCGGCGCGGCCCCGGCGGACGCACCCTCTCAGGCCGGCGCCCCCTTCCAGAAGCCGTGGAAGCTGATCGGGACGTGGTGCTCGAGGAGGACGCGGGCGAGCGGCCCGTCGCCGATCCGCGAAGCGTCCAGGACGGCGAGGGAGCTCTTCCGCGTGTCACCGTCGTAGAGCTCCACGAGGAGCCAGCCCGCCTCCTCCGACGACCGCTCCGGGTCGGGGACGAAGACCGGCTCGCTCGTGAAGACGCGGTCGCCGAAGTCGAACCGCTCGACGTGCCCGTTCTCGAAGTCGACGCGGGCGACCGCGTTCCAGAAGAAGAGCTTCTCCCGGGCGCTCGCGGCGTATCCCCATCGCTGGCGGCGGCCGAGGAGCCGGTCGTCGACCCGCGGCCACTCGAAGTTGCCGGGGGCGAGCACCTCGTTCCGCGCGCGCGCCGCTCCCGGCGCCACGCGAATGCGCCGGACCGAGCCCGGGTGCTCGAACCGGCCCGGGCGCCCCTTCATCACCTCGAGCGCGAGCGGCTCGTCGCCGATGAAGTGGTCGGGGTCGTCGTAGCCGACGAAGTCGAGGACGAGGTCGTCCCCCTCCTCGTGGCCGTTGAACGAGTGCCACATGAACGAGGCCTCGGTCTCGACGAAGCGCGGCTCCGCGCCCCCGCTCCTGTCCCGCGGCAGGATCATCAGGAGGCTCCCGTCCGCGCCCTTCCACCGGAGCGAGTCGACGATGCTCCGGAGGCCGAGGAGGAGGCCGAAGACCTCGATCGTCGCCGGGTGGAGGTGAAGGACGACGTGGCGGCGCGTCACGAACCAGTCGTGCAGGTAGGAGAAGCGCGGGAGCGGCCAGGAATCGTGGTTCGAGAGCGAGCCGTCGGCGGCGAACGTCGTCAGGTGGACGCGCATCTTCCGCCCGAACTCGAGGCCGAAGTGGAGCCACTCCCCCGTCTCCCGGTCCACCTTGTTGTGCGCGGCGTAGAACGTGAGGCCGGGCGCGACGCCGAGGCTCGTCTCGCCGAGCGTCTCGAGGGTCTCGGCGTCGAGCTCCCACGGCAGCCCTGTCTCGTCGAACGCGTAGACCCGGCCTCCACGCGCGACCGCCGTGATCCCCGCCTGGCTCCGGATCCTCCGGTGCGGGAGGACGTTCGCGAAGAAGCCGCCGGGCGCCTGCGTGCTGAACGTCCCCCAGACGAACCGCCCCGCCCTCTCCTCGTCCACGAACTTGTCGGTCCTCACGAAGCGCGCGCGGTAGAAGGTCTCCTCCCCGCCGAAGCGGAACGCCTGGACGAGCCCGTCGCCGTCGAGGAGCGCCCGCCGGCGCTTCCCGCCCCGGTCGAAGAGCCCCGGCCCGTTCCGGTAGAGCGTCCCGCGGAGCCCCTTCGGGAGCGTCCCCTCGACACGCGCGGCGTAGGCCTTGTCTCCGTCGAGGCTCACCGCGAGCCCGCCCCACGCCTCGGCGTCCATGATCGCCGCCGTCCGCGCCGACGACAGCGGCGGGCTCACCGAGCAGCCCGGCAGCACGAGCGCCGCCGAGCCCGCCCCGATCAGGGCGAGGACCTCCCGGCGGGTGAGACCCTCCTCCGGGAGCGGCCCGCGAG
>JAKLER010000400.1 GCA_022711615.1 Acidobacteriota bacterium
GCGTTCCACGTCGGCACGGCCGAGGCCCATCTCGGGCCCGGGGCCCAGCTCTACTCGCGTGTGCTGTCGGTCGGCGGGCGGATCGCCCGGAACGAGCTGACCGTCCGCCTCCACGGCGACGGGGCCGGGGCGACCCTCGACGGGCTCTTCCTCGCGCGCGACGCGCAGCAGGTCGACAACCACACGCTCGTCGACCACGCAAGGCCGCACGGCGGGAGCCAGCAGCGCTACAAGGGGATCCTCTCCGGGGAGGCGCGCGGGGCGTTCGACGGGAAGGTCGTCGTCCGCCCGGCCGGGGCGTTCACCGACGCCCACCAGTCGAACCGGAACCTCCTTCTTTCCGACACGGCCCGCGTCGACGCCAAGCCCCAGCTCGAGATCTACAACAACGACGTCAAGTGCACCCACGGCTCCGCGACCGGCCGCCTCGACGCGGACGCCCTCTTCTACCTGCGCTCCCGGGGCTTCTCCGAGGACGAGGCCCGGAGCGTCCTGACGCTCGCGTTCGCGAGCGAGATCGTCGACCGCGTCCCGCTCGAGCCGCTCCGTGCGCACCTGACCGAGCGCGTCCTGGGCTGGCTCTCCGCGGACGCGCCGGGGGCACGATGATCGACATCACCCTGACGCCGGCCACCTTCGACGTGGAGACGGTCCGGGCCGACTTCCCGATCCTCTCGCGGAAGGTCCGCGGCCGGCCCCTCGTCTACCTCGACAGCGCGAATACGACGCAGAAGCCCGAGGCGGTCATCCGCGCGTCGGACCGCTTCTACCGCGAGACGAACGCGAACATCCACCGCTCCACCTATCGCCTCTCGGAGGAGGCCACGACCGCCTACGAAGGGGCGCGGGAGAAGGTCCGCCGGTTCCTGAACGCCGCCTCCACGCGCGAGGTCGTCTTCACCCGCGGGACGACGGAGGCGATCAACCTCCTCGCCTCGAGCTTCGGGCAGGCCTACGTGAAGGCTGGCGACGAGGTCCTGATCACCGGGATGGAGCACCACTCGAACATCGTCCCGTGGCAGCTCCTCTGCGAGCGGGCCGGAGCGCGCCTGCGCGTCCTGCCGATCGACGACCGCGGCGAGCTCGTCCTCGAGGAGCTCGACGCCCTCCTCACGGACCGGACGCGGATCCTCGGGGTCGTCCACGTCTCGAACGCCCTCGGCACCGTCAACCCGGTGAAGGAGATCGTCGCGCGGGCCCACGCGAAGGGGGTCCCCGTCCTCGTCGACGCCGCGCAGTCGCTCCCCCACCTCGGCGTCGACGTCGCGGACCTCGGCTGCGACTTCCTCGCCTTCTCCGGGCACAAGGTCTACGGCCCGACGGGGATCGGAGTCCTCTGGGGGAAGGAGGAGTGGCTCGAGAAGCTCCCGCCCTACCAGGGAGGCGGCGACATGATCGCCTCCGTCTCGTTCGAGAAGACGACCTACGCGGAGCTCCCCGCCCGGCTCGAAGCCGGCACCGGGAACCTGGCGGGGGGCGTCGCCCTCGGCACGGCGCTCGACTACGTCAACGCGATCGGTCTCGCGAGGATCGCCGCGCACGAGCGCGCGCTCCTCGCGCATGCCACCGCGCGCCTCTCGGAGGTGCCGGGCCTGCGGATCGTCGGCACCGCCCGCGAGAAGGCCGGGGTCGTCTCGTTCGTCCTCGACGACGTTCACCCGCACGACGTCGGCACGATCCTCGACCAGGAGGGGATCTGCATCCGGACGGGCCACCACTGCGCGCAGCCCGTCATGGCCCGCTACGACCTCCCGGCCACGGCGCGCGCGTCGTTCGGCCTCTACAACACGCTCGAGGAGGTCGACGCGCTCGTGGACGGCCTCCGGAAGGTGCGCGAGGTATTCGGCGCATGACGGCCCTGACCGACCTCTACCAGGAGGTCATCCTCGACCACAACCGGTCGCCCCGGAACTTCCGCGCGATCGAAGGGGCGACCCACTCCGGCCTGGGGCACAACCCGCTCTGCGGCGACCAGCTGACGCTCTACGTGAAGGTGGAGGACGGGACGATCCGCGAGATCGGCTTCCAGGGGAAGGGCTGCGCGATCTCGAAGGCCTCGGCCTCCCTGATGACCGAGGCCGTGAAGGGGAAGACGCTCGCGGAGGCCGAAGAGCTCTTCGGCCGCTTCCACGACCTCCTCACCGGCCCGTCCGACGTCCCGGCCGAGGCGAAGGGCTTCGGAAAGCTCGCCGTCTTCTCGGGCGTCCGCGAGTTCCCCGTTCGCGTGAAGTGCGCGACGCTCGCCTGGCACACGCTCCACTCGGCCCTCGCCGGCGGCTCGCCCGCCTCCACGGAGTGACGCGATGTCCGCCGCCACCCCCGAGCCGACGGCCGCCGCACCGGCCCCCGACCTCGAGCAGAGCGTCATCGGCGCGCTGAAGAAGGTCTACGACCCCGAGATCCCGGTCAACATCTACGACCTCGGCCTCGTCTACTCCGTCGTCGTCGGGGACGGCGGCGCCGTGAACGTCACGATGACTCTCACCGCGCCCGCCTGCCCGGTGGCGGGGACGCTCCCCGGCGAGGTGGAGCGCGTCGTCCGCTCCGTCGAGGGCGTCTCCGAGGCGAAGGTCGACCTCGTCTGGGACCCGCCGTGGAACCCCGGGATGATGTCGAAGATGGCCCGGGTGATGCTGGGGATGTGACCGCGGCCCGGGCCTCCGGCCCGGGCTATCCCCGTCGCGCCAGGCGGCGAATCGCGAGGCCGCCGCAGAGCACCGTCACCCCGGTGAGGACGGCCGCGGCCAGCTCGGGCGGGATGTAGGTGAACTGTCGGACGCCGGCGAGGCCGAGCGCGAGCTGGTCGAGGTGGAAGGTCGGCCAGACGATCACCCAGGGCTTCAGCGAGTCGGGCAGCGGGATGAAGAGGCCCGAGAGCCACATCATCGGCAGGAAGACGAGGTTCCCCCAGGCCGGAGCCGCCGAGGCCGATCCGAACGTCCCCAGGAGCAGGCCGATGGCGCTGAACGGAATCGTGCCGGCGAAGAGCACGGCCCAGACGATCAGGAGCTGGCCCGGTGAGAGGGTGACCCGAGCGGCGAGAAGCGCGGCGATGACGACGAGCGTGAGGGCGATGCCGGCGACGACCATCGCCATGGCGACCTTCGCGACGATCGTCGCCCCGGGCGGGAGCGGCAGGGCCCGCTTGAGCTTCAGCAGGTTCCCCTCGCGCTCGGTCGCCACCGTCACGCCCGTGAAGACCCCCGGCATCGCCACGGCGAGCACCGCGAAGCCGACGAACAGGTAGTCGTGGATCCCCGGACCGAGCTCGCCGCCGCCCGCGCTGCCGGAGATCACGACGCCGAACAGCAGGTAGATCGCCACCGGGATCGCGAGGAACGGCAGCGCGAGACCCGTCGTGCGCAACGCGGCGAGCACCTCGAACCTCGCCTCCTGGAGATAGGCGCGGAGGACCCGGGCGAGCGGGAGGGGCTCGCGGGCCGCGGCGAGCGTCGCGCCGCTCACGCGGCCTCCCGGGTGATCTCGGTGAACG
>JAKLER010000401.1 GCA_022711615.1 Acidobacteriota bacterium
CCGAACACCCCGGCGACGTAGTCGCGCGTCTTCGGGCTCTTCGGCTCGCCCGAGAAGATCACCTCGGAGTCGTCCAGCTCCACGATCTCGCCCTCCAGCAGGAACATCGTCCGGTCCGAGAGGCGGCGCGCCTGCTGCGTCAGGTTCGTGACGAGGACGATCGTGATCTCCTCCTTCAGCTCCTTCAGGACGTCCTCGATCCGCATCGTCGTCACCGGGTCGATCGCGATCGAGAACTCGTCGAGGCAGAGGATCTCGGGGCGGTGGGAGAGGGCCCTCGCGATCGTCAGGCGCTGCTGCTGGCCGCCGGAGAGGGCGGTCCCGAGGCTCCCGAGGCGGTCCTTCACCTCGTCCCAGAGGGCCGCCTGGCGGAGGCACTTCTCGACGACCGGGTCGAGGTCCGCCCGGTCCTTTACGCCGGCGCAGCGGGGGGCGAAGGCGACGTTGTCGTAGATCGACAGGGGGAGGCCGACCGGGAGCGGGGCGACCATCCCGATCCGGCGGCGCAGGCCGAAGACGTCCTTCGACTTCCTCACGTCCTCCCCGTGGACCTTCACGGTTCCCGAGACGGAGGCCGTCGGGATGAAGTCGATCGTCCGGTTCAGGCAGCGGAGCATCGACGTCTTCCCCGACTGCGCGGGCCCGATGACGGCGAGGATCTCGTTCTTTCGAAGGTCGAAGGAGATCCCGTGGATCACCTCGCGCCCGGAGTACGAGAGCCGGAGGTCGTGGACCTCGATCTCGGGCGGGGCGGCGCTCCCGGCTACCACTTCTTCCGACCCCTCAGCCAGATGCGGACGGCGATCGACGTCGCGTTCACGAGGAGGACGGTCGCCAGGAGGACGACCGCCGTCGCGTACGGGAGCGCCTCCTTCACGTTCGGGACCTGGGTCGCGAGCGTGTAGAGGTGCATCGAGAGCGCCATGCACTGCTCGCCGAGGCCGTACGGGAAGAGGTCGCCCCGCTCGACCGCCTTGAAGAAGACGGCGCCGGTGAACATGATCGGCGCCGTCTCCCCCGCCGCGCGGCTCACCTGGAGGATGACGCCGGTCAGGATGCCGCTGATGGAGTTCGGGAGGACGACGGTCCGGATCGTCTGCCAGCGGGTCGCGCCGACGTTCCAGCACGCCTCGCGGAAGGCCATCGGCACCGAGGCGAGCGCCTCGCGCGTCGAGGCGATGATGACGGGGAGCGTCATGATCGCGAGCGTGAGGGAGGCGGAGAGGATCGAGTAGCCGAACTTCGCGGCGTAGACGAACGCGCCGAGGCCGAAGAGCGCGTGGACGATGCTCGGGACGCCGGCCAGGTTGATGACGGCCAGGTTCACGAGGCGGTTGAACCAGCCGTCCTTCGCGTACTCGTTCAGGTAGATCGCCGCGAGGACCCCGATCGGGGTCGAGACGACGAGCGAGATCCCGACGAGGTAGAGCGTCCCGACGAAGGCGGGCCAGATCCCGCCGTCGCGCATCCCGTTCTTCGGGACGTCGACGAGGAACTCCCACCCGAGGGCCGGCCAGGCGAGGACGACGAGGTAGCCGACGATGAGGAGGAGCGGCAGGATCATCGCCGAGGCCATCAGGCCGAAGACGGCCTTCGCGAGCGCCTCGGTCCGCTCCTTCCGCAGGCCGTGCGGGGTCTTCGCGAAGCGGCCTGCCACCGTCATTTCCTCCGCACGCCGCGGACGGCGAAGTCGGCGGCGAGGTTGACCACGAACGTGATGAGGAAGAGGAGCGTCCCGGTGAGGAAGAGGACGCGGTAGTGGGGCGAGCCCGACGGGGCCTCGCCGAGCTCGGCGGCGATGTTGGCGGTCAGCGTCCGCACGGGCTCGAGGATCCCGCCCGGGATGTTCACCGCGTGGCCGGTCGCCATCAGGACGGCCATCGTCTCGCCGACGGCCCGCCCGACGCCGAGGAGGACGGCCGCGAGGAGGCCGTTCTTCGCGGCCGGCAGGAGGACGCGCCAGACGAGCTGCCACCGCGTCGCCCCGAGGGCGACGCCTGCCTCGCGGTACGAGTCGGGGACCGCCTTCAGCGCGTCCTCGCCGATCGAGACGATCACGGGGACGCTCATGAGCGCGAGGAGGATCCCGCCGTTCAGGAGGTTCACCCCGACCGGGGCGCCCGTCACCGAGACGACGAGCCGGCTCATGACGGTGAGGCCGATGAACCCCCAGACGACGCTCGGGATCGCCGAGAGGAGCTCGATAACGACCTTGAGCGTCTCGCGGAGGCGCGGCTTGCAGAACTCGGAGAGGTAGATCGCGGCCCCGAGGCCGAACGGGACGGCGATGAGGATCGCGAGCGCGGTGACGCTGAGCGTCCCGATCGTCAGCGCGAAGGTGCCGTAGCGGACGTTCTTCGCCGAGGTCGGGTACCACTCGGTCGAGAAGAGGAACTGCGTGAGGGAGAACTTCTCGGTCGCGAGGACGGGGAAAGCCTCGCGCAGGACGAAGAAGAAGATGGCGGCGACGAAGAGCATCGCGCTCACGCCGGCGAGGCGGATCAGCGTCTCGAGCGCCTTCTCGCCGAGGACGGACAGGCGGGGGCGCTCCGGGCGGGGCGCGGCGGTCGGCGTGGCGCTCATCGTGCGGGGGCGGCCTCCGGAGCTGGCGGTGCGGGCGCGGCCGGAGCCGCGGAGGCGGGCGGAGCGGGAGCCACGACGGCGGGAACGTACCCCGCCACGCGAACGACCTCCTGGCCGGCGGGGGAGAGGATCCAGTCGATGTAGTCCTTCACCGCGCCCTCGGGCGGCCCGAGCGTGTAGAGGTGGAGGGACCGCGCGAGGGGATAGGTCTTGTCGTGGACGGCGTCGACCGTCGGCCCGACGCCCGGCACGCCCGCCCCGGGCGAGACGCGGAGCATCTTCACGTGGTCCGTCGCGTAGCCCATGCCGCTGTAGCCGATCGCGGTCGGCGTCACCGCGACGAGCTCGACGACCTCCTTCGAGCCGTTCAGGTCGAGGGAGCCGAGCCGGAAGTCCTCGTCGTCGAGGGCCCGGCTCCGGAAGAACTCGTAGGTCCCGGAGCTCGACTGCCGGCTCACGCGGACGATCCGGTCGTCCGAAACGCCGGGGATCGTGACGCCGAGGTCCGACCAGCGGAGGGCGCGCCCCCCTTCGGCGTAGATCTCCTTCAGCTGCGCGAGCGTCAGCTCGGAGACGGGGTTGTCGCGGTGGACGAAGACGGCGAGGGCGTCGTAGCCGACCTTGAAGTCGACCGGCGCCTTCCCCGAGTTCGCGAGCGCCATCTCGGACTCGCTCGGCTTGATGTCGCGGCTGGCGTTCGCGATGTCGACCGCCCCCTTCACGAGCGCCGCGATCCCGACCCCCGAGCCGCCGCCGGAGACCTCGACCTCCACGTCGGGCGCGGCCTTCCGGTACGCCTCGGCCCAGACCTGGGCGACGTTGACCATCGTGTCGGAGCCCTTGTTCTGGATCACGTTCGAGGGAGACGCGCCCCCGTCGCGGCGTCCGCAGGCGGGGAGCCCGAGCGC
>JAKLER010000402.1 GCA_022711615.1 Acidobacteriota bacterium
CAGGTCCCGAAGTTCCTGAAGGAGCAGAAGGTCCCGTTCGTCTGCTGGCTCGCGAAATCGCGCGACCCGCAGGACTTCATCGACACGGTCGACCGGACCTGGGACGGCTCGCTGCCGTACACACTGGTCTACGGCCGCGACGGGAAGATCGCGGCCCGCCTCTCGGGGCTCCAGACCGAGGCCTCGTTCACGGAGGCGATCCGGAAGGCCGTCGGCAGAAAGTGAAGCGCCGGCCCCTCCTCGACGCCCTCTTCCTCGACCGCGACGGGACGCTCATCGCCGAGCGCGGCTTCCTCGCCGACCCGAAGGGGGTGCGGCTCGCGCCGGGCGCCGCGCCGCTCCTCGCCCGCTTCGCATCGGAGGGGACGAGTCTCTTCGTCGTGACGAACCAGTCCGGCGTCGCACGGGGGCTGACGCGCTGGGACGAGGTGAGCGCCGTGAACGCCGAGGTCGAGCGGCGGCTCGCCGCGCGCGGCGTGCCGATCGCCGGGTGGCTCGTCTGCCCGCACCACCCCGAGGGGCGGGTGAAGGAGTACGCCGTCGCCTGCCGCTGCCGGAAGCCGGGCACGCTCCTCCACCGAAGGGCGCTCCGCCGGCACGGGCTCGCCGCGGAGCGGTCGGCCGTCGTCGGCGACAAGTGGGACGACGTCGGCGCGGGGCTCGCGCTCGGCGCGATCGCGGTTCACCTCCTCTCGGGGCACGGCCGGGAGCACCGGGCGCGCGTGCGCGAAAAGGGAGGCGGTCGGGTGATCCTGGCCGGGGGGCTCGCCGACGGCCTCCGCAGGCTCCGCGCGGCGGCGGAAGGGAAGAACGGATGACGACGACGAAACGCCGACGCCCGCGCGAGACGGTGACGACCTTCCCGATCGCGACGCGGTCCTTCAAGGTGAAGGCCGACGACTTCGCGGCGAAGCCCTCGACGAGCGGTGCTTTCGCCGACTTCTGGAACGGCCTGCCGCGGATCCTCGCCGCCGAGTCGCTCCGGAAGGTCGTCTCCGCGATCCACGCGGCACGCCGGAAGGGGAAGCCGGTCGTCGTCGCGTTCGGCGCCCACGTCCTGAAGACGGGCCTCGGCCCCATCCTGATCGACCTCGTCGAGCGCGGCTTCGTCACGGCGCTCGCGACGAACGGCGCGAGCGGCATCCACGACTTCGAGGTCGCCTTCCACGGGAAGACCTCGGAGGACGTCGGGCCGGTCCTCGAGACCGGCGAGTTCGGGATGAGCCGCGAGACGGGCGTCGGGGTCTTCCGGGCCCTCCGCGCCGGCCGGAGGAACGGCGTCGGCTACGGCCGCGCCCTCGGCGAGGGGATCCTCCGGGCCCGCCTCCCGTTCCGCCACCTCTCCCTCTTCGCCGCGGCGGCGAAAGCGAACGTCCCGCTCACCGTCCACGTCGCGCTCGGGACCGACACCCTCGTCCAGCATCCCGGGATGGACGGCGCGCTCGTCGGCGAGATGTCGATCCGCGACTTCACGACGATCCGGCGCGTGATCGCCGGGCTCGGCGACGGCGGGGTCTGGATCAACGCCGGGTCGGCCGTCATCATGCCGGAAGTCTTCCTGAAGGCCCTCTCGATGGCGCGCAACCTCGGCCACGACGTGAGGAACTTCACGACCGTCGACCTCGACATGAACCGGCACTACCGCCCGCACGAGAACGTCCTGAAGCGTCCCGTCCTCTCCGGCGGGGCGTCGTACGCGATCACCGGGCACCACGAGATCGTCCTGCCGCTCCTCGCCCAGGCGCTCGTCCTGGGGCTGGAGGAGTAGAAGTGAGCCGGAGGACGCGATGACGCCACGCGAGCTGGCCGCTCTCGCCGCCGCGGCGCCGAGCGTGAAGGCGGTCGTCGTGGGCGACCTGATGCTCGACGAGACGTGGCTGGGCGACGTCTCGCGGGTCGCACCGGAGGCGCCGGTGCCGCTCCTCGCGCTCTCGTCGATGTGCCGGCGGGCCGGGGGAGCGGGGAACGTCGTCGAGAACCTCGCGGCCCTCGGCGCCCGGACGGTCGCGCTGGGGGCCGTCGGCCCGGAGGAGGAAGGGGCCTGGATCGCCCGTCACCTCGGCTCGCTTCCGGGCGGGGAGGGGCGCGTCGTCGTCGACCCGCTCCGCACGACGCCCGTCAAGCGGCGGATGGTCGCCGACGGCCGGCAGCTTCTTCGCGTCGACCAGGAGCTCCCCGCCGTCCTCTCGAAGGGGGCCGAGGAGGAGCTGATCGGCGCGGCCCTCGCCGCGCTCGAGTCGGCCGACGTCCTTCTCCTTTCCGACTACGCGAAGGGGACGCTCACGCCGCGCCTCATGGAAACGCTCCTCGCCGAGGCGCGCCGGCGGGGCGTCCCGGCCCTCGTCGACCCGAAGGGGAAGGACTACGGCCGCTACCGCGGCGCCACGTGCGTCACGCCGAACCGCAAGGAGCTCGAGACGGTGACGGGCGAGAGCGCGCGCGACGCCGCCGCCGTCGTGCGCCTCGCGACGCGGCTGCGCGACGACCTCGGCCTCGACGCGATCCTCGTCAAGCTCTCCGAGGAGGGGATGCTCCTCCTGCCGAAGGGGGGCGCGCCGCACCGGATCGCCGCGCGCGCCCGCGAGGTCTTCGACGTCACGGGCGCGGGGGACACCGTCCTCGCCACGCTCGGCGTCGCGCTCGGCGCGGGCCTCCCGCTCGCCGACGCGGCCGAGGTCGCGAACCGCGCGGCGGGCGTCGTCGTCGGGCGGACGGGGACCGCGTCCGTCCGCTGGGCCGACCTCCTCGACGGGCTGACCTCGGCGCCGGCCGACAAGCTCCTCGAGCGGGGCCACGTCGGCGCCGTCGCGCAGATGCTCCGGCGCGCGCACCGGCGCGTCGTCTTCACGAACGGCTGCTTCGACCTCCTCCACCCCGGCCACGTCACGCTCCTCGGAGCGGCGAAGCAGCTCGGCGACGTCCTCGTCGTAGGCCTCAACTCCGACGCTTCGGTGAAGAGGCTGAAAGGACCCGAGCGGCCGATCCTCTCCGAGACGGACCGCGCGCAGGTCCTCGGCGGCCTCGACGCCGTCGACTTCGTCGTCCTCTTCGAGGAGGACACGCCCGAGGCGCTCATCCGCGCGATCCGTCCCCAGGTCCTCGTGAAGGGGGGCGACTACACCGAGGAGTCGGTCGTCGGCGCGCCGTTCGTCCGCTCCTACGGCGGCGAGGTCGCGCTCGTCCCGCTCGTGCCCGGGCGCTCGACGACCTCAATGGTCGCGAAGATGTCGAAGACGAAGGAGGCGCCGTGATCGACGCGCATCTCTCGGCCCTCGCCGAGACGGCCCTCGCCGCGCGAGGAGCGATGAAGCCGGCGATCGAAGCGGCGGCGGCCGCGGTCGCGACGGCGGTCCGGGCGGGGAACAAGGCCCTCGCGTTCGGCAACGGCGGGAGCGCAACCCAGGCCCAGCACTTCGCCGCCGAGCTCGTCGTCCGCTACAAGGGCGACCGGCCGGGCCTGCCCGCCGTCGCCCTCGTCTGCGACGG
>JAKLER010000403.1 GCA_022711615.1 Acidobacteriota bacterium
CGCCGCCGGCGCGATGAAGCGCTCGGCCCAGGTCGCGGCCGGGCGCCTGAAGGGAGTCCACGAGGAGCGGGTCGAGGGTGCGCGGACGGCCCTCGCGAAGGCCCGCGCCGCCGCGCCGGACGACCCGTCGGTCGCCGTCGACCTCGAGGCGACGCGCGTACCGGCCCGCAAGCGCCTCGTCGACGCCCGGGACGTCAACGCCCGCCTCCCCGGTGGCTGGCTCTGGGCGGCGCCCCTCTCGTTCCACGTCGTCGGCCCGGAGCGGATCCGTCTGCGCGGGGCCAACGGCGCCGGGAAGTCGACGCTCTTCGCCCTCCTCGCCGGCCGCGCGCCGGAGGCCGGGACGCTCCGCGTCGGCGCCGCGCGCGTCGCGCTCCTCGACCAGGACGCCGCCGTTCTCGGGAGCGAGGGGACCCTCGCCGGGACGCTCCGGCGCCTTGCGCCGACCCGCCCCGAGCACGAGCGGCGTCTCCTCGTCGGGCGTTTCGGCTTCGTCCAGGAGGCCGCGGAGAAGCCGGTCGCGGCACTGTCGGGCGGCGAGCGAATCCGCGCCGGTCTCGCGGCGCTCCTCGCGTCGGAGCAGGCGCCGGAGCTCCTCCTCCTCGACGAGCCGTCGAACCACCTCGACCTCGCCGGGCTCGAGGCGGTCGCCGCCGCGCTCCGGGCCTACCGGGGAGCGCTCCTCCTCGTCACGCACGACGAGGAGTTCGCGCGCGACGTGGAGGTGGAGCGGGAGCTGGCCCTCCCGCCGCGGGGGTGAAGGCCTGTCGCCGTCGCGGCCTCAGTCGAGCTGCACGGAGCGCTTCGTGAACGCGCCGTCCATCCACCAGCCGGTGATCGGGAACGACACCGAGGGCTTCGCCTCGGCGGCGGCGCCGGCGGCGACGAGGAGCGGCGCGTAGTGCTCCCAGGTCGGAAGGGCGGTTCGTGCGGCGGGCGCGCGCTTCTCGAAGTCGAGGAGGGCGTCGACGTCGAAGCGCGAGATCGCGTCCTCGGCCCACGCGTCGAACTCGCGCGCCCACTCGGGGACTCCCGGTCGGAACGCGTAGCGCATGTTGTGCGTCAGGAAGCCGCTCCCGAAGACGAGGACTCCCTCCTCGCGCAGCGGCGCGAGCGAGCGGCCGAGCGCGAAGAGCTCCGCCGGGTCGAGGCGGGGCATCGAAAGCTGGAGGACGGGGACGTCGGCCTCGGGGTACATCGCCACGAGCGGCACGTAAGCCCCGTGGTCGAGGCCGCGCGCCGGCTCGTCCGTCGACGCGATTCCCCGCTCATTCAGGAGGCCGCGCACCCGCGCGGCGAGCGCGGGGGCGCCGGGCGAGGGGTAGACGGTGCGGTAGAACTTCTCGGGGAAGCCGTAGAAGTCGTAGACAAGGGAGACCGGCGTCGTCGCGCCGAGCGTCGCCGGGCGCGCCTCCCAGTGGGCCGAGACCATCAGGATGCTCGCCGGCCGCGGCATCGCCTTCGCCCACGCGGCGAGCTCCCCCATCCAGGCGGCGTCGTCGAGGAGGACCGGCGCGCCGTGCGCGGCGAAGATCGCGGGCATTCGTTCGTTCGAGTCGGAGCTCATTCCGTTCCTCTCCTGTCCGCTCCGGCGCCGCGCGGCTCAGCCGAGCCGTCCGTCCCGGTAATCGCTCACCGCCTGGTAGATCTCCTCTTCCGTGTTCATGACGAACGGGCCGTACTGGGCGATCGGCTCGCCGAGCGGCCGACCGGCGACGAGGAGCGCTTTCGAAGCCACCGCCGCCTCGAGGATGACGCCGTCGGCCGCGGGGTCGTTCTCGAGGATCGCGAGCCTGCCGGGCCCGAGCACCTTCCCGCCGACCGTCACGGAGCCTCGGTAGACGACGACGAAGGCGTTGTGCCCGGACGCGAGCGGCTGCTCGAATCGGGAGCCCGGCTCGAAGCGGAGGTCGAGGACGAGAGGCTCGGTCGCCTCGCGCGTCACCGCGCCCGCGATTCCGTGGCTCTCTCCGCCGATGACGGTGGCCGTGACGCCGCCGAGCGCGAAGCGCGGCAGGTCGGCCGCCCCGAAGTCGCGGTACCAGGGGGCCTGCATCTTGTCGCGGCCGGGGAGGTTCAGCCAGAGCTGGAACCCCTCCATCACCCCTTCCTCCTGCTGCGGGATCTCCGAGTGGACGACGCCGCGCCCGGCCGTCATCCACTGGACGCCGCCGTTCTCGAGGAGCCCTTCGTGGCCCGCGCTGTCTTGGTGCTTCATCCGCCCCGCGATCATGTAGGTCACGGTCTCGAAGCCGCGGTGCGGGTGGTCGGGGAATCCCGCGATGTAATCGTCCGGGTCGTCGCTCCCGAAGGCGTCGAGCATCAGGAACGGGTCGAGCCGCCGCTGGAGCGGCTGCGAGAGAAGGCGCGTCAGCTTCACGCCCGCGCCGTCGGAGGTCGCCGTGCCGGCGACGAGGCGCTCGACGGAGCGCGGGGAGAGGACCTTCTCCTCTCGCGGGGCGGCGGCTTTGGTCGCCGCCTCGATCGTCGGGGTCGTCGGATTCGCGGTCCTCGTCATGTACGTGTCTCCCTGCGCGTCGCCGTCAGGCGGCGAGCGCCGTCTCGAGGTCGGCTTCCGCCTCGGCAAAGCCCTGCCGGGCCGCCTCCTCGCCCATGTTCAGCCCCTCGGCGTAGATGAAGCGGACGTCGGTGATGCCGAGGAAGCCGAGGACCGTCTTCAGGTAGGGCGTCTGCGCGTCGCTCGGCGTGCCGCGGTAGCGGCCGCCCCGCGCGAGCGCGACGTACGCCGTCTTTCCCTTCAGGAGGCCTTCGGGGCCGCTCTTCGTGTAGCGGAACGTGACGCCCGCGCGGGCGATCGCGTCGATCCACGCCTTGAGCTGCACCGGGTTCCCGAGGTTGTACATCGGGACCCCGAGGACGATCGCGTCGGCCTGCTGGACCTCGGCGATGACCGCGTCCCTCGCCGCGACCGACGCGGCCTGCTCCGGCGACCGCCGCTCGGCCGGGGTGAAGAGGGCGGCGAGCTCCGCGGAGTCGAGGACCGGGACCGGCTCCTTCGCCAGGTCCCTCACCTTCAGCGAGGCATCGGGGTTTGCCGCGCGCAGGCGCTCGACGACGGCGTTCGCGACACGGGTGGAGCTCGCCCCCTCGCTCCGGGCGCTCGCGTTAATCTGGAGAATTCTCATCTTCGTCTCCTTGCGGCCCTGTCTCAGTGCCACAGAGAAGATAGGGCCCAATTCTGCGGAACGATAGACGTCGAATCGGATATCATTATTCCGTAAATGAAACAATTAGACCCGAACGACCTCCTGATCTTCGCCCGGGTTGCCGACGGGGGGAGCTTCAGCCGCGCCGCCGATCGGCTCGGACTGCCGAAGTCGACGGTCTCGAGGCGGATTTCGCTCCTCGAGGAGACGCTCGGCGAACGGCTGATGGTCCGGACGACGCGCCGCCTCCGCCTCACCGAGCTCGGCGAGCGGGTCCTCGAGCACGCGCGGCAGGTGGCCACCGAGGTCGAGGACGTC
>JAKLER010000404.1 GCA_022711615.1 Acidobacteriota bacterium
GATCTCGGGAGGGACGACCTTCACGAACCGGTCCCGCTTGATCATCTCGAACCCCTTCCCGCCGCGCCCGACGACGTCGTACCGTCTCGTGACCGTGTAGGACGTCCCCTTCGAGTTCTCGAGCGTCAGGACGGCGCTCCGCTTCTCGTCCTTCCCGAACAGCGTCGCCCCGACGACGCGGTCGTCGTCCGCGAGGCGGAGGCCGTAGACGCCCTTCCCCGGACCCGAGAGGACGGGGACCTCGTCCGAGTCGAAGAGGATCGCCCGCCCCTTCTCGGAGGCGAGGGCGACGATCGCTCCCGGCTCGCAGACGCCGACGAAGAGGATCTCGTCCCCCTCGGCGGGCTTCGCGAAGCGACGCCCGGCCCGCGTCGTCGGCTCCCGGAGCGGATCGGCCGAGAAGCGGAGGACCATTCCCTGGCGCGTCGCCGCGAGGAGGACGACGTCCTCCGGGGGCGTGACGCGCGGGTCCAGAGAAAGGGCCGCGACGACCTTCTCGCCGTCGGCGAACTTGAAGAGTTTCTGCACCGGCTCGCCGTAGCCCGTCGACGGGGGAACGTCGTTCATCTTCAGGACGTACGCCGACCCGCGGCTCGAGAAGAGGACCACGAGCTCGCGCGTCCCCCCCTGGAGGACGGCGAGGACGTCGTCCCCTTCGCGCAGGCGCGTCCCCTTCGGGTCCTTCAGCTGCCCGAGCCGCTTCACCCAGCCGTCGACGGTGACGACCGCGAAGGCGTCCTCGTCGGGGATGAAGGCCTCGGCGTCGTACTCCGGCTCGTCCACGGCCGCGGAGACCCGCGTGCGCCGCTTCTCGCCCGAGAGGACGCCGCGCAGCTCCACGAGCTCCCTCTGGACGACCCCCCAGAGCTTCGCCGGCGACTTCAGGATCGCCTCGATCCGGGCCGCCTCGGCCCGCTTCTCGGCGAGCTCCTTCCGGATCGACTCGATCTCGAGCTTCGCGAGCTTGTAGAGCTTGGTCTCGAGGATCGCGTCGGCCTGTTCCTCGTCGAGGCCGAAGCGCGCCATCAGCTTCGCCGCCGCGTCGGCCTTGCCGTCGCTCTTCCGGATGATCCGGATCGCCTCGTCGAGCTCGTCGAAGATCTTCTCGAACCCCTCGAGGAGATGGATCCGCTTCTTCAGCTCCTCGAGCTCGTGCTCGAAGCGCCTCTTCACCGTCGCGAAACGGAAGTCGAGGAAGTGCCGGAGGATCGCCGCGAGCGGGAGGCGCGCCGGCTCGCAGAGCTCCGGGTTCTCCGTCGGGACGAGCGCGGTCAGGTTCACCGGGACCGTCGTCTGGAGCGGCGTGTGCTTGTAGAGGTAGCTCATGACGAGCCCGGCGTCGGCGTCGCGCTTGAGCTCGAGGACGATCCGCACGTCGTCCGTCGACTCGTCCCGCACGTCGACGAGGACCGGGAGCTTCCGCGCGACGATGACCTCGGCGATCTTCTCGACGAGAGTGGCCTTGGCGACGCCGTACGGCACCGACGTGACGACGATCGCCTGCGCGCCCCGGACCCGCTCCTCGACCTCGTACTCGGCGCGGAGCCGGAGCGTCCCCTGCCCCGACTCGTAGACCTCGCGAAGCTCCTTCTTCGTCGAGAGGAGCTGGCCGCCCGTCGGGAAGTCGGGGCCCTTGATGAACCGGAGCGGGTCGGAGTCCGGCTCGTCGATGGCGGCGATCGCCGCGTCGAGGACCTCGCACGGGTTGTGCGGCGGGATCGAGGTCGCCATTCCGACCGCGATGCCCGTCGCGCCGTTGACGAGGAGGTTCGGGAAGCGGGCCGGCAGGACGACCGGCTCGAAGTGGACCCCGTCGAAGTTCGGCTTCCAGTCGACGGTCCGCTTCCGGATCTCCGAAAGGAGCTCGACCGCGAGCGGGCGGAGGCGCGCCTCGGTGTACCGGTAGGCCGCGGCGGAGTCCCCGTCGAGCGAGCCGAAGTTCCCGTGCCCCTCCACGAGCGGCGAGCGGAGCGAGAACGGCTGCGCCATCCTCACCATCGCGTCGTAGATCGCCACGTCGCCGTGCGGGTGGTACTTGCCGATCACGTCGCCGACGACCGACGCCGACTTCTTGAACTTCGCGTCGGGCGTCAGGTGGAGGTTCTGGTACATCGCGAAGAGGATCCGCCGCTGGACCGGCTTCAGGCCGTCCCTCACGTCGGGGAGGGCCCGCGCCGTGATGACCGAGAGGGCGTAGTTCAGGTAGCGCCGGCGGGCCTCCTCGGGGAGGGCGATCTCGGCGTCGAAGGCGAGCGCCGGCTGGCCGGCGCCGTCGGGGCGTTTCCGCGTCATGAGTGCCTCAAAAGAGAATCCCCCCGGCCCGCGGGGCCGGGGGGACGGATGTTACGGTCTGCCGCGGCCCCGATGGGGCCGCCCCCTCACCGCGCCGACTTGGCCGGCTTGTTCGGAGAGCTGAGCGCCGCCATCAGGGAGGCGCCGAAGTTCGTCGGACGGCCCGGCTCGCTCCTCTCGCGCTTGGCGGAGTCCTCGCGGTAGCGCCGGATCTCGCCCCGCTCGGCCTCGGCGAGGGCGCCGGTGGCGGAGAGGGAGATGCGGCGCCGCTGGGCGTCGAGGCCGATCACCTTCACCTCGACCTTCTGGCCGGGCGAGAACGTCTTCGAGGCCGGCGTCCCGTGCGGGAGCCCCGTCTCGGAGTTCGGGATGAGGCCGGTGAGGCCGATCTCGAGGCGGACGAAGACGCCGAACGGAGCGACGTTCTCCACCTGGCCGGGGACGACCGAGCCCTCCGGCATCTTCTCGGCGAGCCCGTCCCACGGGTCGGTCGCGGAGGCCTCCCGCAGGGAGAGGGAGAGCCGGCGGTGCTCCTCGTCGATCTCGCGGACCCAGCCGGAGACCTCCTGGCCGGCCGCAACGGACGGGTCCTTCAGGTCGATGCCGGGCGGGAGCTGGGAGACGTGGACGAGCCCGTCGATGCCGGGCTCGATCTCGATGAAGAGGCCGAACTCGGCGTGGCGCGCCACGGGCTTCGTGAAGGGCGTCCCGGGCGGGATCCTCTGGGCGAGGCCCTCCCACGGGTCCTTCTCGAGCTCCTTCATGGAAAGGGAGATCCGCTTCCCTTCGTTCTCCACCTTCGTGACCTTGACCTGGACCTCCTGGCCGATCGCCAGGACGTCCTTCGCGTGGGCCACGCGGCGGCGGGAGATCTCCGTGACGTGGACGAGGCCGTCGACGCCGCCGAGATCGACGAAGGCGCCGAAGTCGGTGATCGAGCGGACGTGGCCCGTCAGGACGGCGCCGGGGACGATCCTCTCGCGGATCTCGCCGAGGCTCTTCTCGAGCGCCTCGCGCAGGATCGCCGCTCGGCTGACGACGACCCGCCGGCCGTCCTCGGCGTACTCGATGACGCGGAAGTCGAACGACTGGCCGACGAACTGGAGGAGGCCGGGCTCGTCGTGACGGCCGACGTCGATCTGCGAGACGGGGCAGA
>JAKLER010000405.1 GCA_022711615.1 Acidobacteriota bacterium
GGGCGAGCTGCCGCCATGGGAGCGGTCCGGCCGGCTCCGCTTCGCTCCTCAGCACCTGCTGCGACGCGACCTCGGTGCCGCGCCCGACGTGCGCCTCGACGAGGCCGTCGGTCTTCAGCTCCCGGTAAGCGGAGAGGATCGTCGTCCGGTTGACGCCGAGCGCCTTCGCGAGCGTCCGCTCGGGAGGGAGCCGGAAGCCGTCGGGGAGGCGCCCGGAGAGGATCAGGTCGCGAATGCCGCCCCGGATCTGGAGGTAGACGGGGACGGCGCTCTGGCGATCGATCCGGATGTCCACGCTCCGCCTCCCTTCAAGTCTTTCTTACGGACCAATCTTCAGATTGGCCTGATCCGAATGACAGTATGAGTCATCCATTTTCGTTTTCAAGAGCCATTCGGAGGGCGATTGGGCCAGCCAATCTGGACCCGAGGGGCCTCGAGCGAGAAGGGGTCGAGCGAGAAGGGGTCTGGTCTACACTCTACACTCTGCGATGAGCAGAGTGTAGAGTGTAGACCAGACCCCTCATGTCGGACCCCTCATGTCGGGCCCCTCCCGGCGGCTCCAGCGGGAGGGGCCCGGGGTGGTCGCCGATCTACTTCGCCGGCGTGCCCTTCAGGTGGGTCTCGAGGAAGCGGAGCGCGTGGCCGAGCATGAGGACCTGGTTGTCGCGCTTGCCGGCGCCGTGGCCTTCGTCGGCGTAGACGATCAGCTCCGTCGGCACACCGGTCTTCTGCGCCGCCTCGTACATCTGGATCGCCTCGCCCACCGGGACGCGCGGGTCGGTCGCCCCCTGCTGGATCTGGAGCGGCGCCTTCAGCTTCGCGAGGTGCGTCGTCGCCGAGAGCTCGAGGAGCGCCTCCCGGTCCTTCTCGGGGTCGCCGTACTCGGTCGTTCGCAGGATGCGGCGGTAGGGGGCGGTGTTCTCGAGGAACGTGAGGAGGTTCGAGATGCCGACGATGGAGGCTCCCGCGTCGTAGGCCCCGGCGAACTTCGTCATCGCGACGAGCGTGGCGTAGCCGCCGTAGCTGCCGCCCGTCACGCCGACTCTCGGCTCCTTCCCGTTCGCCGCGAACGCCTTCCGGGCCCAGGTCGCGGCGTCCTCGATGTCGGTCCAGACGTCGAGGCGCTTCCGGCCGTTGTCGGCGTCGAGCCAGGTCCGCCCGTAGCCGTCGCTGCCGCGGACGTTCGGCTCGACGAAGACGAATCCGGCGTCGACGAAGGCCTGCGCCCAGGTCGAGAAGCCGGGCTGGGCCTGCCCCTCCGGTCCGCCGTGGAACTCGACGACGACCGGACAAGGGGCGGGGTCGCAGCTCTTCGGCCGGCGGACGAACGCCGGGATCTTCGTCCCGTCGCGGGCCGGGTAGTGCTCGAGCGTCGCGGCGGCGAAGGTCGTCGTGTCGATCTCCGGGGCGCTCGGGACGACCCAGCGGGTGAGGGCGCCGCTCTGCCAGTCGTAGACGTACGAGGTGCGCGGCGCGGTGGCGGTCTCGACGCCGAACGTCGTGAAGCGCCCGTCGCGGGTCGAGGCGCCGGCGTAGACGTGGTCCGCCCCCTCGGGGAGCTTCGGGAGGCGGACCGGCTGGAACGTCTTCGCGTCGAGGACGAAGAGCTTCGTGTAGCCGGCTTCGTTGACCGTGTAGAGGACGCGCGTCTTCGCCTCGTCGAGGCTGAAGCCGGAGACGTCCCACGAGAGGTCGCCGGTCAGGGGCGTCAGCGCTCCCTTCTCCCAGCGGCAGAGCCGGCGGAACTCACCGAGCTTCGGCGTCAGGACGAGGAGCTGCCCCGGCGCGGCGCCGTAGACGGCCGTGTACTCCTCGGGCCTGTCCTGGCCGAGGAGGGGCGTCAGCTTCCGGGTCGAGGGCGACCACTCCCAGTACTCCGAGGTGAGCGATCCGGTCCACTTCGCGAGGAGGAGGGTCCCGTCGGGACGGTGGTCGGAGACGCTCCAGAGGCCCGGCTCGGTGACGAGGGCCTCCCTCTGCCGCGTCGCGACGTTCCAGCGGTAGACGGCGTAGGAGTCGGGCTTGACGTCGTTCGACGCGAAGTAGACCCACGCGCCGTCCGGGCTGACGAACTGGTGGAAGGTCTGGATCCCCGGGAGATGCTGGATCGAGGTGAGCGGTCCGCCGGCGGCCGGCATCAGGTAGAGGCCGGGGTTCTCCTCTCCCTTCCGGTCGCGCTGAAGGACCAAGGTCTTCCCGTCCGGAAAGACGTCGACGACCGTCGTCCGATCCTCGCCGCCCGTGAGCTGGACGGGGAAGGTGTTCGGGCCGTCGAGCCGCCAGACCTGGGAGGTCCCGGTGACGGACCATCCGAAGAAGAGCTTCGAGCCGTCGGGCGAGACGATCCCCATCCCGGGCGCGCGGACGTCCATCATCGACTGGATCCGGCGGGCGAGGTCGGGCGGGAGCGGCTTCGGCGCGTACCGCGCGATCACCTCGGCGGGGACGCTGTCGGCGCCGTGGCCCTTGTAGGCGGTCTGCGGCTCGCCGAGGGCGGGGAGGGCGAGGAGCAACGCGGCGAGAGGGGAGAAACGGCGAGAGGCGGGCATCGGTCCTCCTTCAGGTTCGTCCGGTGTGCACCGGAATGTTACGGGGAGGAGGGCCGCCGGGTTCCTGGAGGGAGCCGCGAGGACGGCGCCGGGCCGGAAAGAAGGAAGGCCCCGGGGCGCGAGCCCCGGGGCCTTCCGAAATCCATGGGAGGAGGGGCCTACTTCGCGTCCGCGCCCTTCCCCTTCAGGTGCCTGTCGAACCACTGGATGGTGTGCCCCGTCTGCAGGACCCGGTTCTCGCGCTTCTGCGCGCCGTGTCCCTCGTCGGGGAAGATGATGAGGCCGGTCGGGACGCCCCGCTTCGTCGTCGCCTCGTACATCTGGATTGCTTCGCCCACCGGGACGCGCGGGTCGGTGGCGCCCTGGATGAGGAGGAGCGGGTCCTTCAGCCTGTCGATGTACGTGACGGCCGAGAGCTTCTCGAGGGCCTCCCGGTCCTTCTCGAGGTCGCCGTACTCGGAGGCCCGGAGGATGCGGCGATACGGAGCGGTGTTCTGCAGGAACGAGACGAGGCTCGAGATGCCGACGTTCGAGACGCCGGCGTCGTAGGCCCCGGCGTACTTCGTCATCGCGATGAGAGTGGCGTAGCCGCCGTAGCTGCCGCCCATGACGCCCAGCTTCGGAGCCTTGCCGTCGACGGCGAAGGCCTTCCGGGCCCAGAGCGCCGCGTCCTCGATGTCGCTCAGGACGTCCAGCCTCTTCGGGCCGTTGTCGGCGTCGAGCCAGGTCTTCCCGTAGCCCTCGCTCCCGCGGACGTTCGGCTCGACGAGGACGTACCCCTCGTCGACCCAGAGCTGGGCCATCGGGGAGAAGCCGGGAGTCGCCTGCCCCTCGGGGCCACCGTGGAACAGGACGACGACCGGGCACGGAGCGGGGTCGCAGGACTTCGGC
>JAKLER010000406.1 GCA_022711615.1 Acidobacteriota bacterium
CATCGCCGCCCGGAGCGTCAGCCCGGCCGGGTCCGGGCCGAGCCGCGTCAGCAGGAGGGGGGAGAGCCCGAAGGCCGCGGCGTGGGCGGCGACGTTCAGGGGGGCCCCCCCTGGCCTCGCGCCTGAGGGGAGCTCGTCGACGAGCGCTTCGCCGAAGACCGCGACGCGGCGGGCGGAAGGCGGACGATGGGGAGCCGGGGGAGGCGTCACGGGGAGATCCTACCGGAAAATGATTTGAGATCAAAATATTTGACCACAAACAATCGGGGCGTGGTGAAATCGGGGCGCGGCCCGCGGCCGCGCGGAGGAGTGATGGGGAGAACGACGGGTCCGGTCCACGCGAGGGAGGCCTCCCTCGGCGAGGCGCTCGACTTCATGAAGCTCCTCTGGCGCCTCGACCACGCGCTCCAGACGACCTCGCGGCGGATGGCGGAGTCGGTCGGCGTGACCGGACCGCAGCGCCTGGCGCTCCGCGTCGTCGGCCGCTTCCCGGGGATCACCCCGGGCGAAACGGCGGCGGTCCTGCGCCTCCACCCGAGCACGGTGACCGTCATCGTGAAGGGGCTCGAGCGGGCCGGGCTCGTCGAGCGCTCGGAGGACCCGGCGGACCGGAGGCGGACGCGCCTCTGCGCGACGGCGGCCGGGCGGAAGGTCGCCTCCGCGACCGGCGGAACGGTCGAGGAGGCGGTGCGACGGACTCTCGCGCGGGTGCCGGCGGCCGACCTCGAGACCGCTGCGCGCGTCCTCTCGGCGCTCGCGTCGGAGCTCGAGCCGACTGCGGCCGGGCGGGGGTCGCGGGCGGGCCGGCGCCGAGCCTGACGAGGGGGCGAGCGGCCGGAAAGAGGCCGACGCCCCGGGTGAGACGTCCCTCTCGGGAGGCCTACGGAGAGGGGCCCGCGAGAACGGGCGGCCCCAGCCCTGCCGGGACCGCCCGCGGAACGGACCGTGCGATGTGGTCGGGCCTCAGCCGCGCCCGCCGCGCCCGCCGCGCCGTCCGCCGGAGCCGTGGTTGCCGGAGCCCGCGCCCCCCCGCGGCCCGGTCCCGTCACAGCTCCCGGCGCCCGCCGAGCCGCGCCCGGCCTTCCTTCCGTAGCCCGTGCCGTCCTTCGGCCCGTTGCCGCGATTCCCCGTTCCGTTGCCGGGGCCCGCGCCTTCGCCGGCGTTCGGGTTCTCGCCGCGGTAGGGGGTGCCGTAGCCGGATCCGTCCTTCGGGGCGGGTGCGGCGCCCGTCCCGTCACCGGGGCCGAGCTGCCGCTTCGTACCGGCCTTCGCGCCGCCGCCGTTTCCGGCCCCCTGCTGCTGCGCGGCGGCCGGGAGGGCGAGCATGCTGGCGAGGAAGAGTGTGCCCACGAGGAGGGCCGAGAGCTTCCGGGTGCTGTTCATCGTCGTGACTCCTTTCGGGTCGTCCGGCTCGGCCTCTTCGGCGTCCGGCTCGCACCCCCCCTTCACAAGCTCCGTGCCACGAGCGGCCCGGAATCCTCTGGAGCGCGGAAATCCGCACGGGGCAGGACGTTGCGGGTCAGCAGGGGGGGCGACGCCGCCGTGGCGTGGCTGCAGACGTTGCAGGGCAGCGCGAGGCGCTGCAGGTCGAAAGCTCCGGCAGCCCGGGCGACCTCCCGGCGGCGGTCGGGGAGGCCGCCCGTCGGCGAGCCCGCCCGCTACCGAGGCAGGAGCGTCCGCGGATCGCCCGTCTTCTCGTCGATGACCGAGGCGTAGGCGGCGAACGCGCCTCCCGCGGTCGGCGTCGAGAGGACGAGCCGGGCCCCGGTGACGGCGGCGGTCACGCCGAGCTCCCTCACGACGCGAGAGAGCTGCCTCATCCCGAGCGGCGGGAGCGGCACGCGGCGCGCACCGAGGAGGGCCCCGCCCTCGGAGTAGAGCGAGACGTCGACGTCGCACGCGGCCTCGGCTCCGTTCGCGAGGACGAGGTTCGTCCGGAAGGAGGCGTCCTCGCGGATCGCGGGGATCGTCCGCGACGCGCCGCCCCGGATCAGCTCCGTCTCGGCGAAGAGGGGGACCGACTGCCCGTAGGTGCCGCCGCCGCCGGGGGTGAAGGTCTGGCTCGTGACGAGGAGGTCGGGGCTCGCGGAGCGGAGCTGGACGGCGCCCCACGCCTCCTCGAGCCCGAAGACGGAGCCGAGGAGGTCGCCCCAGGTCGCGGAGCGGCCGGCCGCGAGGCGGAAGGAGCGCTCCGGGCCGTTCCTTCCGTCGGAGTCGTGCCCGAGGAAGCGGAGGAAGAGGGTCGCCTCGGAATCGCCGCCGTTCACGGCCGTCAGGTCGGTCTTCCAGCTCGTTCCGCCGTCGCCGCGCACCCGAGCGCCCGACGCGAGGAGCCACTCGTGGCAGGATGGACCCGGCCCCGGCTCGCACGGGTCGGCGGGGAGGCCGGCCGGCTGCCACCCGAGCTTCACGACCTCGAAGTCGGAGACCTTCAGGCGCGCGAACGCCGGGTTGAGGACGTCGTTGTCCCAGCGCGTGTCGTAGGTCCCCTGGACGTACATGTCCGAGCCGTTGTCGGCGAGGATCAGGCCGTAGGTCTTCATCGCCTCGAAGATCCGCCGCACCGGCGCCGGAAACTCCGAGAGGTCGCGCGAAGCCTTCAGCCGGAGACGCGTCCCGAACGGGGGCGCGCCGGGGGTCGTGCCCGCCCGGTGGGAGGCGGGGAAGACGTAGCCGTTCGTCGCGCGGACGGTGAAGCGAAACGCGTGGCGGATCGGCTCGCTCCCGTAGACCTCGTCGTACCGCACGAGGCCCGGGAGGATCGCGAGCCCCGCGGCGTCGGCGCTCGTCCAGCCGTCGGGGCGGCGCAGGTTCGCGTCGAGCGGGAAGACGGCCCCGGAGCCGGCCCGCCAGGCGCAGGACGGGGAGCCCTCCGGCTCGCAGCGGGTGTCCCACGTCTCGAAGAGGAGCCGGTTGTCGCGGTCGACGATCAGGAGGTGCTTGTCCCCTCCCGCGCCCGAGCTGCCGGGCCATCCCCCCTCGAGCCACCTCGGCTCCGTCTTCGCCTCCGGCGGGATCGGGTAGCCGGCGGGCCGGCCGGGCGCCCCCGGGTCGCTCTCGTCGTCGTAGTCGAAGGCGACCGGCACGAGCGGCTGGGAGCCCGGGACGATGAGGTAGGGCATCCCGTAGATGTCCGGGCCGCTCGCCGAGGCGTCCCCTCCGAAGTCGGGGTGGAGCCCCCGGCTCGTCCCGATGAACGCGAGGATCGCCGCCTCGTTCGGGTCGCGCGGCGCCGCGCTCACGTCGACGTTCCACCAGTTGTCGGGCGGGAAGAGGGGGAGCGGCCCGGGGAGGGGCCCGCTCCGGACCGGCTGGGCCGCGAGAGGAAACGCGACGAGCGAGAGGAGAAGCATGGCGGCGACGACGCCGACCGATCGGGGCGCGCGGGTCTCTGGCATGGTCCCTCCGTCTGGAAGTGGTCCGCACCT
>JAKLER010000407.1 GCA_022711615.1 Acidobacteriota bacterium
CTCCGGGCCGGCAGCGCCGGCCCGCGACCGGACATCCTAACGGAGCGTGCCGGGCGACGTCGCCGCGTCGCGGGCGTCCGGGAGGCCGGGCAGCTCCCGCTTCGGCGCGCCGAGCGCGAACCCCTGCCCGTACTCGACGCCCAGCTCGCGAAGGATGGCCACCGCGTCGAGGCTCTCGACGTGCTCGGCGATCGTCTCCTTGCCGAGCGTGTGGGCCACGGTGTCGATCGCCTTCACGAGCGCGCGGTTCGACGGGTTCGTCTCGAGGTCGCGGATGAACGAGCCGTCGATCTTGACGTAGTCCGCCGGCAGCCCCTGCAGGTAGGAGAACGAAGAGAAGCCGATCCCGAAGTCGTCGAGCGCGAAGCGGCAGCCGAGGTCTCGCAGGCGCCGCATCCACTCCCGGGCGCCGATAAGATCCCGGACGGCCGTCGTCTCGGTCAGCTCGAACGCGAGGCGCCCCGGGCCGATGCCGCTCTCCCGGATCCGTTCCTCGAGGGTGGCGAGGAGCCCCTCCTCACCGAGGCTCGCGCCGGAGAGGTTCACGAAGACCTCCACGTCCTCCCGGGTCCGGAGGACCGAAAGAACCTCGTCGACGACCCACGCGTCGATCTGCGGCAGGAGCCCGAACTGCTCCGCCGCGGGAAGGAAGTCCCCCGGCGCCACGAGCGTCCCGTCGCCGTCCGAAAGCCGGAGGAGCGCCTCGTAGTGCGCCGTCCGGCCGCTCTCGAGCCGCAGGATCGGCTGGTAGACGAGGACGAAACGCCCCTCGCGGAGCGCGTCCTTCACGCGCGAGGCCCAGAGGCTCGCCTCAGAGAGCGTCGTCGGCGCCACGGAGCCGTCGAAGAGGACGACCCGGTTCCGTCCCCTCTCCTTCGCGGCGTAGAGCGCCGAGTCGGCGAGTGCGAGGAGCGCGGGCGGCTTCAGGCGGCCGTCGATCGGGACGACCCCGACGCTCACCCCGAGGTCGAACCTTCTTCCTTCCACCTCGAACCGGTGCTCGTGCACGGCCCGGCGGAGGCGCTCGGCCACCATCCGTCCCGCCTCGGCGGGAATCCCCTCGAGGACCAGGACGAACTCGTCGCCCCCGAGCCGGGCCATCTCGTCGCCCGGACGCCGGAGCGTCCCGAGGAGGCGCGCGAGCTCGACGAGGACGGCGTCCCCCGCCCCGTGCCCCAGCGTGTCGTTGACGACCTTGAAGTGGTCGAGGTCGAGGAGGAGGAGAGAGCCGGGCGTGCCGCGGCGCGCCCGGGCCACGATCCGCTCGAGGCTCTCCTCCGCGGCGCGCCGGTTCCCGAGGTCCGTGAGAGGGTCGTGCAGGGCGAGGTAGCGGATCCGCTCCTCCGTGCGGCGCCGCTGCGTCACGTCCTGCTTCACGGCGACGAAGTGGCGGATCCCCCCGTCGGCGCCCCGGACCGGGGTGATCGTCTGCTCCTCGACGTAGACGGTCCCGTCCTTCCGGCGGTTGTAGAGCTCGCCGCGCCAGACGTTTCCCTCGAGGATCGTCTCCCACATCCGTTCGTAGAAGAACTCGCTCTGGATCCCCGACTTCAGCACCCGCGGCGTCTCGCCCCGGAGCTCCTCCGCGGAGAATCCGGTCAGCTCCGTGAAGGCGCGGTTCACCCACTCGACGCGCCCTTCGCGGTCCGTGATGACGACGGCGTTCGCGGTCGCCTCCAGGGCGGCCGTCTGGAGCTCGATCCGCTCGAGCTGCTCGGCCTCCAGGAGCGAGAGTGCGACCTGGTCCGCGACCCGGGCGATCGGGACGACGGCGGCGCCGGCGAACGCCTCCGGCCCCCTCGCGTAGCAGGAGAGGACGCCGAGGACCCTGTCGCCGACGACGAGCGGCACGGAAAGCGCCGCGCCGAGGCCCGTCGCGGCCGCGGCGTCCCGCCACCGCGCCACCCGGTCGTCCCCCAGGCCGTCGACGAAGACCGGCCGGCCGGTCCGGACCGCCTCGCCGGACGGCCCGCGTCCCTCCGGCGACCCGTCCCAACGGAACGTCGATCGGGCCACGAAGCCCGAGGCGCTCCCGGCGACCGCGCGCGGCTCGATCCTTCCGTCGGGCTGCTTCAGCCCGATCCACACCGCCGGGAGGTCGAAGAGCTCCGAGACGCGCGTGCAGATCCGGGCGAGGATGACCGTCGGCTCCTCGCGGCGGAGGATTCCGCGTTCCGTCTCGTGCTGCAGGCGCAGGACCTCCTCGTCCCGCTTCCGCCCGGTGACGTCGCGGCTCGTGACGACGAGCCCGTCGGACTCGCCGCGCTCTCCCTTCGCGAGCGTGACGATCGAGTCGACCCAGAGCCAGCGCCCGTCCTTCGTCCGGAACCTGTAGGTGAACGCCGACGCGCCGTCGCGACGCGCCCTCCGCCCGAGCATCTCCCGCGAGAGCTCCGCGTCCTCCGGGTGGACGAACTCCAGCGCGTTGTGCCCGAGGAACTCCTCGGGGGACCAGCCCGTCGCCGCGACGTACGAAGGCGTCGCGAAGCGGAGGTTCCCGTGCAGGTCCGTCTCCGTGATGACGTCGATCATGTTCTCGGTCAGGCGCTTGAGCTCGCGCTCCCGCTCGCGGAGCTCCCGCTCGCGCTCGACCCGGTCCGTCACGTCGCGGACGATGGAGAGGACCGAATCCGCGTCGTGAGGGACGACGCGCCCCTCGAAGGCCCGGCGTCCGGCCTGGAGGTCGAGCTCGTACTCGATCACCTGCATCCCGCCCCCTCCGAGGCAGCGTCGGATGGCGTCCATCCAGACGTCGGCCGCCTCCTTCGGCAGGACCTCGGGCACGGAGGAGCCCAGGAGGCTCTCCCGGGGGGCGGCGAGCGCCTCGGGGCGGGCCGCGTGGACCGCGAGGTAGCGCCCCTCGCGGTCGAGGACGAAGAGGAGGTCGGGGAGCGCCTCGAGGACGGCCCGGTGGCGCATCTCGCTCAGCCGAAGCGCCTCCTCCGCCCGCCGCCTCTCGATGGCGAGCGCGACCTGGGACGAGACGAAGCCGAGGAGGGCCTGGTCCTCCTCCCCGTAGCGCACGTTCCCCGCGTAGCTCTGGACGGCGAGGACGCCGAAGGTCCTCTCCCCGGCCCGGAGAGGAACACCGAGCCAGTCGATCGAGGCCGCGCCGATCGGCGCCACCTCGCCCCGCGCCACGAGGGCGTCGAACACCTCGGGCGAGGCGAGGAGGGGCTCTCCGGTCCGGAGGACGTAGCCCGTCAGGCCCCGCCCCGCCGGGACCGGCCCCTCCGGCGGCTCCGCGTCGATCTCGTCCCGGAAGTAGGGGAAGGAGAGGCTCCCGGTCGCCTCGTCGAGAAGCGCGATGTAGAGGTTCCTCGCCTCCATCAGCCCGCCGACGATCCTGTGGATCCGGGCGAACAGGTCGTCCAGGCCGGCGGTCGTCGTCACCGCGTGAGCGATGGCGTAGGTGGCCTCCTG
>JAKLER010000408.1 GCA_022711615.1 Acidobacteriota bacterium
CCGCAGGTCAGCGCCGATTCCACCCGGACGACGACCTCTCCCGGTCCCGGCACGGGCTCGGGGAGGTCCCGAAGGGCGACGTGCCCGGGCCGCTCGCAGACGAGCGCGCGCATCGTCCTCGTGACGTCAGCTCGCGACCCGGGACCGGAGCGGGACGACGCCCGCTCCGGCGGTCCCCGTCCGGAAGGCGCGGAGGAGCCCCTCCTCGTCGATCCCGAGCTCCGCCCGCTGCTCGGCCTGCGTGGCGTGCGGGACGAAGCGGTCCGGGATCCCGAGCCGGTGGACGCGGGCCGCGAGCCCGAGGGCGTCGAGCGCCTCGGAAACCGCGGAGCCGAAGCCGCCGGCGACGGCGTTCTCCTCGACGGTGAAGACGGTCGTCCCGGGCTTCACGAACTGGGCGAGGAGCTCGGTGTCGAGCGGCTTCACCCAGCGGGCGTTCAGGACGGAGAGGGACGCCCCCCCCTCGGCCGCGAGCCGCTCGGCCGCGCCGAGCGCCGGCAGGACCGGGTCGCCGATCGCCACGACGACGCCGTCCCGGCCGACGCGGAGGACCTCGCCCTTTCCGACCGGCAGGAGCTTCGGCTCGGCGTCGAGCGCCACGCCGTGCCCGGCGCCGCGCGGGTAGCGGATGGCGACCGGCCGGCCGAGGGCGAGCGCCGTGGCGACGAGGCCCCGCAGCTCGTTCTCGTCCTTCGGCGCGGCGACGTGCATGTTCGGGAAGACGCGGAGGTAGGAGAGGTCATAGGCGCCGTGGTGCGTCGGCCCGTCCGCGCCGACGACCCCGCCCCGGTCGAGCGCGAAGACGACCGGAAGGTCCATGAGGCAGACGTCGTGGAAGACCTGGTCGTAGGCGCGCTGGAGGAACGTCGAGTAGATGGCGCAGACCGGCTTCATCCCCTGCGTCGCCATCCCGGCCGCGAAGAGGACGGCGTGCTGCTCGCAGATCCCGACGTCGAACGTGCGCGCCGGGAACTCCTTCGCGAAGCGGTCGAGGCCGGTGCCGTCGGGCATCGCCGCCGTGATCGCGACGACCCTCTCGTCCTTCCGGGCCAGGTCGGCGAGCGTGTCGGCGAAGACGGCCGTGTAGCTCGGAGGCGCGGCCTTCTTCGCGACCTCGCCCGTCTCGACCTTGAACGGCGAAGGCCCGTGCCAGAAGACCGGGTCCTTCTCGGCGAGGGCGTACCCCTTCCCCTTCGTCGTCCGGACGTGGAGGAGGATCGGGCCGTCGTACTCCTTCGCCTCGCGGAGCGTCCGTACGAGGACCGGGAGGTTGTGGCCGTCGATCGGCCCGACGTACTTGAAGCCGAGCTCCTCGAAGAGCGTGCCGGGGACGAGCGCCTTCTTCAGGCCGTCCTCCAGGTGCTCGGCCATCTCGGCGAGCCGCTCCCCCTTCGGGAGCTTCTTGAGGATCCCTCCGACCTCCTCCCGGACCCGCTTGTAGATCTGCCCGCGTGCGATCCGGAGGAGGTAGCCCGACATCGCCCCGACGTTCGGAGCGATCGACATCTCGTTGTCGTTCAGGATGACGATGAGCCGGCGCTTGAGGTAGCCCCCCTGGTTCAGCCCCTCCATCGCGACGCCGCCCGTCAGGCCGCCGTCGCCGATGACGGCGACGACGGAGTAGTCGTCCCCCTTCGCGTCCCGCGCCGCGGCCATGCCGAGCGCCGCCGAGATGGAGGTCGAGGCGTGCGCCGCGCCGAAGACGTCGTACTCCGACTCGGCCCGGCTCGTGAAGCCCGAGAGCCCCCCCTTCTGCCGGATCGTGTGGAGGCGGTCGCGCCGCCCCGTCAGGACCTTGTGCGGGTAGCACTGGTGGCTGACGTCCCAGACGAGGAGGTCCCGCGGCGTGTCGAAGACGTAGTGCAGCGCGACGGTCAGCTCGACGGTCCCGAGACCGGATGCGAAGTGGCCGCCCGTCTTCGAGACGGAGTCGATCAGGAACGTGCGGAGCTCGTCCGAGAGGGTCGCGAGCTGCTCGAGCGTGAGGGGCTTGAGGTCCCGGGGCCAGTTCACACGGTCCAGGAGCGGGGTCGAACGCTGGGTCATAGAACCTTTGATGATATCCGGATCACCGGTCCCGGTGGGCCGCGTAGCCGGCAAGCGCGGCGAGGAGCCCCGGCTCCCCCTCCAGCGCCCGTGCCCGCTCGAGCGTCACGGCGAGAGCCCGCTCCCGCTCGGCGACGGCCCCAGCGAGGCCGTAGACGGAGACGTAGGTCAGCTTCTCCTGGGCCTCGTCCTTCCCGACGCTCTTGCCGAGGACCGCGGCGCTCGCGGTGACGTCGAGGAGGTCGTCGGCGATCTGGAAGAGGACGCCGAGCGCGTCGCCGTAGTCCGCCGCGGCCCGGCGCCGCTCCTCCGAGGCGCCCGCGAGGACCGCGCCGAGCTCGCACGCGGCCGAGAGGAGCCTCCCGGTCTTCTTCTCGTGGATCTCCTTGAGGCGGCCTTCGGTCCGGAGCTCCCCGTGGGCGTGTCCCGACGCGGCGAGGTCGAGCGCCTGGCCGCCGGCCATCCCGCCGGCCCCGATCGCCCGGGCGAGGAGGAGGACCGCCTCCGCACGTCGCGGCGAGAACGCCTCCCCGCGCGGACGCGACGCGAGGACCTCGAAGCCGAGCGACTGGAGCGCGTCGCCCGCGAGGAGCGCCGTCGCCTCGCCGTGGACGACGTGGCAGGTGGGCTTCCCGCGCCGCAGCGCGTCGTCGTCCATGCACGGGAGGTCGTCGTGGACGAGCGAGTAGGTGTGGACGAGCTCGAGCGCCGCAGCCGCCTCGGCGACCTCGCCGCGCGGCGCGCTGCTCCCGCCGAGGACGTCGTGGAACGCGAGTGCGAGCGCCGGCCGGAGGCGCTTGCCCCCGGCGAGCGTCGAGTAACGCATCGCGTCCGCGAGCGGGTCGCCCGGCGGAGGGAGGACGCGCTCGAGCGCCGCCTCCGCCTCCGACCTCGCGGACGCGAGGAACGCCTCGAGCGTCACGCCTCCTCCTCGTCGCCGTCCTCGCCGCCGCCCTTCTCGTCGTCGGCGTCGAGCGGCTCCGTGACGAGCCCGTCCGGCGTCTCCTTCAGGACGACGTCCACCCGCTTCTGGATCTCCTCGAGCTTGCCGCGGCAGAAACGGGAGAGCGCGACGCCCTCCTCGAAGAGCTCGAGCGAGGCTTCGAGGCCCCGCTCCGGCTCCTCCAGCTCCGCCACGATCTTCTCCAGGCGCTCGAGCGCCTTCTCGAACGTCAGCCCCTTCGGCAGCTTCGTCTTCGACGTCATGGTTCACCGTCCCTGGGGATGTCGGTCACGCGCGCGCGGAGCGTCCCGCGCGCGAGGACGATTCGAAGGGTGTCGCCGGGGGCCGCCGCCCCCGCGTCGACGAGGGGCGCCCGAGCACCCTCGAGGTAGGTCACGGAATAGCCGCGGGCGAGGAC
>JAKLER010000409.1 GCA_022711615.1 Acidobacteriota bacterium
TCGAGGATCAGGTCGCGGAGCGTCCCGCCACCGAACGCGGTGACGAGCGCGAGCGTGAACGTCCCGATCAGGTCCATTCGCGCCCGGGCCGCCGTGATCATTCCCGAGACCGTCATCACGACGACCGCGGCCGCCTCGACGGCGAGCGTCAGCTCGGGGAGGGCAGGTCTCACGGCGGGGGGATTGTCGCAGGGGAGGAGGACGGGCGGTGCGACGTCCCCATCCGGGCGAGCGGCACGAGGTAGAGCGCGAAGAGCGCGGCGGTCGCCACGAGGGCGCCGCGGATCCCGGCGGCCTCGACGAGGGCGCTCCCGACGAGCGGCCCGCCCATCATCCCGACGGCGTAAGCGATGTTCACGAGGGAGAAGACGCCGCCGAAGGAACGGCTCCCCATCCGCTCGACGGCGTCGGCGAGGCCCGGGCTGACGGGGCTCAGGATGAACGAGCTCGTGACCCCGAGCGCGGCCATCGAGAGCCCGACCGCCCCCTTCGAGGCGAGGAAGGCCGGCACCGGAACGAGGAACGCCGCGAGGACGTAGCCCGCGAGGAGGACCTTCTTCCGTCCGACCCTGTCGGAGAGGCGGCCCATGACAGGGGAGGTGACCGTGTGCGTGAGCGCGGCGACGGCGAAGAGGATCCCGATCTCCTTTGGCCCCGCCCGGAGCACGGCGTCGAGGTGGAGGGGAAGGGTCGACTCGAGGATCGCCCAGAGGGCCGCACCGAGGGCCATCGCTCCGGCGAGCGTCCGCACCGTTCCGTCCGCGAGAAGCCCCCGAAGGCCGACCCGCTCCCCGCGGGGCGGCTCGTCGTCGCCGAGGAGGAGGACCCGCGCCACGGCGTCGGCAAGGACGATCGCGCCGGCGAGGAGGAAGGGGCTGCGCGGGCCGAGGCTCTCGGTCAGGAGGCCGGAGACGGGAGGGCCGAGGAGGACGCCGACGTTCGCCGCCGCGAAGACCGTCGCCATCGCCTGGCCGCGCTTCTCCGACGGGAAGCCCTCGGCGAGGAGGGCGAGGCCCGTCGTCCAGGTGGCGGCGGCCGCGAGCCCCTGCAGAGCGCGCGCGACGAGGAGGAGCGGATAGGAGGAGGAGAACGCGAAGAGGAACGTCGTCGCCCCGAGTCCGAGGAGCCCCCAGAGGAACGGCTTCCGCCGTCCGATCCGGTCGGCGAGCCGCCCGAGCGGGTAGGTCCCCGCGAGAAGCGCGCCCGCGTAGACGCCGAAGAGCACCCCCACCTCCATCTGCGTCAGGCCGAGCGTCTTCGCGTAGTGAGGCAGGAGCGGCACGATCAGGTAGTAGAGGATCGAGTCGGCGAAGAACGCGAGGCCGACGACGACGAGGAGCGCAGTCGGGGAGGTGCGGCGCGGCACGCCGGGATGGTAGCTGCACGGCGGTGCCGGGGCGTGCCTCATCGGGCGCGCCCCGGCGAGAGATCAGAAGACGAAGAGGAGCGACGCCGAGGCGCCGAGCGCGTCGTCGTCTCCCCGGACCGCCTTCGCGTAGTCGCCCGGCCGGAACCATCCGGCCTGCAGCTGGCCGGTGAGCCCGGGGAGGATCGGGTAGGTGCCGACGACGTCGAGCTCCGTTCCGATCGACCGACCCGAGGAGCCGGTCGCGTCCAGGCCGAGCACGGCGCCCCCGGCGGCCTTCCACGCACCCGCCGGGTCGTCGAGGGCGAGCGCCCGGCAGAAGAGCCGGGCCGTCCACTTGACGCTCTCTCCCGCGACGCCGGCCGAGAGCGAGACGACGCGCTGGTTCCGCCAGCCGGTCAGGTCGAGATAGCCGTACTTCAGGTGGTTCGTCGGGAAGAGGTTGTCGAACTCCTCGAACCGGCCGTCGAGCGGGTCCCCGTCGCCGGTGGCCTTCGAGGCCTCGAGCCCGAACGAGGGCTTCAGCGGGAGCGGGAGCTCGTACCGGATCCATCCGGCCACTGCCCACGCGCGCCGGTCGAGCGCGAACTCGTGCCCGGTCTGGATGGCGCCCTCCGCGTCCCACACGAGGCGGCCGTGGGACCCGTGACCGCGCGCGCCGATCGTCGTGACGAGGCGGTCGTCCCCGGCCGCGTCGCGCGCTCCCGACCGGAGGACGAAGACGTAGGTGTCGAGGTCGATCCCGGGAATCGACTTCCAGGTCGCGTGGACGCCCGAGAAATCGACGTCGCTCCTCTCGGGAGGTCCGGACGACTCCTTCACCTTCGCCCAGAACGCGTCGACGACGACCGGGACCTTCTCGAACGTGACCCGGCCGAGGGCCCCGTCGAAGGACCGACCGACGTTGTCCCAGTCGAAGCTCCCGACGAGGCGCTGCTCTCCGAACGCGATCTCCTGCCGGCCCAGCCGCAGGAAGTCCTTCGCGTCCCCGACGCGGAGCCAGCCCTGGTGCAGGTCGACGTTCCGCTCGTTCGACGTGGCCGACGCCTCGCTTCCGAAAGCTCGGGAGTCCTGCAGCTCGACGTGCGCGGCGAGCTTCTCCCCGCGCCGGAACGTGCCGAAGAGGCGGATGCGCGACAGGACCCAGGCGTCCCGGTCGTCGCTCTCCTCCGCCAGGTCGAGGTCGCGGGTGGCGTCGCCCCGGAGCCGGATCTGGACGCCGAGGTCGAACGACTTCGCGGCGGCGGGCGGCGGAGGGGGCGCGGCGGGCTTCTCCTGCGCGACGGCGCAGGGGGCGACGGCGAGCGCGAGAAGCACCAGCGTTCTCGGGGTCATGCGCGACTCCTTTCGGCGATCCGGCAGGCTGCTCGAGGCGTCCCCGCCGGGCGGCTCGAAGGATCGATCGTCGGCCGGCGCCCGGGCATGACGTCCGTCATGGCGACCGGGGGAACGAGGACGGAGTGGCCGCTCCGCGCTTGACGGCCGAACGACGCCGGGCGAGAGTTCCGGGCGTGAGAGCGACCGACCACCCTCCCCACCGGCGGGGCGCGCCCCGGACGCGCGGCCTCGCGCTCGCCGAGACGGCGGCCGGCCTCCTCCTCGGGACCGCCCTCGGGATCGGCGCCTACACGTTCGTCTACGCGAAGGGCGCCTCCTACCTCTCGAACGACCCGAACGCCTGCGCGAACTGCCACGTCATGACGGAGCAGCTCGACGGCTGGTCGCGCGGGAGCCACCGGGCCGTGGCGACGTGCAACGACTGCCACACGCCGCCCGGCTTCGTCGCGAAGTACGCGACGAAGGCCTCGAACGGCTTCTGGCACTCGTTCGCGTTCACGTCGGGGCGGTTCCCCGACCCGATCCAGATCACCGACCGGAACCACCGCGTGACCGAGAAGGCCTGCCGAAAGTGCCACGCGGACGTCGTCCACGACATCGACCGGGTGACGCGCGAGGGACGGGAGCTCTCCTGCATCTCGTGCCACCGGTCCGTCGGCCACCCGCACTGAGCGCCTCCACGGGAAGCGAGGGAGA
>JAKLER010000041.1 GCA_022711615.1 Acidobacteriota bacterium
CCAGCCGTAGGTCCCATCGAAGACCTTCACGGAGACGTTTCCGATCCCGAGGAGCGCGAGGGTCCGCCGGGCCTCGGCCGCGAGCTGCGGGATCCGCTCGAGCGTGAAGACCTGCCCCGCGAGCCGGGCCAGGACGGCCGCCTGGTACCCCGAGCCCGTCCCCACCTCGAGGACGCGCCCCCCGGGCGGGATCGCCGCGAGCTCCGCCGACCGCCCGACGTTCGCCGCCTGGGTGATCGTCTGCCCCGATCCGATCGGGAGGGCGTGGTCACCGTAGGCTTCTCCCGCGAGCTCCTTCGGGACGAAGAGGTGTCGCGGGACGGCCGCGAGCGCGTCCGTCACGCGACGGTCCGAGACGAGGCCCGCGGCGACGATGCGTGCAACCATGGCGCGCCGCGCCTCGGCGCCCGCCCGCGCGGCGCGCGCGACCTCGGGATCCTCCGGCCTCACGCCGGGATCTTAGCTTCGGTCCGGCCCGTTCGCGCGGCTCCCCGCGAGCCGCGCGGCGAGGTCCTCGAGCGACCTGTAGGCCGTGAGGTCGAGGTGAAGCGGCGTCACCGACACGAGCCCCTCGGCGACGGTCGTCAGGTCGCTCCCGTCGGAGTGGGTGTCGACGTGGGAGCCGCCGATCCAGTAGTAGGGCCTCCCGCGGGGGTCCACCTTCTCCACGACGCTTTCGCCGTAGCGGCGCCTCCCCATGCGGGTCGCCCGGATCCCCGTCGGCCGCCCCTCCGGGACGTTCACGTTCCAGAGGACGTCCTCCGCCATCGGGCGGGAGAGCGCCAGCCGGATGACCTCCTCCGCGACCTTCTCCGCCTCCGAGAAATCGGGGCCCGCGCCGCCGTCCTTCCGGCAGTCGAGGGAGAACGCGATGGACGGAACGCCGAGAAGGGTCCCCTCGAAGGCCGCCGCGACCGTTCCCGAATAGGTGACGTCGTCGCCGAGGTTCGGTCCGAGGTTGATCCCGGAGAAGACGAAGTCCGGCCGGACGTCCTTCAGGATCCGGCAGATCGCGAGGTTCACGCAGTCCGTCGGCGTGCCGTCGACGACCCACGAGCGCTCCCCCGTCTTCACCACCCGCAGCGGCCGCGTGAGCGTCAGCGCGTGGGAGGTCGCGCTCTGCTCCCGATCGGGGGCGACGACCCAGGTCTCGAAGCCGGCGGCCTTCGCCGCCCGCTCGAGCGCCTCGATTCCCGGGCTGTGGATCCCGTCGTCGTTCGAGACGAGGGCGCGCATCAGGCGCCGCCCCTGTAGACGACCCGGTTCCGCTCCGTCTCGTGCAGGGAGAGCTTCACGAGTCGCGCCGGCGCGACGTGCGGGGCGAGCTCGTTCCAGAAGCAGACGGCGAGGTTCTCGGCCGTCGGGACGACCCCCGCGAGGAAGTCCACGTCGACGTTCAGGTTCCGGTGGTCGCAGCGCCGGACGACCTTCTCGTCGACGATCCGCTTCAGGTGCGAAAAGTCGAGGACCCACCCGGTGACCGGGTCGATCGTCCCCTCGACGGTCACCTCCACGGTGTAGGTATGGCCGTGCCCGTGAGGGTTGTTGCACTTGCCGAACGTGACGCGGTTCCACTCGTCGTCCCGCGAGGGGTTGTGGAGGCGGTGCGCCGCGCTGAACGTGGCGGTCGTGGTGATCCGGGTGAGCGGCTGGGCCGCCGTCGTCTCTGTCACGGTAAAGGCTCCGGCCCCGGGAGGGGCGAGGGCGCCCGTCGATTCCGCCGGGCGCCCGTCCCGGAATCTAGCACGCGTCGATCGCTCCTCCCGGACGTCTCAGAAGACGACTCGGAGGCCGAGCTGGACCTGCCTCGGGTCGCCGAGGCCGCTCTGGACCGTCCCGTCGAAGTTGAAGATCAGGTTCGTCACCTCGGGCCTCTTGAGGTTCTTCGAGTTGAAGACGTTGAAGCACTCGAGGATCGGCTCGACCTGGACCGGCCCGAGCTCGAAGGAGCGCGAGAGCCGCAGGTCGAGCGAGGAGAACTGGTTGTCCTTTCGCCCGAGGTTCCGCTGGGTGACGGTGCCGTCGGGGTTGATCCTCTCCTGCGGCGTGTTCGCGTCGGCGCCGGTCCGGGTGATCGACTTCGGCTGCGCCGAGCGGTAGGAGTACCGCAGGTTGACGTTCACGTCCCCGGGCGCCTTCCAGACGAACACCCCGTTCAGCCGATGGCGCTGGTCGCGGTCCGAGTAGCCGTACTCGGCGTCGAGGTCGGTCACCTTCGCGTAGCGGAACGAGAACGGGTCCCGCTCGTTGTCGTCGTCCGACTTGTCCCACGAGAGGGTGTAGTTCAGCTGGAACTGGTAGTCGTCCGACCACCGCTTGCTCACGCCGAACGTGACCCCCTGGTAGAGGCTCCGTGCGGACGACTCGACGACCGTCAGCGTCCCGATGCCGTTCGGCCCGCCGTTCAGGCCCGAGGACCAGGGCGAGCCGAGGAGCGCGTCGTTGCGGTTGATGAAGCGGGTCAGGTGGGTCGTCTTGGCGTAGTTGTACTTGACGAGGACCCCGTAGTCCTTCATCACCTCGCGCTCGATGCCGACGCTCGCCGCGACCGTCCGCGGGTTCTGGAAGTCCCTCGCGACGACGAAGACGTCGGGCCGGAACGGGGAGCCGACCTCCGACTGCGGGATGAGGTTCGGGTAGGCCGGGACGGGGCCGAGGATCCCGGTGAGCGAGCTGTCGCGGTAGAGGCTCTGCCCCCGGCTCCCGTTCGTGGAGCGCGTCGAGGCGAACGTGAGGCCCGGGACGCGCGCGTAGTACAGGCCCGCGTTCGCCCTCACGACGGTCCGCCCGTCCTTCGTCGGGTCCCAGGTGAGGCCCACGCGGGGCTGCCACATGCTCTTGTCCGACGGGATGTTCCCGTCCGACGGGAACTCCTGCCCCATCGACGTCTTCCCGATGAAGCCGGCGTAGAAGACGTCCTCCGCCGGGGTGATCGGGTCCGGCTGGATCTGCGCCTCCCAGCGGAGGCCGAGCTGCACCGTGAGGTTCGAGGTCGGCTGCCACTTGTCCTGGACGAAGACGGCCGGCTCGTCCTGCCGGATCACCTGCGTTCCCGCCTCCTCCGCCGTCAGCCCGCCGACGCCCGCCTGCTGCAGGAAGAGGAGGACCGGGCCGGTGATCGACGTCCCCGCCGGGCAGGAGCCGCTCTCGCTCGTCGATCCGTCCGAGCACTCGACGTAGTAGCGGTTCCGGGCGTAGTTCAGGAAGCCGTCCGTGGAGCTGAAGATGAAGCGGCCGTTCGCGAAGCCGCGGAAGACCTGCGCGGCGTTCACCCGGTTGAACTCGACGCCCGCCTTCAGCTCGTGGGAGCCCGTCAGGTAGGTGACGTTGTCGTTCAGCTGGATCCTCGTGTCGTAGTAGTCGACCGGGATGAAGAACGGCATGCCGAACCGGTAGCCCCGGCCGAAGTCGAACGCGGTGTCGGGGAGCGGCCGGTTCTGGCCCGTGATGTTCGGGCCGTCGTAGGGGCGCGGCCGGTCCTCCCGGGCCAGCTGGAAGCGGAACTCGTTCAGGACCGAGCCGAAGTTCGAGATCGCGGTGCCGGTGAGCGAGCGCGACCAGTTGTCCTCGGTCGCGTTCGCGCTCCGACCCCAGGAGTCGACGTCGAACGTGCCGTTCTCCTGGCTCGACTTCGTGTAGGTGCCGCGGAGGGTCACCGTGTGCTTCGACCCGAGGAGCCAGTCGACCTTGGCGAGCGCGACGAACGCATCGTTGCCCCGCTCGATCGAGCCGTTCTCGTCCGGGCTGCCGAGGCTCGCGAAGTAGTCGACGACACGCTGCTCGATCCGGCTCGGGTCCGTCTGCTTCGTCGAGGAGCCGCCCTGCGCGTCGACGGCCGCGAAGAAGAAGACGCGGTCCGTGACGACCGGCCCGCCGAGCGTGAAGCCCCCCTGGACCTGGCTCGAGTCGTACTTGTCGGCCGACGACCCGTCCGGGCGCTTGGCGGCCGAGGCGAGGGAGTCGTCCTTGTAGAAGACGTGGACCGTCCCGGCGAGCTGGTTCGTCCCCGACTTCGTGACGACGTTCACGAAGCCCGAGGAGGAGCGCCCGTACTCGGCGTTCGCCCCGTCGGCGACGACGACGACCTCCTGCACCGCGTCGAGGTTGAACGTGAAGGCGGGCCGCTGGCCGCCCCGCTGCTCTCCGAAGAACGGGTTGTTGAAGTCGGCGCCGTCGACGGAGACGTTGTTCTGGATCCCCTTCTGGCCGTTGATCGAGAGCTCGTCGCCGTCGGGGCCCTGGACGATCGAGACGCCCGGCGTGAGCTTGGTGAAGTCCATGAAGTTCCGGCCGTTGTTCGGCAGCGACCGGACGGCGAGCGTGTCGATCCGGGTCGTCCCCTCGGGCCGAGTCGTCTCGACGACCGGGTTCTCGGCGGTGACGAGGACTTCTTCGGCCTTGGCGGCGAGCCTCATCGTGACCGCGACGTTCACCGACTGGCCGACCGAGACGTTCAGCCCCTCGCGGACGACCTTCGCGAAGCCCGGGAGAGTGACGGTCACCCGGTAGGGCCCCAGCGGCAGGAGGATCCCGCGGAACCGTCCGTTCGCGGCGGTCGCGACCGTCGTCTCGTAGTTCGTCGCCGTGTTCCGGAGGACGACGCGGGCACCCGGGAGGACCCCGCCGGACTCGTCCGCGACGGTCCCCTCGATCGCGCCCGTCGTCGCGGCCGACTGGGCGAAGGCCCCGTGGGGGAGCAACGTCAGGGCGAGGCAGAGGACAACCCCTGGGGCGGTTCGCGTGCGCACCATCGACCGTCTCCTTCCGACGCCTTCGAGCGGCATCTCGGCATCCCTGAGCTTGCCGGGGACACTATTCCCGTCCGCGGTCACGGGTCAAAGGGAGATCCGCGGCCCCGTGCGTCGCGGCCCGGCCTACTCCATCAGGCCGGGGACGCCGCTGGGACCGAGCGCGGCGAGGAGGAGCGCCGCGGCCGTCGCCGCCGCCAGCCCCCACGTGACGGCGTCCCGGGCCGCGAAGAGGACCGGGTCGTCGTCCATCTCGCCTCGCCCCACCAGGACCCAGAGCCGGCTCACCCAGTAGAGGAGGATCGGCACGAGGAGCCACAGCCAGCCCGGGTGCCCGTAGAGGCGTTTCGTGACGTCGCTGTGGACGTAGATCGCGAGGACGACCGCCGACAGGTAGCCGCTCGCCGCGCCCAGGACCGGGACCGTGAAGCCGTCCGTCGCCCGCCAGTCCCGGCCGGCCGCCGAGTCGAGGCCGCGCTCCCGCACCGAGACGAGCTCGGAAGCCCGCTTCACGAAGGCGAGGGAGAGGAAGAAGAAGACGGAGAACGCGAGGAGCCACGGCGAGACGAGGACGCCCGTCGCCGCGCCGCCGAGGAGGACCCGGAGCGTGTAGAGGAACGCGAGCGTGAAGACGTCGACGAGGACCTTCCTCTTCAGGAGCAGCGTGTAGAGCGTCGTCGCGCCGAGGTAGGCCAGGAGGAGGAGCCGCGCGCCTCGCGGGAGCGCGAACGTCAGGGCCGCCGCCCCCGCGAGGAGCACCGGTACGAAAGCGACGGCCGTCCGGATGGGGAGCCGGCCGGCGGCGATCGGGCGGGAACGCTTCGACGGGTGCCGCCGATCGGCCGGCAGGTCGGCGAGGTCGTTCAGGAGGTAGACGGCGGAAGCGAGGAGCGAGAGGGCGAGGAACGCGACCCCCGCCGCGCCGAACGCCGCCGGCGTGAAGACGTGCGCGGTGACGAGGGGGACGAAGACGAGGAGGTTCTTGACCCACTGCCGCGCGCGGATCGCGGAGAGGAGCGTGCGGGCCCTCGGCACGCCGTCCGGCAGGAGAGCGGTGACCGGCGTTCCCGCCGCCTCGACCTCCGCCCGCAGCCGGACGCCGGAACCGACGAGCACCGCCTTCCGGGCGCTCCGGAAGACCGGCAGGTCGGCCCGGCGGTCGGCGACGTAGTCGAAGCCCTTCTCGCCGAAGCGGGCGACGAGCTCGGCCCGCTTCGCCTCGCCGCCGAGGTTTCGCCGCCCATCGCTCGCGAGGAGCTCGTCGAAGAGACCGACCCTCTCGGCGACGGGCCGCGCGAGGAGCTCGTCGGCGGCGGTGGCGAGGACGAGCCGCCGCCCGCGGGCCTTCTCTTCCCCGAGATGCGCCACGACCTCCTCTCGGAGGGGGAGCGTCTCCGCATCGATCGGTGCGACCGTCGCGAGCCGCCGCTTCAGGGCGGCGCGGCCGCCTCGGAGAAGCGCGGGAACGGCTGACAACGCGGCGCGCGGCGCGCGGACGAGTGCGCGGACCGCGGATTCGTGGAGGAGGTCCGTCCGAAGAAGGGTCCCGTCCAGGTCGACGACGAGCGGCACGTCCGCTCCCCCGCTTCCGTATTCGGCGCCGCTCACGTCCCCCGAGGTTACCCGCGCGGAAGGACGGGGGGAAGCTCCGCGATCCCCTCGGCGAGCGCGGCGTAGTCGTCCTCCGCGTGGCCCCGCGCCTCGGCCGCTTCGACGGTCCGGAGGACGGCATCGACGACGATCGGCTCGAGGCCCGCCTCCCGTGCGGCGCGCTCGAAGAGGCGAAGGTCCTTCCCGAGCAGGCGGAGCGGGAACGTGGGGTTTCCGTACTCGGCCTCGAGCATCCGTCCGAGCTTCTTGTCGAACGTCGGGGCGTAGAGGGCGCTCGGCCGGAGGACCTCCAGGAACAGCTCGGTCGGGACGCCGGACGCGCGGACGAACGCGAGGCTCGTCGCAAAAGCCGTCGTCAGCGAGCCGATGAGCTGGTTCAGAGCGAGCTTCAGCGCCGCCGCCCGGCCGACCCCTCCGACGAGGCGGACGTCGTGGCCAAGCCGGGAGAAGAGCGGCTCGAGCCGCGCGAGCTGCTCCTCGGTCCCGCCGACCATCACCTGGAGCGTCCCCGAATCCGCCTGCGGGATGCTCCCGAGGACCGGCGCCTCGACCCACTCGCCCCCGGCGGCCGCGACCTCCGCCGCGAAGGCCCGGCTTTCGTCGGGACCGATCGTCCCCATCTGGACGACGGACTTCCCGGCGAGCGCGTCGCAGACGCCCGGTGCGGCGAGGACGGCCCGGATCGCCGGGGCGTCCGCGAGCATCAGGATCGCGACGGGCGAGGCCTGGAACGCGGACGCCGCTGTCGGCGCCACGGCGAGCCCCTCCCCGCCCAGCGCCTCCGCCTTCGCCGCCGTCCGGTTCCAGACCGTGACGGAGAGGCCGGTCGCCGCGAGCCGGCGCGCGATCGGCGCGCCGAGGAGTCCCGTGCCGAGGAGGGAGACGTCGCTCATCTGGCGATTCTCCGACGCGCGCGGATAATCGGGAACCGCCCCTGCGAGACCGTGCGCCCCCACGCGCGAGGAGACCCGATGAGCGAGATCGCCCCGTTCCCGGAAGGCTTCCTCTGGGGAGCCGCCACGTCCGCCTACCAGGTCGAGGGGTCGCCCCTCGCCGACGGCGCCGGCCCCAGCATCTGGCACCGCTTCGCCCGGATCCCCGGCAAGGTCCGGGACGGAGACACCGGCGACGTCGCCTGCGACCACTACAACCGGTACGCTGAAGACGTCGCGCTCATGAAGGCGCTCGGCCTCGGCGCCTACCGCTTCTCGATCTCCTGGAGCCGCGTCCTCCCCGAGGGGCGCGGGCGCGTGAACGAGAAGGGGCTCGACTTCTACCGCCGCCTCGTCGCGGCGCTTCGCGAGGCGGGGATCCGCCCGATGGCGACGCTCTACCACTGGGACCTCCCCGCCGCCCTCGACGACCGCGGCGGCTGGACGAACCCCGACGCCGCTTCCTGGTTCGCCGACTACGCGACGGCCTGCTATCGCGCCCTCGACGGCGCCGTCGACCTCTGGGCCACCCTCAACGAGCCGTGGGTCGTCGCGGACGGCGGCTATCTCCACGGCGTCCTCGCCCCCGGGATCGCGAGCCCCTGGGCCGCGCCGCGGGCCTCGAAGAACCTCCTCCTCGCCCATGCGGCCGGAGTCGCCGCGTACCGGGCCGAAGGGAAGGGGCAGGTCGGCCTCGTCGTCAACCTCGAGCCGAAGTACCCGGCCTCCGAACGCCCCGAGGACCTCGCCGCCGTCGCCCGCGCCGACGCCTACATGAACCGCCAGTACCTCGACCCCGCGCTCCTCGGGAAGGTCCCCGAGGGGCTCGCGGGGATCTTCGGCGAGGCGTGGGAGGGGCCGACCGGGGCCGAGCTCGCCGCGATGAAGGCGCCGATCGACTTCCTCGGCGTCAACTACTACACCCGCGCCGTCGTCTACGACGACCCGCGCAGCTTCCCGGTCATGGAAGGGCGCGCCTTTCAGCGGCACGCGACGCACACCGAGACCGGCTGGGAGGTCTGGCCCGACGGGCTCTACGACGTCCTGACGTGGGTCCGCCGCCGCTACGGAGACCTCCCGCTCTACGTCACCGAGAACGGCGCGGCGTTCTACGACCCGCCGGTCGCCCCCGGCCCCGTCCTCGACGACCCGCTCCGCGTCGCCTACCTCGACGCGCACCTCGGCGCCGTCCGGCGCGCGATCGCCGACGGCGTCGACGTCCGCGGCTACTTCGCCTGGTCGCTCCTCGACAACCTCGAGTGGGCGCACGGCTTCCGGAAGAGGTTCGGCATCGTCCACGTCGACTTCGCGACGCAGAAGCGGACGCCCAAGGCGAGCGCCCGCTTCTACTCCGAGGTGATCCGGACGAACGGGGAGTGCCTCCGGGGCTGAGGTCCGCTCTCCCCGCGCGGACGGGCCCCTCTACGTTCCGAGCCTCGCCTCGACGCGCACCGCCGCCCCCGCCGGCACGGGCGGGAGGAGCGTCCCTTCGAGCGGCCTCCCGTCGACCGCGACGCGCACCTCTCCCGGCGCGAGCGATGGGTCGCGGACGACGGTGACGTCGAGCGTCGCGCCGCGCCAGGGGCGCGTCATCCTCGCCTCGCCCCAGCCGGGCGGAAGGCACGGGTCGAGACGCATCCCGTCCCACTCGGGGCGAACGCCGACGACCCACTCGCAGACGACGCGGTGGAGCCACTGCGCCGAGCCGGTGTACCAGGTCCAGCCGGCGCGGCCGTGGAGCGGCGAGTCGGGACCGTCGACGTTTCCCGGCAGGACGTACGGCTCGGCGAGGTAACGCTCCGGCTCCTTCCGGGTCGGATCGATTGCCGCGAGGAGGCGCCCGACGAGCTCGGGGTCCTTCGCCTTCGCCGCGGCCGCGATCGCCCATGTCGCCGCGTGCGTGTAGACGCCGCCGTTCTCGCGCATCCCCGGCGCGTAGCGGGTGATGTAGCCGATCTCCCGGACGGGGCGGTCGTAGGCCGGCGCGAGGAGGAGCGCGCCCGCATCGCTCACGAGCCGCTCCTTCACGGCCGCCATCGCCGCCGCGGCCCGCCCCGGCGGGGCGACGTCGTTCAGGACGGCCCACGTCTGCGCGTTCAGATAGATCGCGCCGCGCGCGCTCTCCAGGCTCCCGAGCTTCTCGCCGGAGTCGAGCGTCGCGCGCCAGTACCACTCCCCGTCCCAGGCGTGCTCGTTGATCGCGCCGACGAGCGCCTCGCGGCGTCGTGCGAAGTCCGACGCCCGGTCCGGCTCCCCCGTCCGCCGCCAGAGCTCGCTCCAGTCGGCGAGGAGCCCCGCCAGGAAATGGGCGAGCCAGACCGACTCCCCCTTCTCCTCGAGTCCGACGGCGGAGAGGCCGTCGTTCCAGTCGCCCGCCCCGATGTACGGCAGGCCGCGCGGGCTCGTCCGGCGGAAGACCCGTTCGAAGGCGCGGAGGACGTGCTCGGAGAGCGGCGCCGGCTGAGGGTCGTCGAGGAACGGCGTCCGGTCCGCGAGGATCGAGAAGTCCCCCGTCTCCTTCACGTACGCCGCCGCGACGAACGCGAGCCAGAGGAGGTCGTCCGTCATCTTCGTGACGTGGCCCAGCTCCGAGAGCGGGTGCCACCAGTGGTAGACGGAGCCGTCGGCGAACTGGTGCGTCGCGTGGAGCGCGATCTGCTCCCGGCAGCGCGCCGGGTCGATCGTCAGCCAGACCTGCGAGTCCTGGAGCTGGTCGCGGAAGCCGAAGGCGCCGCTCTGCTGGTAATAGCCGCAGCGCCCCTGGATCCGGGCGGAGATCGCCTGGTAGCGCACCCAGTCGTTCAGGAAGGCGTCGAACGTCGCGTCGGGCGTCTCGACACGGTGCGCCGCGAGGAGGCGGCGCCACCCCTCGCGTGCCGCCGCGAGCGAGGCGTCGAACGCCGCGACGGCGCCGTAGCGCGCGAGGAGCGCGCGGACGCCCTCCTCCGTCTCGGAGGTCGCGATCGTGAAGCCGAGGTCGAGCGAGGCGCCCGCGGCGAGCTCCACCGGCACGCGGAGCGCGCCGACGGCGTCGCCGTGCCGGCCGAAGAGGCCGGGCCAGGGGGCGCCCGAGAGCGCCGCGGGCGCGGCGAACGAGCCGAGCCGTCCGAGGAAGGCGGCCTTGTCCCCTTCCGCCTCGGCGACGCGCTGGGTGCAGGCGAACGCGCTCACGTACGGGAAGGAGGTGTTCCAGTGCCCCCAGCGGGCCGACCCGACCTCCCACATGTGCGACCGGGCGAGGACGGCGTTCCGCTCCGCGTCCCGCTCGCACTCGAGGAAGAGCTTCGTGAACTCCCGCCGGGGCGACGGCGTCACCCCGCAGTTCCACTCCACGAAAGCGACGAGCTCGAGGCGGCGCGGAGCGCCGCTCTCGTTCGTCAGCCGGAGCCTCCAGAGCTCGGCCGTGGCCTCCGGGTCGACGAAGAGCGTCCACTCCGAGCCGACGCCGTGGAGCGCGGCGCGGAACGTCGTGGAGCCGATCCCGTGCCGGCACTCGAAGCGGTCGTAGGCGGGGAGCGAGGGCGCGGGGGCGAGCGGCCACGCCTCCCCCGTCTCGACGTCCCGCAGCCAGAGGAAGCGCCCGGAGGAGTCGCGCGTCAGGTCCTGCTCCCAGCGGGTGACGACGGCGAGCTGGGAGTTGTCGACCCACGTGAAGCCGGAGCCGGTCTGGCTGACGACGAGGCCGGCGCGGCGGTTCGCGACGACGTTCACCCAGGGGCGCGGCGTGCGCGGGTCGGTGACGACGAACTCGAGACCGTCGTCCGTGAAGCGCCCGTAGGCGTTTGCGGCGTCGACGCGGCGCGCGGGGGGCTGGCTCATGAGTCCTCCGAAAGAGCGTTCGCGGGCCGCCGGGGCCGCGTCACGGCCGGACGACGACCTCGGCGGGAAGGGTGCGGACGACGACCTCTCCGGCCGGGGAGAGAGGCAGGGGCCGGCCGTCGACGGTCGCCGTCCGCGGGGGCGCGGGAAGGGGCGGCTTCAAGACCAGGCCGCCGGGAGGGACCTCGCGCAGGCCCGAGAGGCGGACGCGGACGCCCGCCCCTTCGGCCGCGAGGGAGAGGTCGAGGGGACCGTACGGGGTGCCGAGCCCCCTCACCGAGACGCCGCGTTCCGAGCGGACCCACCGCGCCGGGAGCCCGGCGCCGACGACGAGAGACGAGTCTTCCTCCCGCTCGTACGCGAAGAGGTCGAGGAACGAACGGGCGAAGTCGGAGCCGACCCAGGTGTGCGGCATGTCGCCGACGAACTTCGGGGTCCGCGGGTCACGCCAGACGACCTCGCCCCACTGGTTCCATTCGTCCGGGCGCAGGTCGCGGAGGAGGCTCTCGGCGACGCGAAGCGCCTCGTCCCGCCGGCCGAGCCGCACGAGGGCGCCGACGTTCCGCCACTCGTACGGCGTGTAGGAGTCCCCCTCCCCCGCCTCGCGCTTCGCGAGGCTCTCGAGGTACCGCCCGAACGTTCGCTCGAGCGCGGCGCGCGGCAGACGCGCCTCCTCGCCGCCCGGCGAGAGGGCTGCCGTCGTCGACGTCGCGTCGAAGTCGCCGAGCTCGGCGCAGCCCGGCACGTAGTCGATCCCGTGCGTCTTCATGACGAGGCGGATCGAGGCGTGGAGGTCGCCGGCGAGCTCGTCGCGGATCGCGGCGAACGCCTTCGCTTCGTCCTCCTTACCGAGGAACGTCGCGAGGAAGACGGCGTCCTTCAAGCCACGGAGGGCGAAGAAGCCGTCCCAGTAGGAATGCATCGGCTTCGCCGAGTACCCCTCGTGGCTGATCGACTCGGGGAGGAGACCGTAGAAGACCCGCTTCTCCGGCGTCTCGTACTCCGGCGTCCGCCGCCTCTGCCGGAGCGCGTCGACGTACGCGACGGCGGAGACGACGTTCGGCCACATCCGCGCCGCGAGCCCCCGGTCGCGCGTGTATCGGACCGTCTCTCCGATCAGGAAGAGGAGCTGCCCGTGGCTGTCGTTCTCGGGGACGCCGTCGGCGCCGCGCGCGTCGACGCAGCATGGGACGCGCCCGTCCTCGCCGTGGTAGCCGGAGAACCACATGAGGAACGAGCGTGCGACTCCCCCCTGCCCGAGCCTGAGGAGCGCCTCCGACGTCAGCGAGCCGTCCCGGATCCAGGAACGGGCGTAGGAGCGCGATCCGGGCTGGATCGCCGGCCCGTCGCGGTTCACGAGGACGAACGCGAGCTGGGAGCGGAGGACCTTCACCCACCGCTCCGCCGCGGGCGGCACGTCGAAGGCGACCCGGTCGAGGCGGCTCCTCCAGGCGCTCCGCTCGCGCGCGAGGAGCGACTCGAAGAGGGCCGAGGAATCGGCGGGCGGGAGGCCGCGCCACGGCTCCGCCCCGAGAGCCGCCGCGAGCTCCGTCGGGACGCGCGACATGTCGAACGGAGTCGCGAGGACGACCTCGCGCGAACCTCCCGCCGGGACGACGAGATCGAAGGCGAACGCGCCCGAGGCGAAGCCGGCCGGATCGCTCGCCGACGCCGCCGGAGGGAGCCCCCCGGCGCGGAGATGGTCGGAGACGTCTCCCGCGTCGAGCGTCGTCGCCCCGGCCGCCGACGGCGGCACGAGCGCGGCGACGACCCGCTCGCCGTTCACGAGGGCGCGCGCTCCCTCGAACGCGAGGGCGCGCGCTCCCTCGAACGCGAGGGAGCGAATCTCGGAGGCTCCGCCCGGCGTTCCGAGGAACTGCCAGGGCGGGTTCACCTGGAGCGGCCGGATCGCGAGGACGAGCCGGACCCTCCGCTCCTCCTTCGTCAGGTTCGCGACCCGGTAGCGCGCGAGGAGGGCGGAAGCGCCCGGGAGCCCCGTCGCGAGAGCGGTCGTCTCGAGGCGCGTCTCCCCCGCGTCCCACGTTACCGAGGGGATCGGGAGGTCGCCGTCGACGAGGGCGTGCCGCGCCGTCACGTCGGCCCAGGTGAGCGTCCGGCCGCCGGCGACGAGGAACGGCTCGATCGAGAAGAGGCCCGCGCCCGCCTCGAGCACGCCGTCCTCCGAGAGGAGCCCCTCGTCGGGGTCGCCGTCGACGCCGACGACGGTCCAGTACGACTGCTCGCCGGCGAGGTACCGCGGCCAGGCACCGCGCGGCGACTCCTTCGCGACCTCGGCGAGGAACGCGTTCGGCGTCGCCGCGAAGGCGAGCGGCTTCACCGAGACCTCCTTCAGCTCGAACGGCCCCGGCCGCGGCCCCTCGAGGAGGCGAAGACGGATCGCCCGCGCCACGCTCTCGGGGAGCGCGAGGAGGTCCCGCCCGCCGTTCCCGCCTGCGACCTCGCGAACCGTCCGCCACGTGGCGCCGTCTTCCGAGAGATCCACGACGTAGCGGCTCGCAAACGACGCGCCGTGCTCGACGACGAGGCCGCCCAGCTCGCGAAGCGCTCCGAGGTCGACCCGCCACTCGGCCGGGCCGGACTTCGCCGCGCGCCACGACGTCGCCGGGTCGCCGTCCGCCGCGAGCGCGGCGTCGTGCCCCGGGGCGGACGAGGAGGCGGCCTGGCTCGGAGGCCCGGCGGGCGGCTCGGGCGGGAGCTCGAGGAGGACGAGGTCGGCCACCTCGAGCCACCCCTTCCCCCCTTTCCCGGCCGTCACCGTCACCTCGATCGACCCGATCCGCGACGGCGCCCCGCCCCCCGCGGGGCCCCACGCGAACTCCACCTGCCGCTGCTTCACGCGGAGCGGCTCGAAGGCCGCCGGGAGCGTCGCGTTCCGCTTCCGGAACCACCAGACGTTCTCGCCCGAGGGGTCGGCGAGCTTCACCTCGAGGTCGTTGGGGAGCGCCTCGCCGCGGAGGCGCATCCGGATCTCCCACCTCTCCGGGAGGACGAGGTCGACCTTCCGCGTCGCCGCGGCCCACCCCGCCTTCCCCCCGAAGTCGAAGTCGAGGCGAACGGCCTCGCCGACCGCCGGCGAGACCCGCAGGAAGACGCCCGGCGCCGGCGCGGCGGTCCAGCCCACCCCGCCGAGAGGCGTCGCCTTCGGCGGCGGCGCGGTCCCGAGGAGAACGAGCGAGGCGGCGACGAGGGCGGCTCGCGTCATTCCTTGATGCTCCCGGCCGTGATGCCGTCGATGTACGAACGCTGGAGGAACAGGAAGAGGAGGAGCGCGGGGAGGACCGTGACGACCGCCCCGGCCATCATCAGCTCCGTGTCCTGGACGTGCTCCCCCGCGAGGCTCGCGAGGGAGACCGTCAGCGTCCACTTCGCGTCGTCCGTCAGGACGATGAGCGGCCACATGAAGTCGTTCCAGGTGCCGAGGAACGTCAGGACGCCGAGCGTGACGAGGATCGGCCGGCAGAGCGGGAGGACGATGGACCAGAAGATCCGGAGCTCCCCCGCCCCGTCGATCCGAGCCGCGTCGAGGAGCTCGTCCGGGACCGAGGAGGCGAACTGCCGGACGAGGAAGATCCCGAAGATGCTCGCGACTCCCGGAAGGATCACCCCGGCGAAGGAGTTGACGAGCCCCACCGACCGCAGCAGGAGGAAGACCGGGAGCATCGCGACCTGGCCCGGGATCACCATCGCCGCGAGGAGCCCCGCGAAGAGGCGCCCCCGCCCCGGGAAGCGGAGCTTGGCGAACGCGTAGCCGGCGGCGGCGTTCACGACGACCGAGAGGAGCGCCGCGCAGAGGGCGAGGATCGAGCTGTTCACGAAGCTGCGTCCGAGGTCGAGCCTCACGAAGAGCTCGCGGTACTGCGCGAGCGTCGCCCTCCCCGGAAGGAGCGGAGGCGGCGCGGCGTTCGCCTCGCCGGTCGTCATGAACGAGGCCGAGAGCATCCAGAGGAGCGGGGCGAGCGTCACGACCGCCCCGCTGACGAGCGCCGCGTGGAGGGCGAGGGAGGTCCACGCCTTCCGGCTCACGCCTCGCCCCCCTTCTGGAGCCGTCTCTGGAGGAGCGTCGCGGCGAGGATCACGGCGAAGAGGACGAAGGCGATCGACGCGGCCGAGCCGATGCTCCACCAGCGGAAGCCCTGCTTGTACATGAAGAGGGCCACCGAGAGGGTCGCGTTCATCGGCCCCCCCTCCCCGCCCGAGAGGACGTACGGCTCGGCGAAGAGCTGGAAGTAGCCGATCGTCGTCGTCAGGCCGACGAAGAGGAACGTCGGCGCCAGGAGCGGGACGGTGATCTTCCGGAAGCGCTGGATCGGCCCCGCCCCGTCGATCCGCGCCGCCTCGTAGAGGCTCTCCGGGATCGCCTTCAGCCCGGCGACGAAGATGATCATGTTCGCGCCGAAGTTCTTCCACGCCGCCATCAGGACGATCGCCGGCATCGCCCAGTGCGGGTCGCCGAGCCAGTCGACAGGTCCGATCCCGAAGAAGCCGAGCGCGGCGTTCAGGAGGCCGAAGCGGGGGTGGTAGAGGTAGCGCCAGACGGCCGCCACCGCGACGAGGGTCGTGACGACGGGGGCGAAATAGATCGTCCGGAAGAGGCCCGGGAAGCGGACGAGCCGGTGGTTCAGGAGGAGCGCCGCTCCGAGGGAGAGGGAGACCGTGAGCGGCCCGCCGAAGACGACGAAGAAGAACGTGTTCCCGAGCGCCTTCCAGAAGACCGGGTCGTGGAGGAGCCGGGCGTAGTTCCCGAGGCCGACGGCGCGCGCCGCCGACGGGTCGCCGATCGCGTAGAGGTCGAAATCGGTCAGCGACAGGAGGAGCGCCGCGACGACCGGCAGGGCGAGGAAGAGGGCGAGGAGGAGGAGGCCGGGAGCGACGAGGAGGAGGCCCGCCCGCGCCTCGCGCGCCCGCCACGAGGAGAGGCGCCTCACGGCTTCCCCTCCGCGGCCTTCCTCTCGAGGAGCCACCGGCGCTTCGCGAGGATCGCGTCGACGTCCGCGTCGAGCGCGGTGAGCACCGCGTCGAGGTCGCGCGTCCCGCGCGCCACCGGCTCCAGCCGCTCCCAGACCTTTGCGGCGATCTGCTCCCACTCCGGGACCTTCGGCGTCGCCCGGACGTGCTCGAGCTGGAGCCGGAACGGCGCGGTCCGCGCGTCGGTAGCGAGCGCCGGCTCGTCCCACGCGGAGCGCCGCGCGGGGAGGTCGCCGCAGAGCTGCCAGAACCGCTTCTGCGTCGCCGGCTCGGAGAGGAATTCGACGACCTTCCAGGCGTCGTCCTTCCGGCTCGAGGAACGGAAGACGACGAGGCTCGAGCCCCCCGCGAGCGACACGCCGGGCCAGGGCATCCCGTCGGGCGCGGGAAGCGGCGCGGTCGTCCAGGAGCCCTGGAGGCTCGCGGGGAGCCGGCGCCGGAACTCGCCGAGGTTCCACGGCCCGGTCACGTACATCGCGAAGTCGCCCGCGGCCATCTGCTGGTAGAGGTTCGCGACCTGCGTGTTCGCGAGAGGCGGCGCGAGGCCGTCGCGGTAGAGGCCGACGAAGAACTCGGCCGCCCGCCGGAACTCCGGGGCCCGGAACGCGCCGTGGCGGGCGCCGTCCGAGAGGAGCTCCGCCCCCGCGGCGACGGCGAGGGCCACCGGCTGCGCCCACTCGTTCGTCGGGAGGAGGAGCCCGAAACGACCCGGACCGCCCCTCCTCGCGACGGCTTCCATCGCGGCCCGCCAGGCGCTCCAGCTCTTCGGGAAATCCCGCACGCCTGCGGCGGCGAGGAGGTCCGTCCGGTAGAAGACGAGGCGCGTGTCGACGTACCACGGCACGCCGTAGAGCGTCCCGTCGAGGACGTTCGTCTCCCAGATCCCGGGGAAGTAGTCGCCCGGCTGGACGGCGGCGCTCGCGGCGACCCGCGCGTCGAGCGGCTCGATCGCGTCGAGCGCGGTCATCTCCGGGATCCAGGTGTTCCCCATCTGCGCCACGTCGGGGAGCTCCCGCCCGACGTAGGCCGTCAGGAGCTTCTCGTGCGCCGCCGTCCAGGGGATCTGCTGCACCTCGACGCGGAGGCCGGGGTGGCGCTTCTCGAGCTCGGGGACGAGCTCCCGGACGACCTCGCCCTCGCGGCCGAACGCCCAGAGGCGGACCGCCTCGCCGCGCTCTCCCCCGCGCGCGCAGGCCGTCGCCGCGGCCAGGAGGAGGCCCGCGGCGAATCGCCTCACCGCGTGGTCGCCTCCCCGCCGTGCCCCCGCGCCCCGTCCTCCTCGAGCCAGCCCCCCGTGAACCCGGCGCGACGGAGCCCCTCGCGGATCGGGGCGGAGCGCTTCATGAGCCGCCAGAGGAGCCCGCTCCGCTGGTTCTCGAGCATCAGGACGATCGGCCCCTGGTCGATCCCGAGGTAGTTCGTCGCGTACCACCCGGCCTCCGGCACCACTTTACCGAGCGGGGTCGGAACGTCGGTGAACCGGAACGTCGGGTTGAAGGCGTCGAAGAACCCGTACTCGCCCCAGAGGTGCTCGCCGTGGAGCCGCTTCATCTCCCGGATCGCGGGGAGGACGACCTCCGGCGCGAACGGGAGCGAGGCGGCGGCGGCCATCGGCGTGATCGTCCCGTCGTCATGCGACCAGAACGAGGAGACTCCGCGGGCGCCGTACGTCACGAACCTCCGGGCCTTTCCGTCGACCGTCCGCGTCACGTCGGCCGGGCCGTCGCAGGCCGAGAGGCCCCAGACGTCGGGACCATAGCCGAGGAACCCTTCCGGATTCCGGATCGCGTAGGCGCGCTGTGCGAGGACGGCGCGCCGCGAGTTCTCGAAGTAGTCGATCCCCTTCTCGCGCAGGAAAACGTCGCGGATCCCGCGGAAGTCGATCCAGACGTGCGAGAACTGGTGACCGAAGAGGGGGGCGAAGTTGACGTAGGTCTGCCCCTCGTGCTCCGCCCATTTGTAGGTCGAGACGAACGTCTCCCACGCCCCGTCCGTCGCCGGATGCGTCGGTGATCCGAGCGCGAGGAGGTAGAGGACCATCGACTCGTCGTAGCCGTGCCAGTCGGCCGGGCCGAAGCCGGTCTCCGGCAGCCACGCCATCGCGACGCGGGGCGGACGCGGCTGCATCCATCGCCAGTCGACCCGCTCGTAGAGCCTCTTCGCGAGATCGCGGACCTCGGCTTCCGCCGGGTCGTCGCGGTCGAAGTAGAGCCCCGCCGAGAGGGCCCCGGCGAGGCAGAGCGTCGTGTCGATGGAGGAGAGCTCCACGTCCTTCCCCCACCTCTTCCCCGTCTCCATGTCGAGAAAGTGGTAGAAGAAGCCCTTGTAGCCCGTCATCCCCGCGGCCGCCGGTCCCTGCGGGGCGTTCCAGAGGAAGCGGAGCGTGACGAGGACGCGCTCCCGCGCCTCCTCCCGGCTCACCCAGCCTCGCTCGACGCCGACGAGATACGCGGACAGGCCGAAGCCGACGGCGGCGACGCTCGAGAATGACGGGGCGGGCCAGCGGTCGGGAACGAGTCCGTTCTGCGGGTTCGCCGTCTCCCAGAACCAGCGGAAGGTCCGGTGCTGCAGCTCTTCGACGAGAGGGTCGAGGACCCGGGTGGGAGCCGGGACCTCGCCCGTGTCCGGGGACGGGACGACGCGCGCGGGAGAGGCCGGCTCCCCTCCTGCGCGCGCGGAGGACGGGGACCCGCAGCCCGCGGCGAGCGCCGCCAGCAGGAGCGTCGCGACGGCTCGGGACGCGGGCCGCGGGCTCACCGGGTCCTCCTCAGAATCCGAAGCTCGCGCCGAGCTGGATCCGGCGCGGGTTGTAGCCTTCGTTGGGCTTGCCGTAGTTCGTGTTGATCTCCGGGAGCGCCGGCTGCCAGCCGTCGTACCCCTTCTCGTTCGTGTAGTTGAAGACGTTGATCGCCTCGGCGAAGACGTTCACGTCGTACGAGCCGCCCAGGGCGAAGCGCTTCTCGAGCCGAACGTCGATGCTCTGAGTCCACTTCGGCGGGTCGCCCGCGCCGACGTGGTCGACGCACTTGTCCCAGCCGGCGGAGCAGTCGGTCCCGCCGAACGGGTAGCCCGAGCCGAGCGTGACGAGGGTCGACGCGCGCACCTCCCACGGGAGCCCCACGATGCCCGAGACCGTGATCTGGTGCTCCTGCGAGCCCGCGCTCCGCTGCCGGATGCCGTTCACCGGGTCGAGCTTGCCCCAGCTGAAGAGGTCGTTGCCGGTCTGCTCGGCGTCCGACCAGACGTACGAAAGGAACGCCCCCCAGCCCGCGGTGGCCGAGAAGGGCTTGTCGAGGACGACCTGGACGGAGTCGAACCAGGCTTCCTTCGACCGCGAGAGCATCGAGAAGCCGTATCCGGGCGCCGGGCGGGCTCCCCAGTTGCAGGTCCCGTCCGCGTTCTTGATGCCGCACGTCCAGGTGAGCTGGTCCTTGCTCTTCACGCCCGTGTAGGTGACCGCGGCGTTGAACGGCCCGAAGTCGTGCCGGACCCCCAGGCTCCACTGGTCCGAAGAGGGCGGGCGCGTGTCGTTGGCCAGGAAGAAGAGCTCGGGCTGCGGCGCCTCGCCGCTCGCGAGGAGGCCCTGCAGGCCCGTCAGGCTCAGGTATCGCGGGTCCCACTTGATCGCCGGACGCCCGTCCATCGGGCCTCCGTCGGGCGAGAACCAGAACGTCGTGACCTTGTACTGGAGCCGGAACTTCTCGTCGAGGATGTCGTTGTAGAGCGTCCGGTCGTAGTACTTGCCGTAGCCGGCGTGGAGGACCGTCTTCCCGTCGCCGCGCACGTCCCACGAAAGGCCGAGGCGCGGCTGGATCGCGCCGTAGAACGTGTCGCGCTGCGTGCCGTCGGTCAGGTAGTTCGACGGGTAGATCCCCGCGAACGCCGCGCGGATGTCGGCCGGCGTCTCGTAGTCGTTGTTGAGCATGTCGGTCTCGAAGTCCCAGCGGAGGCCGACGTTCGCCGTGAAGCGGGAGGTGATCCGCCAGTCGTCCTGGACGTAGAGGCCGAACTGCGTGTTGTTCGTCGAGAGGTCGGGATCGCCGACGCCGTAGATCGCGTTGTACGGCATGTCGCCCGGGGTCGTGACGAACGTGGAGTTGCGGAAGTTGAAGACCGGGTTCCCGTTCAGCTGCTTGACGACGTGGTACTTCAGGTAGTCGTAGGTGACGCCGCCCTTGACGACGTGGTCGCCGTTCCACGTCAGGTTCATCAGCGTCACGTCGTCCCGGATCGCGAGCCGGTCCTGCGTGAAGTTCTGCTGCGTGTCCTTGCTGCCCACCCGCATGAGTCCGTCGTAGTTCAGGCCGGGAAGGCTGTTGTCCTGCGGGACCGGGTTCCACTTGAAGCGCTGGAAGCTGGCCGTCGCCTCGTTCAGGTACGACCCGAGGACCGCGGTGTGCTTGCCGCGGACCGTCCAGACGTCGTTCTTCACGTTCTCCGCCGCCTGGTAGCTCGTCTGCCCCCCGAACCCCCGGATGTCCGTCTCGTGCCGGAGGTCTCCGGAGACGTCGAGGTGCGAGTTCTCGGCCAGCGAGGCCGTGACCTTCCCGAAGAAGAGGGTCGAGCGGAACGGGCTCGTGTAGAGCCCCTCCCACGGCTTGAACTGGTCGCGGACGGCCGCGGGCCAGTTCATGTTCGTGCCGCGGAAGACCTCGTACTCGCGGTCCTGGACGTTCCCCTCGTAGGAGGCGAAGAAGTGGAGCTTGTCCTTCACGATCGGCCCGCCGAGGCTGACTCCCGGCTGCCAGCGCTCGTACTCGGGCTTGACCGCCTCGGTGTTGTTCGCGTCCGCGCGGCGCTGCGTGACGCCGTCGATGGCGACGAGATTCTTGTTCTGGTAGTAGACGAAGACGTCGCCGTGGAGCTCGTTGCCGCCCGACTTCGTCACGGCCGTGATGATGGCGCTCGAGGCCTTCTGGTACT
>JAKLER010000410.1 GCA_022711615.1 Acidobacteriota bacterium
CACCGCCCGATCACCGACGCGGTCCACGCCGAGGGGGGGAAGATCGCGCTCCAGATCCTCCACTCGGGGCGGTACGGCTACACGCCGCTCGCCGTCGCCCCGTCGCGGGTGAAGTCGCCGATCTCGCCGTTCACGCCGCGGGCGCTCTCGGCGCGCGGCGTCGAGCGGCAGATCCGGGCCTTCGTGAGGTGCGGCGTCCTCGCCCGCGAGGCGGGGTACGACGGCGTCGAGGTGATGGGGTCGGAGGGGTACTTCCTCAACGAGTTCCTCGTCACCCGCACGAACAAGAGGACCGACCGGTGGGGCGGGCCGTACGAGAACCGGATGCGCCTCCCGGTGGAGGTCGTCTCGCGCGTGCGCGAGGCGGTCGGCAAGGACTTCATCCTCGTCTTCCGGATCTCGATGCTCGACCTCGTCCCCGACGGGAGCAGCTGGGAGGAGGTCGTCGCGCTCGCGAAGGCGGTCGAGCGGGCGGGGGCGACGATCCTGAACACGGGGATCGGCTGGCACGAGGCGCGCGTCCCGACGATCGCGACGAGCGTGCCGCGCGCCGCGTTCGCCTGGATCACGCGGAAGCTGAAGGGAGAGGTCGGCATTCCCCTCTGCACGACGAACCGGATCAACGCGCCGGAGGTCGCCGAGGAGATCCTCGCCTCGGGCGGCGCCGACATGGTCTCGATGGCCCGGCCGCTCCTCGCCGACCCCGACTTCGTCCGGAAGGCGGCGGAGGGGCGCGCGGACGAGATCAACACCTGCATCGCCTGCAACCAGGCCTGCCTCGACCACGTCTTCGACGGGAGGGAGGTCTCCTGCCTCGTCAACCCGCGGGCCTGCCGCGAGACCGTCGTCGTCTTCCCCGTGGCCGCGGCGCGCAAGCGCATCGCCGTCGTCGGCGCCGGCCCGGCGGGCCTCGCCTGCGCGACGGAGCTCGCCGCGCGCGGGCACGCCGTCGACCTCTTCGAGGCGGTGGGGGAGATCGGCGGGCAGTTCAACCTGGCGAAGCGCGTCCCCGGGAAGGAGGAGTTCGCCGAGACGCTTCGCTACTTCGCGCGGCGGATCGAGACGACGGGCGTGAGCCTGAAGCGCGGGACGCGTGCGACGGCCGAGGCGCTCGTCGCAGGGGAGTACGACGACGTCGTCCTCGCGACGGGGGTCGTCCCGCGGAGCCCCGGCATCCCGGGGCAGGAGCACCCGAAGGTCGTCTCGTACGTCGACGTCCTCCTCGGGCGGAAGAGCGTCGGCGAGCGGGTGGCGATCGTCGGCGCGGGCGGGATCGGCTTCGACGTCGCGACGTTCCTGGTGGAGGGAGCCGAGGGGCACGGCCGCGACCTCGAGCGGTGGAAGGCGGAGTGGGGCGTCGCCGACCCGGAGACGGCGCGCGGCGGGCTCGTGAAGCCGCGCCCGGCGAAGGCGGCGCGCCGCGTCACGCTGCTCCAGCGCAAGGCCACGAAGCCGGGGGCCGGCCTCGCGAAGACGACGGGGTGGATCCACCGCGCCGCGCTCAAGGCGAAGGGGGTCGAGATGCTCGCCGGCGTCCGCTACGACCGGATCGACGACGCCGGGCTGACGATCACGCGAGGGACGAAGAGCCCCGAGACGCGCCTCCTCGAGGTCGACACCGTCGTCCTCTGCGCGGGGCAGGAGCCGCTCCGCGAGCTGGAGGCGCCGCTCCGCGAGGCGGGTGTCTCCGTGCATCTCATCGGGGGCGCCGACGTCGCGGCCGAGCTCGACGCGAAGCGCGCGATCGAGCAGGGGACGCTCCTTGCCGGCCGGCTCTGATCCTTCCGACCGCCCGGGCGGCCTCGCGGAGGTCGACTGGTCGCGCTGGGAGCCGACCGAGCACGCCGTCCTCTGCTTCGTCAGGGACGGCGACCTCCTCCTCCTGATCCACAAGAAGACCGGCCTCGGCGCCGGGAAGGTGAACGCGCCGGGCGGACGGATCGACCCGGGCGAGACGGCCGAGGAGGCCGCGATCCGCGAGGTGCGCGAAGAGGTCGGCGTCGAAGCGTCCCGCCTGACGAAGGCGGGCGAGCTCTCGTTCCAGTTCGTCGACGGCTACGCGCTCCACGGGACGGTCTTCTTCGCCGCCTCGCACTCCGGCACGCCGCGCGAGACGCGCGAGGCCGACCCGTTCTGGTGCCCGGTCGGTGAGATCCCGTACGAGCGGATGTGGGAGGACGACCGCTACTGGCTCCCTCTCGCCCTCGAGGGGAAGCCGTTCCGGGCCTTCTTCGTCTTCGACGGCGACCGGATGCTCAGCCGGAGGATCGACCTCGCCTGAGGGCGGGTGCTCCGGCCGCCGGGTCGGCCGGAGCCGGCCCGGCGGCGAGCGCGCGGTCAGGGCTTGGAGAGGACCTTCGTGGTGACGTGGAAGTCCCACGAGAGCGCGTAGTCCCCGTTCTTCCCTTCGCCCCGGGACGCGACCGTGATGGACTCTCCCGCGGCGAGCCGCCCTTCGAGCCGGCCGTTCAGCTTCTGGTCCGGGCAGTCGACGAAGCTGTTGACGGCGTTCTTCGCGATGTCGTACTGGAACAGCGTGCACATGTTCAGCTTTGAGGCGTCACCCACGGCCTTCGGGTTCCAGGACCAGCTGAGGAGGAGGTCGGCGCGCGGGTTCCAGCGGGGCCACTTCTTCGGGTCGACGGGGGCTCGCTTGTCCAGCCAGGTCGTGTCCCCGCGGCCGAGCCGCTCCGTTTCGGCCGCCGTCGGCTCGAACGGGAGCAGGAAGAGCTGGAGCGTCGTCCCCTTCGCGTCCCAGACCGCGACTCCGGCCTTCACCGGCATCTCCACGCCATTGCACGTGACGGAGGACAGGGGCGCCGCGGGGGCGACGAGGGAGAGAACGAGAGCGCAGGCGGCGAGAGCAGTCCCTGCACGAGAGCTCATGGGAGTTCTCCTTTCGGCGGTACCTCGGGTAGCGGGCGGAGGATAGGCGAGACCCGTCGCCCGGGGAAGCAATCGCCGCCGCCCGGCCGGGTCAGAACACCGGCCCGAACTCCCCGTCGCGCATGAGGGGGAGGCGCTCCCCGCCTTCGAAGACGAGGTCGACGATCGCCGGGAGGACGTCGGGCTGGGTCTCGGGGACGTAGACGCGGTCGATGTGGACGACCGCCTCGGGCGAGGAGAAGGCGTCGGGGCCGACCTGGCCGCCGAAGTGCTCGCTCCTCCCGAACGCGATGTGGAGGCCGAGCTTCTCGTCGAGGAGGACGGAGCCGACCGGCTTGACGCCGAACGCCGCGAGGACGCCGAGGCCGAGCTCGGCGAGGTTCGCGTAGGCGGGCTCCTTCGCGAGGAGCGCCGCCTCCCGCTCCGACTCGGGGCCGCGGGTAAGGACCTCGACGGCGCGGTTGCGC
>JAKLER010000411.1 GCA_022711615.1 Acidobacteriota bacterium
ACGTCGGCGGAGTCGACGAAGTCGCGCCGGTACGGGTCCGCCGGGTCGACCACGTCCTGAAGGTCGCACGCCACCGTGAGGCCCAGCTCACGGGCGAGCGGCAGCAGCCGCCGGGCCCAGTTCGGGAGGTTGACGTGGGCCAGGCGCGCCCCTTCCATCACGCTCCGGCAGAGGTCCAGGTCGGGGACGAGGCCCATGTGGCCCTTGCCGTCGTAGAAGTTCTTGCGGCGCCCGTCGCGGTACATGAAGTTGACGCTTCGGGCGGTCCCCTTCGGGTCCGTGAGGAGAACGCGGGTATCGACCCCGTCTCGGGCGAGGGTGGTGCGGACGAGGTCGCCGTCGTGGTCGGCGCCCACGTGACCGACGAAAGCCGCGCGCCGTCCGAGCCGGGCGTAGCCGCGGCTCGCGTAGCCGCCGGCCTGTCCCACCGTGTCGAGGGTCTCGGTGAAGTTCGCCTCGACACCCCAGTCGATCTCGTCGCCGTACGGGAAAACGCACGTGTCGACACCGGCGTTTCCGACGACGACGACCTCAGCGGGGAGTGGCGACCCGCTCATGTCCGCCTCCCGGATCCGTGGAGCGTGCGCTTCAGCCGGGACGTGTCGTAGCCCTGGGCCTTCAGCCGCGCGAGGATTCCCTCGTAGGTCGCCTCGGGCATCGTCGTGGCCCTGCCGAGTATCCAGAGGTAGTCGCGGCCCGGGTGGCCGACGACGGCGTACTCGTAGTCGGCTCCGACGTCGACGATCCAGTAGTCGCCCCAGAACGGGCGGAAGAAGCTCACCTCGAGCTTCGCGTTCGTGGCGCCGTCCACGACCCGGGCGCGGCCTCGCGCCGACTTCTCCGGACCGTCGAGGGTGTCCTTGCGGCAGCGGTTCAGGACGTCGATGTCGCCGTCGGCGCGGAGCGTGTAGGTCGCGGTCGTGGCCACGCAGCCCTTCTGGAAGCTCTGCGGAATGGCGGCGATCTCGTACCAGGTCCCGACGTACTTCGCGAGGTCGACGTGGTCCACCGTCTCGAGGGGCGGCAGCCCGAGTCGTTCTGTCGTGCTCGTCGAGCACCCGGCGAGGGCAGCCAGCGAGGCGAGGATCGCCAGTGGCTTCATCGTGTCTCCCTCACACGCGAATATACGCGCCGGCCGGCAGGGCCGATTGCGGGTCGGGCGACCGCCGAACGGCTTCGGCGTCGCGCCGACCGCCGAAGGGCGGGGACCCCTATCGCTGCCCCGCGAGGGCCGTCCAGTCCGTGAGGAGGGTCATCGGCGAGGCATCGCCCTCGGCCAGCGGCTCGCGCACGAGGAAGCGCTGGCCGTCGGCCGAGACGTCGTACGTCCAGCCGGTGAACTCGACGATGGGGAAGAGGGGCGCCGGGGCGCCGACCGAGATCGTCCCGGAGGCGGTCTCGATGCGCACTGCGGTCAGGACGTTGCCGGGCGTCTTGAAGAGGATCTCGCCGCCCGCCGGGTTCCACCGCGGCTGCGTGCCTCCCTCGCGCGAGACCTGCACCCGCGATCCCCCGCCGGGAAACGGCGCCACGTAGACCTCGTACCGGCCCGAGTCGTCGGAAGCCCAGAGGAGCCACCGCCCGTCGGGCGAGACCTGGCCGTAGGCGTCGTCGTGGGGCGAACGGACGAGGACCTTCGTCTCGCCCTCGCCGTGCGACGGCCGGAGCACGAGGTCGGCGTAGGCCAGGCGGCTCCGCTCCTCGCAGGTCATCGCGGCTCCGTCCGGGGAGAGCGACATCGGCCCCGTGCTGTAGATCTCTTTGGACGAGAAGAGCGTCGTCTCCGCTCCGCTGGCGAGGTCGCGGCGGACGACGGACGACCCCTCGTCTCCGGCCGAGCCGAAGTAGAGGGTGCCGCCGTCGGAGGAGAAGAGCGGGTCGCTCTCGTCGGAGCCCGGGCGGGCGAGGCGGGTCTCGGTCCCGCGGGCGACGTCGTAGAGCCAGATGTCGGCGTCGCTCTGAGCCTCGTCGACCCGCCCGACGGCCGCCCATCGGCCGTCGCGCGAGAGGGCGAGGCCGCCGAACCCGGAGAGGTTGCCCGGCGTGCCGAGCTCGCCGAGGCGGCGCCCGGAGCGGTCCCGCCAGACGAGCCGGCTGAGGTCCCGCTGCTTCCCGGTCAGGAAGACGAGGACGCCCGCCTCGCTCGCCGAGAAGACGCCGTAGGCGAAGCGTCGATTGAAGAGGAGGTCTCCGACGAGCACTTTCGGCTCGCCCGAGAGCGCCCGGCTCTTCGCGTCGAACGGCTGGGCCACGAGCGCGCCGTCGCGAACGAAGAGGAGGTGACCGTCCGCGTAGACCGCGTTCGTGGCGCCCTCGAGGAGCCGCCGCGTCGGCCCCGTCTCGCCGAGCTTCGCGAGCAGGACGCCGCCGGCGACCGAGCCGACGCGCCCCGAGCGGTCGAGGAAGACGAAGTGCTCGCCGTCCGGCAGAAACTGCGGGAACCGGTGCGTGGCGGTGCCGAGCGCCTCCCGCGAGCCCGTGACCTCGCGGACCTCTCCGCCCCTCTCGGAGATCGCGAGGAGCGGGCCGGTCGCGAAAGGCGCGAACAGGATCGTCCCGTCGGGGCTCCAGGTGCCGCCCCGCGAATCGCGCGCGGGGGCGAGGCGGGCGACGGCCCCCCCGTCCGCCGGGGTCGTCGCGAGGTGGCCCCAGGTGAAGAAGCCGATCCTCCGGCCGTCGGGCGACCAGAAGGGCCGGTAGCCCTCCTCGGTGCCGGGAAGCGGGCGCGCGACCGCGGTCGCGAGGTCGTGGACCCAGATCCGCATCGGGCCGGATCCTTCGCGGGCTCCGAAGGCGACGCGACGTCCGTCGGGGGAGACGGCCGGCATCCCGGCGCGCTCACCGTCCAGCTCGATCGAGACGCCGGCCGGGAGCGGAAGCGTGGCTCGGATGACGCGCGGAACGACGGGCTCGTCGGAGCCCCGCCCGAGGAAGAGGCCGCCCGCCGCGACGAGCGCGACCGCGGCGAAGCCCCGGGCGACGAGCTCGCGTCGACGATCTCGCGGGGGCGGCGCCGCGGCGACGGCGGGCGCCTCGTCCGCGACGCCCGCCTCGAGGTCGACGAGGACGAGCCGCGCGTCGGCCACGTCGTGGAGACGGTTCCTGGGGTTCCGCTCGAGGCAGCGGCGGAGGAGCTGCTTCAGCTGCGCGGGCGTCGATGCGGGCAGCGCGGAGAGCTCGATCGGCCCCTTCAGGACGCTCGCGAGACTCTCGGCGACGGAATCGCCCTCGAAGAGCCGCCGCCCCGCGAGCATCTCCCACACGAGGACGCCGAACGCCCAGACGTCGGCGCGCCGATCCACCGCGAGCCCCTTCGCCTGCTCGGGCGCCATGTACGCCGCGGTG
>JAKLER010000412.1 GCA_022711615.1 Acidobacteriota bacterium
AGCCCCTCTTCACGATCGACGGGAAGAACGCCGCGCAGCACGCCGCGAAGCTCTCCGAGGGGCACAAGGCGATGCTGAAGGCGTACCCCACCTTCCGGATGCCGGTCTACCCCACCCACCGGACCGGAGCGGCGCCGCAGCGGATCTACGACGCCACGAAGAAGATCGCCTCGACCGCGAAGCTCGCGGAGGGGGGGAACGGCGTCACCGGCGCCGTCGGCGGCATCCCCTTCCCGGTCCCGAAGAGCGGCATCGAGGTCATCTGGAACCACCTCCTCCGGTACCGGGCGGAGATCGCGGGGCGCACGGTCGCGCAGGCGGCCCCGACGCGCGGGGGCCAGTACACGCTCGTGCAGTTCGAGGAGGAGACGATGTTCGTCTACCACCTCCCCGGCACGACCGAGGCCTCCATGAAGAACCGCCTCCTCAACTTCAAGCAGGCCGTCGTGGCGCCGGCGCGCCTCGCGGGAGGCATCCTCCTCGTCCACGAGTCGATGAACCAGGTCGCGCAGCCCCGCGACGCCTGGCTCTACAACCCCGGCCAGCGCCGCGTCCGCCGCGCCCCGCAGGTCGCCTACGACAATCCCGGCACCGCCGCCGACAACATGCGCACGAGCGACCAGCTCGACATGTTCAACGGCGCGCCGGACAAGTACGACTGGACGCTCGTCGGCAAGAAGGAGATCTACGTCCCCTACAACGCCTACCGGCTCCAGGACCCGAAGGTCAAGTACAAGGACATCCTCACGCCCCTCCACATGAACCCCGACCACACCCGCTACGAGCTGCACCGGGTCTGGGTCGTCGACGCGACCCTCAAGAAGGGCGAGAGGCACATCTACAAGCGCCGGACGTTCTACATCGACGAGGACAGCTGGCAGATCCTCGTCGTCGACCAGTACGACAACCGCGACCAGCTCTGGCGCGTCTCGGAAGGGCACGCCATCGCCTACTACGACCTGCCGACGATCTGGACCTCCGCCGAGTCCCACACCGACCTCCAGGCGGGGCGCTACCTCGTCATGGGCCTGAACAGCGAGAACGCACCGCACGACTTCAAGATCAAGCGGACCGAGGGCGACTTCACGCCGGACGCTCTCCGGCGCGAAGGCGTCCGCTGACCCGGAGGGCCGCGCCATGCGTGAGAAGTCCCTTCCCGCGTTCGGCGCGGCCCTGCTCGCCCTCGCGACACTGGCCCCAGCGGGCGCGGCGGAGCCTCCCGCCGCGCCCGAGCGGTCGATGCCCGCCCGGCTCGCTGCCCGTTCGCTCCTCCTGGACGCCGCCGACCGCGAGGGCCTCGCCGTCGCGGTCGGCGAGCGCGGGCACGTCCTCGTCTCCCGCGACGGCGGAGCGTCGTGGACCCAGGCCGAGGCGCCGACGCGGGCCCTGCTGACCGGCGTCTGGCTGCACGACGCCCGCCTCGGGTGGGCCGTGGGGCACGACGAGACCATCCTCCGGACGCGCGACGGCGGGGCGACCTGGCAGCGCGTCCGCCACGCCCCCGAGGAGGAGAAGCCGCTCCTCGACGTCTGGTTCCGCGACGAAAGACAGGGCTTTGCGATCGGCGCCTACGGCCTCCTCCTCGCGACCGGGGACGGCGGCGACACGTGGGAGAGCCGGACGGTCGTCGAGGGTCACGACACCCACCTCAATGCCATCGCGGAGGCGGGAGGGTCGCTCTTCCTCGCGGGGGAGGCGGGCTCCCTCTACCGCTCCGACGACGGCGGCACGAGCTGGCAGGCGCTCCCCTCGCCCTACGAGGGCTCGTTCTTCGGCCTGCTTCCTCTCTCTGACGGGGGCCTCCTCGCCTTCGGGCTTCGGGGGCACCTCTTCCGCAGCGAGGATCGGGGCCGGACCTGGACGGGCGTCGCTTCCGGCACCGAAGCGACGCTGATGGCCGGCCGGGAGCTCGGCGGCGGGAAGGTCGTCCTCGCGGGCCTGGCGGGCGTCCTCCTCCACAGCGAAGACGGAGGCCGCACGTTCCGGGCTCGGGAGCTGGGCGACCGGAAGGCCTCCCTGGCGATCCTCCCGGGGGCCGGGGGCGGGATCGTCCTCCTCGGCGAGGGTGGGGTCCGGACGATCGAGAAGCCGTTCTAGGGCGGGCGCTCCCGGGCTCGCGCCCGGGACGCCGGCGGAGGGGTGAGGGAAAGAAGATGACGAAGGAACGGATCACGCGCTTTCTGGAATCCATGGTCTTCGGCCATCGGCCGGTCGTCCTCGGGCTGTTCGCCGTGGCGACGCTCTTCATGGCCTGGTCCGCGTCGCACCTCAGGGTCGACGCCGGGTTCCAGAAGAACCTCCCCCACGCCCACCCCTACATGGAGACCTTCCTGAAGCACCAGCAGGAGTTCGGAGGGGCGAACCGCGTGCTCGTGGCGATGATGGCGCGCGAGGGGGACATCTTCACCGCCGAGTTCCTCGACGCGCTGAAGAAGGCGACCGACGAGGTCTTCTTCATTCCCGGCGTCGACCGGAGCCGCGTCCAGTCGCTCTTCACGCCGAACGTCCGCTACACCGAGGTCGTCGAGGACGGGATCGCCGCCGGCAACGTCATCCCGGACGACTTCGAGCCGAACGCCGAGGGGCTCGCGCAGGTCCGCCGCAACGTCCTGAAGGCCGGGATCGTCGGCCGGCTCGTGGCGAACGACTTCTCGGGGACGATCATCAGCGCCGAGCTCCTCGAGGTCGACCCTTCGACCGGTCAGAAGCTCGATTTCATCGCCGTCTCGAACGCCCTCGAGGAGAAGGTCCGCCGACAGTTCGACGCGGAGTTCGTCCCGGGCTCGAAGGTGGACGTGAGGATCATCGGCTTCGCGAAGGTCGTCGGGGCCATCTCCGCCGGCACCCGCCGCGTCATCCTCTTCTTCCTCGTCGCCTACGCCCTCACGGGCCTCCTCGTCTATCTCTACTCCCAGTCGCACCGGCTCTCCCTCGTCGCGCTCGGCTGCTCGACGATCGCCGTCGTCTGGCAGCTCGGCCTCCTCACGCTGCTCGGGTTCGGGATCGACCCGATGTCGATCCTCGTCCCGTTCCTCATCTTCGCGATCGGCGTCAGCCACGCGGTCCAGATGATCAGCGCCAACGGCGCCGAGATCTTCGACGGCGCGGACCCGATGACCGCGGCGCGGAACAGCTTCCGGCGCCTCCTCGTGCCGGGCTTCATCGCGCTCGCCTCGGACACGATCGGGTTCCTGACGATCCTCCTCATCAAGATCCGGGTCATCCAGGAGATCGCGATCACGGCGAGCCTCGGCGTGGCCGTCATCATCCTGACGAACCTCTTCCTGATCCCGGTCGTCCTCTCCTACCTGCACTACCCCGC
>JAKLER010000413.1 GCA_022711615.1 Acidobacteriota bacterium
CAGTCGGTCGAGGCCTTCATCTCGGGCTTGCGGTGGCAGTCGAGGCACCACTGCATGTTGAAGGCGTTCGTGACGGAGACGATGTCGGTCTCCTCGACGCGGCCGTGGCAGTTCGCGCAGACCTGCCAGGGGCGCCCGTCCGCGTCTTGCAGCGGCAGCTTCGGGTTCCCCTTCTCGTCCTTCGCGTTCAGGTGGGCCGAGTGGTCGAAGTAGACGAAGTCGGGGAGGTCGTGGACTTTCACCCAGGGGATCGGCTCGCCCCGGTCCCAGTAGTCCTTCATCTTGAGGACCCACTCGCGGTTCAGGCCGACCGCCGTGTGGCAATTCATGCAGACGGCGGTGGACGGGACGGTGGAGTGACGCCCCTTGTAGGGCATCGTGTGGCAGGTGAGGCAGGGGATGTCGTAGCCCCCCACGTTCACCGCCTCGCCCTTCTCGTTCGTCTGCATCACGGCGGGCCCGGCCATCCGCGAGTGCCGGAAGAGGATCGGCTGTCGCGGCTCGTACCCCTTGCGCACGTTGCTCAGCGCGTACGCCAGGGAGCCCGCCGCGACCATCCCGAGGAGGAGGATCAGGATGCGGACGGGCGTTCTCGGTCGGCTCATTCGGTCCTCCTTGTCGGCGCGTCGGAGGTGGTCTCCGGAGGATTCGGGGTCGGGGGATCGGCCGGCGCGCCCAGCGCGGGGCGCGGGGCAGCGGGTGCCGGCTCGTCGTCGAAGAGCATCCGGACGGCGGGCGTCTCGAGGTCGTCGAACTGCCCCGAGCGCGCGGCCCAGACGAAGAGCGCGAGGGCGATCCCCGCGATGAGGACGGCGAGCGGGAGGAGGACGAAGATCGTCTCCACCTAGGCCTCCTGCGAACGTCCGCGCGGGGTCCGGCGGGCCGGCGCGGGGAAGGGCCGCGAGAGAGCGGACGAGAGGACGACGCTCAGCGAGGAGGCCGGCATCAGGACGGCCGCGAGGAGCGGCCCGACGAGGCCGGCGAGCGCCAGGGCCGCGCCCGCCACGTTGTAGAGGAGGGAAAATACGAGGTTCCGGCGGATGACGCCGAAGACGCGCCGGGACCCGCGGAGGAGCTCGAGGAGCGGGGCGACCCCTTCGCGCGTCAGGACGACGTCGGCGGCGACGAGCGAGGCCCCCTTCCCGCCGAGGACGGCGACGCCGACGTCGGCCAGAGCAAGGGCGGCGGCGTCGTTGACGCCGTCGCCGACCATGACGACGGCGGGGGCGTCGCGACCTTCGCTTTCGCGCGCCGCCACGAGCGAGGCGACGAGGTCGCGCTTCTCTTCCGGCGTCCGCCCGCCGAGGGCGTGCTCCGGAGCGATTCCGAGGCGGGCGGCGACGGAGGCGACGACGCGCGGGTCGTCGCCGGAAAGGACCCTCACGAGGACGCCCCGGGCGCGGAGCGCGTCGACCGTGGCGCGCGCGTGGGCGCGGAGCGGGTCGCCGATGCCGCCGACGCCGGCGACGTGGCCGTCGACGGCGACCCAGAGCGGGCTGAATCCGTCGGCGACGAGCGCCTCGGCGTGCGCGTCGAGAGCCTCCGGGACGGAGGAGGTGAACGCCGCGACATGCGCGCGGTTCCCGACGGCGACGTGGCGCCCGTCGACGACGCCGGAGATGCCGCGTCCCGCGACCTCGCGGACCCGGGCCACCTCGCGGACGACGGTCACGCGGCGGCCGAGGGAGGTGCGGAGGGCGTGGGCGACGGCGTGCGAGGACTCCGCCTCGAGGGTCGAGGCGAGCTCCAGGGCTGTCTCGTCGCCGAGGTAACGGGCGAACGAAGCCTTCCCCTCGGTGAGCGTCCCGGTCTTGTCGAGGAGGACGGTGCCGACGCGGCGGAGCCGGTCGAGGGCGTCGGGGTCTTTCACGAAGATCCCGGCGCGGGCCGCCCGCATCAGCCCGACCGAAACGGCGAGCGGGACCGAGAGCCCGAGCGCGCAGGGGCAGGCGACGACGAGGAGGGCGACGACGCGTTCGACGGCTGCCTCCGGCCCGAGCGGGAGGGCGAGGAGGAGCGCGGCCGCGGCGAGGAGGAGGAGCGCCTGGACGAAGCGTCGCGCGAGGAGGTCGGTGAGGCGGAGGACGGCGGGGCGGCGCGCGAGGGCGTCCTGGACCACGGCGAGGAGCGCGCCGACGCGCGTCTTCTCGCCGGCCGCCTCGACCTTCACGACGAGCCGCGCCCCGAGGTTCGTGACGCCCGCCCAGACCGCGCCCCCCTCGGCGACCGGGACGGGAGCCGACTCCCCGGTGAGGACGGAGCCGTCGAGCGTGGAGCGTCCGAAAAGGACGACGCCGTCGGCCGGGACGAGCTCGCCGGAGCGGACCTCGACGCGGTCGCCCGGCACGAGCGCCGCGACGGGGACCTCGACGGCGGGAGCGAGCGGGCCGTCTCCCTCGAGGCGGCGGGCGAACTCGAGGAAGGCGACGCCGCGGAGGCTGTCGGCCCGCTCGAGCGCCGCCCGCTGCGCGGCGCGCTGCACCTGGCGCGCGCCGAGGAGGGCCGCCACGAGCATCGCCAGCGAGTCGAAGTAGACCGGGCCGCTCCCGCGGACGACGTTCGCGGCGCTCGCGGCGAACGCGACGGCGATCCCGATCGCGACCGGGAGGTCGATGTGGACGAAGCGGGACTTCAGCCCCGCCCACGCGGTCTGGAAGAACGGCCGCGCCGAGAAGGCGAGGACGGGAAGCGCGATGCCGAGGGAGACCCAGCGGAAGAACGCCTCGTAGGGGGAGGCCATGCCGGACGCCTCTCCGGCGTAGAGCGCCCCGTGGAGGAACATCAGGTTCATCGCCCCGGCCACGGCGACGCCGAGCTTCACGAGGGCGGCGCGGTCTTCGGCGCGCCGCGCGTCGCGGGCGGCGCCGGCCCGGTGGACGTGCGGCGAGTAGCCGAGCCGGTCGAGGGCGCGGGCGACGGCCGAGAGCTTCACCCTCTCCGGACGCCAGGTCACCTCGGCGACCGCGTTCGCGAGGTTCAGCCTCACGGAGTCGACGCCGTCGAGCGCCTCCGGGAGCTTCTCCACGAGCCAGACGCACGCGGCGCAGTGGACCCCTTCGAGGTAGAGGCGGGTCCGGCAGCGCCCGCCGGGCTCCTCTTCGGTCGCCCCCTCGAGCGCGCGCGGGTCGTCGAGGTCCTCGAAACCGCGCCCGGTCGGGCGGGCCGGCTCGAGCATCCCTCCCTGCTGCTCGACGAGGCCGTAGAACTTCTCGTAGCCCCAGTCGCGGATCAGGTCGTGGACCTGCCGGCAGCCGTTGCAGCAGAACTGCTTCTCCTCGCCGGGGCGGAGCATCCCCTCGGGAACCGCGAGGCC
>JAKLER010000414.1 GCA_022711615.1 Acidobacteriota bacterium
CTCGGCGACACGCCCATCGGCGCCACCGTCGCCTTCTCCTCGGTCGCCGGGCGCTTCGGCAACGGCGGCCAGACCGACTACAGCTCCGCGAACGACCTCCTCTGCAAGCTCTCCTCGAGCTTCCGGACGACGCGCCCCGGCACGCGCGGGATCGCGCTCGACTGGACCGCCTGGGGCGACATCGGCATGGCGACCCGCGGCTCGATCCCGAAGATGATGGAGCTGGCCGGCATCGACATGCTCCCCGCCGCCTCGGGCATCCCGATCATCCGGCGCGAGCTGACGAGCTCTTCCTTCGCGGGGGAGATCGTCGAAGGGCTCCGGCTCGGCATCCTGACGAAGGAGTGGGACGAGACGGGCGGCCTCGACCCGGCGGCGGCGCCGGCCCTCCCGGCCGGCCCGATGACGGGGCGCCTCGCGGCGTTCCGCCTCCATTCCGGCCTCCTCGTCGAGACGGAGCTCGACCCGAAGGCGCAGCCCTTCCTCTTCGACCACCGCATCGACGGCACCGCCGTCCTGCCGGGCGTGATGGGGATCGAGGCGTTCGCCGAGACGGCCGCCGCGCTCCTCCCCGGCTTCCGGGTCGCGTCCGTCGAGGACGTCGACTTCCTCGCCCCCTTCAAGCTCTACCGCGACGAGCCTCGCTCCGTCGCCGTCGAGGCGGTCCTTCGCCCGGCGGGCGACGCCGTCGAGGCCGAGTGCCGCCTCGTCGGTCGCCGGACCCTGCCGGGACAGGCCGAGCCGCAGGAGACGGTCCACTTCCGGGCGCGCGTCCGCCTCGAACGAGGCGAGACGGCGCCCGAGACCTTCGCCGCCGCGCTCGAGAACCCCGGCGCGCCCCTCACCGCCGCCGACATCTACTCCGTCTACTTCCACGGTCCGGCCTACCAGGTGCTCGAGAGCGCCTGGAAGAACGGCTCCGGCGTCGTCGGCCTCTTCGCCGACCCGCTTCCGCCGAACCACGCCCCCGACGCGCCGACCGTCGTCGCGCCGCGCCTCGTCGAGCTCGCCTTCCAGACGGCCGGCGTTTTCGAGCTCGGCACGGCCGGGCGGATGGGCCTGCCGCTGCGCGTCGAGCGGGTCCGCCCCGTTCGGCCCCTCGAGGCCGGGAGCGGCCGGCTTCACGCCGTGGTGACGCCGTCGGCCTCGGGCGACGGGACCTTCGACGCCCGCGTCGTCGACGCGAACGGGAACGTCCACCTCGTCGTCGAGGGGTACCGGACGGTCGAGCTGCCGGGGGGAGCCCCGGCCGACCGGCTCGCGCCGTTCCGCGCCGCGATGGCCTGAGACGTCCCTTTCTCCCCGGAGGGCGGTCCTCGGACCGCCCTCCGGGGGTTCCGGTCTGGAGGAGAGATGAATCCTGATTTCCAGCGGGTCGCCATCGTCAACCGCGGCGAGGCGGCGATGCGCTTCATCAACGCCGTCCGGGAGTTCAACCAGGAGCACGGGACGGCGATCCGGACGGTCGCCCTCTACACCGACCCCGACCGGCGCGCGATGTTCGTGCGCGAGGCCGACGAGGCGTACTCCCTCGGACCGGCGACGGTCTCCTCGGGAGACGGCGAGCGGAAGGTCGGGTACCTCGACTACGCCCGCCTCGAGACCGCCCTCGCCGGCGCGGGGGTGGACGCCGTCTGGACAGGCTGGGGCTTCGTCTCCGAGCACGCCGGCTTCGCGGAGCTCTGCGACCGGCTCGGGATCGTCTTCATCGGCCCGCCGCCGGACGCGATGCGGAGGCTGAGCGACAAGGTCGCCGCGAAGACGCTCGCCGCCGAGGCGGGCGTCCCGGTCGTCCCGTGGAGCGGGACCTCGGTCGCCGGACCCGCGGAGGCGGCGGAGGCCGCAACCGCACTCGGCTACCCGGTCGTCGTCAAGGCCGCCGCCGGCGGGGGAGGACGCGGGATCCGCGTCGTCGGTTCCCCGGAGGAGATGCCCGCCGCGTTCGAGAGCGCGCGGAACGAGGCGTACCGCGCGTTCGGCGACGCGACCGTCTTCGTCGAGAAGCTCCTTCTCGGCGTGCGGCACGTCGAGGTGCAGGTCCTCGGCGACTCCTGGGGGACGACCTGGGCCGTCGGCGTCCGGGACTGCACCGTCCAACGGCGTCACCAGAAGGTCCTCGAGGAGTCGCCCGCGCCGACGCTCTCCGACGAGACCGTCGAGGAGCTGAAGACCGCCGCGCTCCGGATTGCCCGCACGGCCGGATACCGGAACGCCGGCACGGTCGAGTTCCTCTTCGACCCGAAGGACGCCACGTTCGCATTCCTCGAGGTGAACGCGCGCCTGCAGGTCGAGCACACCGTCACCGAGGTGACGACCGGCCTCGACCTCGTCAAGCTCCAGATCCACGTGGCGCGCGGGGGCCGCCTCGTCGGCGACCCGCCCGCCCCGTCGGGCCACGCCATCGAGGTCCGCCTCAACGCCGAGGACCCGGACGCCGGGTTCGCCCCGTCGCCGGGGAAGTTCCTCCACTTCCGGCTGCCGACCGGGCCGGGCCTCCGAATCGACCGCGGGGTGACCGAGGGCGACACGGTGGCGCCGGAGTTCGACCCGATGATCGCGAAGCTGATCGCGCGCGGAGCCGACCGGGCCGAGGCGCTCGCGCGCCTCCGCCGCGCGCTCTCGGAGAGCGCCGTCGTCCTCGACGGGGGGACGACGAACAAGGCGTTCCTCCTCGAGCTCCTCGACCGTCCCGAGGTCCGGAGCGCGCGGGTCGACACCGGCTGGCTCGAGCGCTGGACGGCCGAGCGGGCCGGGGAGGAGCGTCGCCATGCCGCGATCGCGCTCCTCGCCGCGGCCGTCGAGGCCTACGACGACGAGCTCCGGGTCGAGGAGGAGAAGTTCTACCAGTCGGCCGCGCGCATGCGCCCCGAGACCCGCAAGGAGGTCGGGCGGACGATCGAGTTCCGGCACCGCGGGGCGAACTACAAGCTCCGCGCCTTCCGCCTCGACCGTCACGACTACCGCGTGGAGCTGGACGGCAAGAAGTGCGAGGTGCGCGTCGAGCCGCTCTCGCCCTATGAGCGCTGGCTCCACGTCGGCGGCGTCCGCTACCGCGTCCTCTGCGTCGTGCAGGGGCTGGAGCACCTCGTCGAGGTCGACGGCGTTCCCCATCGCTTCTCGCGCGACGACCTCGGCATCCTCCGCGCGCCCTCCCCGGCCGTCGTCGTCAGCCTCGGCGTCGCGGCGGGGGACCGCGTCTCCCGCGGGCAGCGGATCGCCACGCTCGAGGCGATGAAGATGGAGATGCCGATCCCGGCGCCGTTCGACGGCGTCGTCCGGACGGTCTTCGTCGTCCCGAACGTCCAGGT
>JAKLER010000415.1 GCA_022711615.1 Acidobacteriota bacterium
CCTCGCTGGGCGGAGCGCTCGGCTCGGGCACCGTCTTCGAGACGATCCCGGCCGGGGGGCAGGTGCGTTACGGCGACGCGATCGCGACGCTCCGCGCGAGAGGGCTCGCGATCCCGACGACGGGAGCACAGGGCGGGACGCTCGTCGTCGAGTCGCCCGGCGCCGCGATCGTCGCGACGGCGAGGACGACCACCCCGATCGCCTCGCCAGCCGGCCGGGCCGGACTCGCCTACGGCGGGCTCGGTGAGGCCGACGCGTTCGCGGGGAGCGCGTCGGTCTTCGGCCTTCGGACGAACGCCGCCGACCGCTCGAACGTCGCCGTCTTCTCGACGAGCGAGCAGGAGGTGACGCTCCGGGTCACCGCGTTCGACGGCGAGAGCGGCGCGAGCGCCGTCGTCGACGCGGCGCGGACGCTCCCGCCTTTCGGCTGGCACCAGTACGACGAGGTCCTCCGGATGGCCGGCTTCGCGAGCGGGTGGGTCGTCGTCGAACGACTCGTGGGGGGGGCCGGCTCCTTCTCGGCCTACGGCGTCGTGAACGACAACGGCACGAGCGACGGCTCCTTCGTCCCGCCCGCCCGGTTCGCCGCCCCGGGGTCGGCCCTCGTCCTGCCGGTCCTCGTCGAGGCGGGCGCGTTCCTCTCGGAGCTCGTCCTCGCGAACGGAGGGAGCGAGGACGCCACGTTCTCGCTCACCTACGTCGAATCCCTCTCGCCGGAGTCGGGCCCGGGCGGGACCGTGACCATCGCCGTCCCGGCGGGCCGGCAGCGAATCCTCCCCGACGCGATCGAGGAGCTCCGGCGGCGCGGCCTCCCGATCGGCCCGAAGGGACCCGGCCACGCGGGGTCGGTGCGCGTCCAGGTCTCGGGAGTCCCGCTCGACCAGGTCTTCGTCGCCGCCCGGACGGCCTCTCAGGCTCCCGGGCGCGGGCAGTTCGGGGTCTTCACGCCGGCCGTCCCCGCCGGCGCCGGGGCCGCGACGGAGGCGGTCGTCTACGGCCTCGGCGCCGACGCCTTCAACCGGACGAACGTCGCCGTCCTCCACGCGGGCGACGACGGCACCGGCCCGGTCACCCTCCGTCTCCAGGTGCACGACGGCGCCGCTGGCGGCGCCCCCGCGGGGGACCCGCTCGACGTGACGCTCGAGAGCGGCGAGTGGGCGCAGCCGGACGCCTTCTTCGCGGCGTCGGGCGTCGCGAACGGCTTCGTCCGCGTGACGCGCCTCGAGGGGAGCGCGCCGTGGATCGCCTACGGCGTCGTGAACGACGGCGGCGCGCCCGGGGAGCGGACCGGCGACGGCGCCTTCGTCCCCGCGGTCCTCCCGGCGACGCCCGTCACGGACGGCGCCCTCGTCGTCGACCACACCTGCACCGACCTCTCCCGCGTGCCGGCGCGATACCTCGAGGCCGCGAAGGCGCAGCTGAAGATCGGCTACGGCCACACCTCTCACGGCAGCCAGGTCGTGACCGGGATGGAAGCGCTGGCTGCGGCCGGGGCGCTCCTGGACTTCGACTCTTCCTGGGGATACCTCCCCGGCGTCTTCCTGAACGACTCGGCCTTCCCCGGGGCGAACGACCTCGGGAGCCCCGACCGGACCGCCTGGGCCGACGCGACCCGCGAGCTCCTGAGCCGCGCCGGAGGCTGCGACCGGAACGTCGTCGTCTGGTCGTGGTGCGGGCAGGCCGACACGGGCGACCCGCGAGACATCGAGACGTACCTCTCGCTGATGAGCGCGCTCGAGGAGGAGTTCCCCACGGTCCGCTTCGTCTACATGACGGGCCATCTCGTCGGGAGCGGGGCCGGTGGGGACCTCCACCGGCGGAACGAGCAGATCCGGCGGTACTGCCGGGAGAACGGCAAGGTCCTCTTCGACTTCGCCGACATCGAGAGCTTCGACCCCGACGGGCTCGTCGACTTCATGAAGAAGTACGCGACGGACGGATGCGAGTACGACCGGAACGGCGACGGGAACCCGTGGGGCGACGGGAACTGGGCCCGGGAGTGGATCTCCGCCCACCCGGGGCACGAGCTCGCGCAGCTCGCCGCCTCCTGCGGCGACTGCGCCCACTCCGAGCGCCTCAACTGCGTCCTGAAGGCGCGCGCGTTCTGGTGGATGCTCGCGCGCCTCGCCGGGTGGGACGGGACGAGCGGTTAGCGGAGGGGACGCCGGGAGCCCGGGCGCCGCGCGGGGTCGGCCCCCGCGCGGCGCCCTTTCGTCCTCAGTCGATCGGCTTGCCCGCCGAGAGCTTCTCGATCATCCCCTGCAGGCCCTTCCTGTTCGGGTCATCGGGCGCCTGCGCGAGCGCCTTCTTCGCGGCGGAGAGGGCGTCCTTCAGCTTCCCCTGCGCCGAGTACGCCCGCGCCAGGCCGACCTCGACCGGCCACTGGCCCGGGTGCTTCTTCGCGTTCAGGAGGTAGACGGCGACGGCCTCGTCGGTCTTCTTCTGCGCCTGGAGACCGCGCGCGTACATGTGCAGGTCGATCGCCGTCGCCGTCGGGTGGGCCATCGCCTTCTGCATCGTCGCCTGCGCGGCGTCGGCCATCCCGTTCGCCGCCTGGGCCTGCGAGAGGGTCGAGAGGGTCCGGAAGCTCTCCTGCCCCGTGAAGCCCGGCGTCGCGGCGTGCTCGGCCCACTTCAGCGCCTCGGGGAGGTTGATCTTCCGGGCGAGGCAGAACTGCGCGGCCTGCTCCCACGACTCCCAGGAGAACCCGGTCGCATTCCGGAGCTGGTTGCGGATCTCGGCGAGGTAGAGGCCGTCGACGTCGGGGACCTCGACGCGGATCGGGATCTCCAGCTCGTCCCACCGGAGGGCGACGGTCGCCTCGGAGGGCTTGCGCTCGACGAAGTCGAACGTCATCCAGTGCGTGTACGGCGCCTTCCTCGGCTTCACCTTCACGCGGAGGGCGTCCTCCTTCGCGTCGTAGAAGTAATGGCCCCAGCTCGTGGAGTTCTTCGAGAAGATGACCGTGAACTCTTCGGGCCCGGGCACCATGAAGAGGCCGTAGGAGCCGGCCGCAAGCGGCTGCCCTTCGACCTTCACGTCGTGCGAGATCCGGAAGACGGTGTTCTCGTTCGCGCCGGCTCGCCAGGGGCACTCCTCGCCGCAGGTGCCGAAGGAGTCCTTCGACATCCCCCACGGGACGAGGCCTCCCCAGATCTTCCCGCGGCGGTCCGTGCCGTCCGGAGCGACGACCTTCGGGCTGTTGTAGGTGACGTTCACCTCGACCGGGCCGATCCACTGCGAGACCGAGGCTTTCTGGTTGCCTCCGCT
>JAKLER010000416.1 GCA_022711615.1 Acidobacteriota bacterium
CTTCTTCGGCGGACGCTCCTCTCCGGTCCACTCGAATCCGGGGGGAGGCGGACCGAAGTCCTCGGGCTTCTTCGCGAGCTGGAGCCGAAAGACGAACGGACCCTCGGGCTCAAGCGTGCCGAAGACGAGGAGCTCTCCCCCGCGACGGCAGACGGTCGCCTCGACCTTCTCGAATCCGTCCGGAAGCTCCGGCCCGCCGTCCTCGTGATCCGTCATCGGCGTCTCCCCGCGCGGATCATCGCCCGAAAGCCCGGACGGCGCTCGGAGCGAACGCGGGCTTCCGTCAGCGGCGATTCGCGGCTTCGGGCCGCCCGAGAAGGAAGCCCTGGCCGAGCGCGACGCCGAGCTCGCGGACGGCGGCGAGCTCCTCGTCGGTCTCGATCCCCTCCGCCACCGTCACGGCGCCGATCCGCTCGCCGAGCCGGACGAGCATCGCCACGATCTCGCTCTTGATCCCGTCGCGGTGGAGGCCCGAGACGAGGAACTGGGAGATCTTCAGGTAGTCGGGCCGAAGCTCGGCCAGGGCGTGGAGCGAGGCATGCCCGGAGCCGGCGTCGTCGAGCGCGATCCGGAAGCCGGCTCGCCGGAGCGCGGAGAGCCCCCCGCGGAACGCCTCGAAGTCGGCGATCGCGCCCCTCTCCGTGATCTCGAGGACGACGGACGGGCCGAGGGCGACGAGCGGATTCAGGACCTCGAGCCCCCCGTGCGCGAGCTCGTTGACGACGTGGGTCTCCACGTTGACGAAGAGGAGCTCCTCGCCGGCCGGGACGAAGCGGGTCGCGGAGAGCGAGAGGCACGCCTGCTCGAGGGAAAGGACGCGACCGTGCCGCGCCGCGTACTCGAAGAGGACCTCGGGGCTCTCGAAGCTCGACCCTTCGGGTCCGCGCGTCAGAGCCTCCCGGGCGACGACATTCATCGACGCCAGCTCCCGGATCGGCTGGAAGACCACCTCGAGCCGGCCCCCGCGGAGGAGGGCGTCGAACTCCGCCTTCTGGACCGCCGCCCGTTCACCCTCCCGCGTCGAAGCCACGGCCGAGGCCTCCGCGAGCGCCCGCTCGACGAGGCGCTCGAGCCTCACTTGCGGGCTGTACCGAAGCCGGGACGCCGCCGCCGTGACTTGCAGGCGGCGATGGACGCGTCCGAGGAAGCGCTCGCCCAGGAGCGCCCCGACCGACTCCGCCACCTGCCGCGCCTTCCGGTCGAGCCGCGTCGCGGCCTCCCCCTCGCCAAGTCCGGGCGGGAGGCCGACGAACGCCACCATCGCGGTCGAGCCCGGCCGGCGGACGGCGAGCAGGTCCCCCGTCGAGAAGAGCGTACCGACGAGCCGTCGGAGCGACCGCCCCGCCTCGCGCACGACGTCGTCGAGGACCTCCCAGCCGTAGTGCTCCTCCAGCGCGCCGGCGGCGTCGACGTCGACGAGGAGGACCCCGAACTCCTCGTCCCCCAGGAGCCTCTCGCGGAGCGTGTCGACGACGACGGAAATGGCCGGAAGCCCGGTGAGGGCGTCGAGGAGGAGCCCGCGCGCGCGGTGCTCGGGGAGCTCCGGCCCGAACGGCTCCGGCGCCGAGGCATCCCTCTCCGCGAGGGCGCCTTCGACCGTCTCCAGGAGCTTCGCCCGGCTGAACGGCTTCGTGACGAAGTCGGTCGCGCCGGCCTGGCGGCCCGTGACGAAGTCGCGGATCTCCGAGCGTCCCGTCAGCATCACGATCGGGATCGCAGCGGTCTCCGCGAGGCTCCGGAGCGTCGCGCAGACCTCCCAGCCGGAGAGCGTCGGAAGGCCGACGTCGAGCAGGACGAGGTCGGGTCGGTCGGACACCGCCCGCTCGACGCCCTCGCTGCCGTTCGCCGCGCCCGACGGCTCGTAGCCCGCGGCCCGGAGCTGCCCCTCGACGAGCGCCCGGAGGTCGGCGTCGTCGTCCACGACCAGGATCCTTTTTCTCGACATCGGTGCGCGGGGATTCTACCGGTCGTGCCGGAACTCCGCGTCGAAGCTCGCCCGGACCTCGTCCGGCGCGGCCGGTGCCGCCTCGACGGACTGGACCCGTGCGAAGCGCGGACCTTCCCAGAGCGCCGACTCGAGCCTCTCGAGCGCGTGCTCTGCTCCTTCCGCCACGACGAGGACCCGCCCGTCGGGCAGGTTCGAGACGCCGCCGACGAGGCCGAGGCCGCGCGCCGTCCGCGCCGCGAAGGCCCGGTAGCCGACCCCCTGGACGCGCCCCGCGACGAGCCATCGCCGGGCGGCGCTCTCGAAGCCGCTCACCGGCGCGCCTCCGCGGGCGCCTTCTCCCAGCCGAACTTCCCGACGAGCGGGACGTAGGCGACCTCCCCCGCGTCCTCCGTCCGAGTCCGGCCGCTCGGCAGCTTCTTGACGACGAGGAGACGCTGCCGCCCGGACGGTCCGACCGGCACGACGAGGCGCCCGGTGGAGGAGAGCTGCGAGACGAGCGGCGCCGGCACCTCAGGCGCTCCGGCCGCCACGACGATCGCGTCGTACGGCGCGTGCTCGCGCCAGCCGTAGGTCCCGTCGAAGACCTTCACGGAGACGTTTCCGATCCCGAGGAGCGCGAGGGTCCGCCGGGCCTCGGCGGCGAGCTCCGGGATCCGCTCGAGCGTGAAGACCTGCCCCGCGAGCCGGGCCAGGACGGCGGCCTGGTATCCGGAGCCCGTCCCCACCTCGAGGACGCGACCTCCGGGGGGGATCGCCGCGAGCTCCGCCGACCGCCCGACGTTCGCCGCCTGGGTGATCGTCTGTCCCGATCCGATCGGCAGGGCGTGGTCTCCGTAGGCTTCTCCCGCGAGCTCCTTCGGGACGAAGAGGTGGCGCGGGACGGCCGCGAGCGCGTCCGTCACGCGACGGTCCGAGACGAGGCCCGCGGCGACGATGCGCGCAACCATGGCGCGCCGCGCCTCGGCGCCCGCCCGCGCGGCGCGCGCGACCTCGGGGTCCTCCGGCCTCACGCCGGGATATTAGCTTCGGTCCGGGCCGTTCGCGCGGCTCCCCTCGAGCCGCGCGGCGAGGTCCTCGAGGGCCCGGTACGCCGTCAGGTCCAGGTGAAGCGGCGTCACCGAGACGAGCCCTTCCGCGACGGTCGTCAGGTCGCTCCCGTCGGAGTGGGTGTCGACGTGGGAGCCCCCGATCCAGTAGTAGGGCCTGCCGCGCGGGTCGACCTTCTCCACGACGCTCTCGCCGTACCGGCGCCTCCCCATCCGGGTCGCCCGGATCCCCGTCGGCCGCCCTTCCGGGATGTTC
>JAKLER010000417.1 GCA_022711615.1 Acidobacteriota bacterium
GACGAGCTTCCGGGGCGTGAAGGGGCAGCGGATCACGTTCCGCGGGGCGAACCTGACGGGTGTCGACTTCACCGGGGCCGACCTGACCTCCTCCGACTTCGAGCGCGTGATCGCGCAGGCGGCCGACCTCTCCGACGCCAACCTGAGGAAGGCCTGCTTCAAGGACGCCGACCTTCGCCGCTCGATCCTCCTCGGGGCGCTCCTCGAGGAGACCGACCTGACCCAGGCGAACCTCGAGAAGCTCGACCTCCGGACGCCGAAGCTGAAGTTCCCGAACTTCACCGGCGCGAAGCTCGCCGAGGCGAACGGCGTCGGCGCGAACCTGCGCGGGGGGAACTACACCGACGCGGACCTCTCCCGAGCCGACCTGACCGAAGCGAACCTCGAAGGAGGGATCTTCCAGCGGGCGCACCTCGAAGGCGCGACGCTCCGCCGCGCGAACCTGAAGCGGGCGCGGATGGCGGGCGTCCTCGCGCCCGGGGCCGATTTCTCGGGGACGAACCTGCTCGGGGCGGAGGCTCAGGAGGCGGACTTCTCCGGAGCCGACTTCCGCTTCTCGACGCTCGTGGGGGCCGTGCTGGAAGGAGCGCTCTTCAAGGGGGCGAACGTCGCCCACGCCGACTTCTCCGAAGCGAAGCTCGGAGGCTCCAGCTTCGTCGGGGCGAAGGGGGAAGGGGCGAAATTCACCGGCCAGCTCCACCTCAAGCTCGTCCTCGCGGCAGGGGCGTTCCTCGGCTCCTCGAAGAAGAAGGTGGAGAAGGTCGAGGACCGCAAGGAGCAGGAGAGGAAGGCGCGGGTCGCCCGCCTCGAGCGTGAGGCCGCCGAGCGGGACCGCTCCGTCGCGAGCCGCCCGGCCCGCGGCGAGACGGACCCGCCCGAGAGGAAGTCCTAGCGCCCCACGACGCCGAGCGCCCTCTCCGCCGGGACGACGTCGATCCAGGGCTGCGCCCGCAGCGCGGCCTCGAGGAACGGTCGGTGGGCGGCCCCGATGAGGAGAAGGGTCCGGGCACCGTCCGGGCCGGAGGCCGCCCGGTAGACGTGCGCCGCGATCTCGGCGTTCCGGGCGTGCCACAGGGCGAGGCGGCGCTCCCCCGCTCGGTTCGGCACGCCGGCGCGGGCGAACAGGTCCCATTGCGTCCGCCGGTCCGCCTCCGCGTAGTCGGACGCGCTCATCCACGCGACGAGCCGGACGAGCCCGTCCTTCTCCTCCGGCTTCCAGCGCGCGGCCTTCGCCGCCTCGATCGCCTCGAGCCCCTTCGCCACGCCGGGGTCCCGGAACAGGGGCACGAGGTCCTCCTCCAGCGTCTGGACCGCCACCTCGTCGACGAAGACGTCGGCCATGCAGAGCCGCCGGTGCCCGAGCCGCGCCGCGAGAGGGACGGCGAGGGAGACGATCTCGTTCCGGGACGACGCGAGCGCGCCGAGACGCTCGACGGCCGCACGCCCCAGGCTCTTCGCGGCGGCGGCTCGCTCCTCGTCCGTCAGGACCGTCCAGCCGAGCAGCGCCGACCAGGGCTCGTGGCCGGCGAGCTGGAGCCCGACGAGACGGACCCGCTCCGCATCCGTGAGCGATCCGGGCCGGGCTTCCAGCTCGCGAGCCAGCCGGAGCGCGGTGGCGCCGTCGACAGACAGGCGCGCCTGCTGCTCGGGCGCGAGCCGGATCGCGTCGACCGCGAAGGTCGAGAGCAGCTCACCCCACGCCGCGGGATCGCCGGCGAGCTGGCGAACGCGATCGCCCGGGATCGCCTCGATGCAGACGACTGTCGGCGCCCAGGAGGCGAGCCGCTCGACGACCTCGCGGAGGCGCTCCGGTCCCGGCTCCGGCCGCAGCGTGGCGAGGTGCGGCGTGCCGACGACCATCACCTCGCCTGCCGCGCAGGGGAACGCCGCCAGCGCGGTCCCGAGGACGGCGGCGAGGACCGCGGTCCTCGGGCGGCTCGGGGGCGGCGCGGCGCAGCGGGGATCGGTCGGGCGCTCCGGCATCGTCTCCTCCTTCGGCGCCCCGCGGACCGGGCCTCGTGGCCCGTCCCGCCGCACGCGTACCCGATTGGAAACGCAGGGCGACCGGATTGGTTCGGGGCGGCGTCGTCCCCGGCGATTCCTCTGCCGCCTTACGGACGGGGAGCGGCGGTCGGAGTCGGCCCGGCGGCCGCCGCCTCTTTCAGGCGGACCGCGAAGGAGCGCACGTCGTCCCAGACGGACGCGTCGACGACGAGAGTATCTCCCCGGCCGTCGACGCGGGCCGCCACGAGCTGCTCCGCCGCGAGCGACGGCGTCGAGAAGAAGACGATCCGAACGGGCTTCTTCGCCTTCTCGAGGAGCACCTCGACGGAGCCCGCCGGGACGGGAGACCGCCGGCGCACGGGCGCGAGCCCGATCGACGCGAGGTCCTTCGCGGCCACGAAGCGGCGCACCTCGGCCCGGCCGAGGCGCTCGAGAAGGTCTTCGGGGACCCGCCCGTCGACCTCGCGGCCCGCGGACCGCCACGCTCCTTCCAGCTTCTCCGCCCCGGCCCGGAGGGCCTCGCTCTCGAAGACGACGCGCGTGACGAGCCAGCTGTCGAGCGGGAGGAGGCGTCCCTCGCGGAACGCCGAGAGCTCCTTTCCGAGCGTCTCCTGCGCCCGGTCGTCGACGACCATCACCACGCCGTCTCGGGCGGCGTAGAGCTTCCCCGCGGCGTCGGCCTTCGCCGCGCCGAAAGCGAGCCGGGCGAGGACCTCCTTCCCCTTGCCGAGGAGGACCTCGGCCGCAGGCGGAGAAAGCCCGATCCGCGGCATGTCGGCCGCGGCGACGGTCGGGAACTCGGTCGCACGGACGCCGGCGAGGTCGGCGAGGAGCTGGTCGACGAACGAGCCCGACGCGAGGTCCGCAACGGGCTGCTCGAGGAGCCACCCGGCGCCGTCGCGGACGGCGACGACGCGGTTCGGCCCGCGGACGACCGTGACGCGGTCGATCTCGGCGGTCGGGACGTCGAGGAGGCTCCGGGAGCGGTACTCGTCGTACGGCTTCGTCAGCTGCGCGATCGGCGCGAACCGCACCGCGCCGAGCCGGCCGTCGGCGGAGGCGGCCGTGGCGTCGGCCCCCGGGACCGGGTCGCCGAAGAGGATCGTCCGCTCCTTCCCGTCCGTCGTCGTGACCGTGACCCGGACCCGCGGCGAGGCGAGGCCGTGCGCCTTCGGGTCAAACTCCGTCCTCGTCTCGCCCAGGAGGTCGAGCCGGGCGAGATCGGCGGCGAGACCGTC
>JAKLER010000418.1 GCA_022711615.1 Acidobacteriota bacterium
CCCCTCGCGGGTCGTGACGTTCGCCGCCTTCGCGAAGACCGTTGCGAGGAGCGCCGCGACGAGCCCGCCGACGACGGCACCCGCGAGGCCGGCGAGGGCGCCGAGGACGGCCCTCACGCCCCCAGCCCCGGACCGCCGGGCTTGCCGGTGACGTCGGAGCTCCCGATGCGGACGCCGGGGGCGAGCGTCATTCCTTCTCCTCGAACTCGGCCAGCCAGATGTCCGATTCGTCGGTGCTCTCGTGCCAGGCGAGGACGCGTCCGTCGGGAGAGAGGGCGGCCGAGCCGATCTCTCCTCCTTCGGGGGCCGTGACGAGCGTCCGCAAGCCGCCCTTCTCGAGGTCGAAGAGCCGGATCTCGCGCCGGCTCACGAGGAGGAGCCTGCGGCCGTCCGGGAGGAAGAGGAGCGCGCCGGCGTCGCCCGTGGGGAGCCGTCGGTACGTGCGGCCGTCGAGGCTGTAGACGGCGCCCCCTACAGGGTGGGCCGCCGCCGAGTAGAGCGCCCCGGCGAGCCGGCGGCCGTCGGGGGAGAACGACGAGGGCCAGAAGTCGAGGCCGTCCTCCTCGAGAGGCGCCAGGAACTGCGGGGGGCCCGCGGCCTTGCCGTCCGCCACCTCCAGCAGGAACGGTCCGTCCGCATCCGTGTTTCCCGCGGCGAGCCAGCGGCTGTCGGGGGACCAGGACGGCTGGAAGACGCTCGCGGACCGTCCCGGCAGGACCTCGGAGAGACCGCTGCCGTCCGGGCGGATGAGGGCCAGGCTTCCCTTCCAGCGGTCCGTCTGGAACGCGATCCAGGCGCCGTCGGGAGAGAACGCCCCCTGGCGATCGCGGTGCGGGCCCTCGGTGAGCTGGCGCATCGTCCCGCCGGGCTCGACGAGAACGAGGCGCTGGGGGAAGCCGGAGTCGTCGAAGAGAAGCGTGGCGCCGTCCGCGGAGAGCGAGACGGGCCCGTTGGCCTCGACCGTCCCGAGAGGGGCCTCGCGGGGAGGTCCCGCGATCCTGCCGGCGGCCGGATCGAACGGCGCGATGCGGACCTTCGTCCGGACGTTGCGGTCGACGAACGCGACTCGCCGGCCGCTCGCCGACGCCGAGAGGTAGCCCACCCAGCTCGAGGGCGCCGTGACCGGCTCCGGCTTTCCGAGCGGCCGCCCGGTCCCCGGGTCGACGCCGATCCGCCAGAGGTTCATCGTCCCGCCCCGGGAGCTCGCGAAGAAGAGGGCCCGGCCGTTCTCCGTCCAGTTCGGGCTCCAGTCGACGTGCCGGTCCGAGAGGAGCCGCACGGCGGCGGAGGGCTCGGACTGCGAGCCGCCGGCCGCGACGGTGAAGAGGTCCCGGACAGGCGTGTCGTCGACGAGTCCCCAGAACGCCACCCGCCGCCCGTCCGGCGACCAGCTCGGCTCGACGGCGTCGTGAGACGAGAGAAGCCGTCGCTCGCCCGTACCGACCTTCACCGCGAAGAGCGGGCTCGTCGTGGTGCGGGAGATCGGGCTCCGGAGCTTCTCGCCGGCGACCGCGAGCTCCGTGCCGTCGGGGGACCAGGCCGGGTCGCAGCCCGCGTCGGTGACCTTCCGCGCCGACTCGCCCGTCGCGCCCATGACGAAGATCCCGCCGCCGGCGCATTCCGACCGGTAGGCGATCCGCCGGCCGTCGGGCGAGAAGGCCGGCTCGTCGTCGTCGGCCTCGCAGCCTGCGGTCAGGTTCACGGGGTTCGTCCCCCCGACCCGCTGCAGGAAGACATCCCGCTGTCCGCCGACCTCCTTGACGTAGGCGAAGCTCTCCCCGTCGGGCGAAAGCGCGGGGGCCATCTCGCCCCCGGCGAGGAACGTCAGCTGACGAAAGCCGGCGGGCTGCTTCGACGGGGGAGGGGTCCCGGGGCCGCGTCGAATCGACGAGAGGACGGGCACCGCCACGAGGATGCCGAGGAGGAAGGCGGCGAGTGGCACGGCCGCGCGCCTCGCCGTGGGCGGGCGCGCGGTCGCGACCGGCGGGAGGGGCGCCGTTGCCGCCGTCGGCCGCCAGCGCCCCTCGAGGACGTCCTCGATCACGATGCGGGCGTCGGCCACGTCGTGGAGCCTCCGTCGCGGGTCGCGCTCGAGGCAGCGGCGGAGGAGGTCGCCCACGGGCGCCGGCAGGCCCGGCGGGAGCAGGGCCCAGTCGGGGTCGGCGCGAAGGACCGCGGCGAGCGTGTCGCTCACCGTCTCCCCGGCGAAGAGCCTCCTGCCCGTGAGCATCTCGAAGAGGACGACGCCGAAGGACCAGACGTCGGCCCGCCGGTCCACCGGCTTGCCGCGCGCCTGCTCGGGGCTCATGTAGGCCGCTGTCCCGAGGATCATCCCGGCTTGCGTCCCCTGGCGCGTCATCGTCGGGGACCGGGAGGAGTCGCTCGAGTCGAGAGCGGCGGGGGCCTCCCCCGAGAGGGCCTTCGCCAGGCCGAAGTCGAGGACCTTGACCTTGCCGTCGGGCGCGAGCTTGACGTTGGCGGGCTTGAGGTCGCGGTGGACGACTCCCTTCCCGTGGGCCTCCTCGAGCGCCTCGGCGACCTGCCGCGCGACGGCGAGCGCCTCGTCGACGGGAAAGGGGCCGCGCGCGAGCCGCTCCGACAGGTCTTCGCCCGCCACGAGCTCCATCGCAAGCGCCACGAGTCCCTCGCTCTCCTCGAGGCCGTAGATGGCGGCGACGTTCGGGTGGCTGAGCGAGGCGAGGATCTGGGCCTCGCGCCGGAACCGGCCGAGGCGCTCGGCGTCCTCGGCGAAGGCGGGCGGCAGGACCTTGATCGCCGCCTCGCGCCCCAGCTTCGTGTCCCGCGCGCGGTAGACCTCGCCCATTCCCCCCGCGCCGAGGGGCGTTCCGACCTCGTACGGACCGAGCCGCGTGCCGGATGCGACTGTCATCGAACGCGGCGGATTCTACGGAGGGTGGCTCGCGAAAACGCAATTCCCGTGCAAACGCGCCGGAACCGGGCTTGCGCGCTCCGGCTCGTCCCGATCGGGCCGACCTTCACATCCATCGCGGTCCCGGGTCGAAGCCCCGGACACGGCTTCGGCCCCGGGGCCCGGGTCCCGGGGAGCGCCCTCCGCCAGAACCCGGTGACCCCCGTCTGCGTAGAACGGGAACCGTTCCAGGAGGAGACGATGGAGCAGGCCCTGTCCATCCCGCAGATCGATTTCCGGCCCGATCTCCTCGACCGCCGAGAGAAGCTCCTCGCCTACTCCCGAACGCGCCCCGG
>JAKLER010000419.1 GCA_022711615.1 Acidobacteriota bacterium
GAGGCGATCCTCCGATAGGAGGTCCTGGCCCGGGGGCCTCGAGGACCCTCCCGCGCCGGATGCGTCGTATCCCGTGTCACAGGCGGCGGACCGGTTCCGACCGCGGGAGCCTCGGGCGAACCGGGGGTTTCGCCGGCTCCTATCGGCCTGATTCGGCCTCGCCGGTCCCGTGCGGGACGACGATCCCGGCGAGGCCGAAGTCGGCCAGGCCGGCGCAGGCCTCGTCCGCCTCGTCGCGCGAGCGATACGGCCCGAGCTTGACGCGCGTCAGCCCCTGGTACGGCTCCAGCCAGGGCGACGGGTAGCGCGCCGCGAGCCGCGCCTTCAGCCGCTCGGCGTTCTCCGCGTTCGCGAAGGCCCCGGCCTGGACCGCCCAGGAGGTCGCGGCGTCGCCCGGGCCGGGCTTCCCGGACCGCGTCCGCCGGCCCGACCCGAGAGAGACGACCGTGAGCGTCACCGGGACGACGCCGTCGGCGACCGCCTCGATCTCGGCCGCGGCGGCGCGCGAGAGGTCGACGATTCGCCCGGCGACGAACGGACCGCGGTCGTTGACCCTCACGCGGACGGTCCGGCCGTTCTTCTCGTTCGTCACGTCGACGATCGTGCCGAGCGGGAGGGCGCGGTGCGCTGCGGAGATCCGCGTCGGGTCGAAGATCTCGCCGCTCGCCGTCGGGAGGCCGGCGAACTCGGCTCCGTACCAGGAGGCGAGCCCGCGCTCCGTCCCCTCGCCGGCGAGGTCGGGCGCTCCCCGCGCCGGCGGGCGGGACGAGCAGCCGGGAAGGAACGCGGCGGCGAGCGCCAGCGCCGCGAGCGCCGCGCGCGACGCCGGCCGCGCCGCGAGCCTCAGACCTTCACCTCGACCGCCCGGCCCGCCAGCGCCTCGGCGCGCGCCGCGAGGAGCGGGTCGACCTCGGCCGCGAGGAACTCCGCGACCTGCGCGGGCGCGCGGCCGACGAACAGGCGCGGGTCGGCCGCCGCGGCGACCTCCTCGCGGGAAAGGCCGAAAGCCGGGTCGGCGGCGATCCGCTCGAGGAGGTCGTTCTCGCCTCCCGCGGCCTTCAGGCGGTCGCCCGCGGCCTGCGCGTGGACGCGGATCCGTTCGTGGAGCACCTGCCGGTCGCCCCCCTTCTTCGCGGCCGCCATCAGGACGTTCTCGGTGGCGAGGAACGGGAGCTCCTCGGCGAGGCGGCGTCGGATCACCTCGGGGTGGACGACGAGCCCGTCGACGACCGCTTCCTGGAGGACGAGGAGGGCGTCGGCGGCGAGGAACGACTCGGCGAGGGCGAGGCGGCGGTTCGCGGAATCGTCGAGCGTCCGCTCGAGCCACTGCGTGGCGTGGGTCCAGGAGCCGTTCTCGGCCGTCGTCAGGATCCAGCGCGCGAGGGCGTTCATCCGCTCGCACTTCATCGGGTTCCGCTTGTACGGCATCGCCGAGGAGCCGACCTGCTTCGCGCCGAACGGCTCCTCGACCTCCTTCAGGTGCTGGAGGAGGCGGAGGTCGTGCGCGAACTTCGAAGCCGAGGAGGCGAGGCCGGAGAGGGCCGAGAGGACGAGAGCGTCCTGCTTGCGAGTGTAGGTCTGGCCGGAGACGAGGAGCCGCTTCGGGAAGCCCATCTTCTCGGCCACCCTCCGGTCGAGCCGATCGGCTTTCTCCGCGTCGCCGCCGAAAAGAGCGACGAACGAAGCCTGCGTCCCGGTCGCCCCCTTGCATCCGAGGAAGCGGAGCTCGGCGGCGCGGCGCTCCAGCTCGTGGTGGTCGAGGACGAGGTCCTGGAGCCAGAGGCAGGCGCGCTTGCCGACCGTCGTCGGCTGCGCGGCCTGGAAGTGGGTCCAGCCCGTACAGGCGAGGTCCGCGTGCTCGCGGGCGAACGCGGCGAGGCGCGAGATCACGCGGACGACGCGCCGCTCGAGCAGCGAGAGCGCGTCGCGGAGGACGAGGAGGTCGGCGTTGTCCCCCACGAAGGCCGAGGTCGCCCCGAGGTGGAGGAAGGCGCGCGCCTCGGGGACGGCGTCCCCGAGCGCGTGGATCTGCGCCATGACGTCGTGCTTGGTCTCGCGCTCGTACCGCTCGGCCGCGGCGAGCTCCTCGTCCGTCGGGACGAGGCGGCCCGCGAGCGCGGCGATCGCCGCCTCGGGGATCGGCAGTCCCAGCTCGCGCTCGCCCTCGGCGAGCGCGAGCCAGAGCCGGCGCCACGTCGCGAACTTGTGCCGCGCCGAGAAGAGCGCGGACATCTCGGCCGACGCGTAGCGCGCGGTGAGGGGGTTCTCGTACGCGTCCGCGTTCAACCCTGGTCCTCGACGTCCTCGGCTTCGGGAAGTCGGAAGTCCTTCGCCTCGTCGGCGCCGCAGAGGGCACAGTACGCGGTGGCGACGTTCCCCTTCCGGTCCAGCTCGAACGAGTAGCAGGGCGTCTCGCAGTTGTTGCAGATGATGAACTCCACGTCCTCGCTCATCTTCGTCTCCGCTTGGTATTCTCCCGCGGCTGCCACGGGGGTGCCACCATGCCGATCGCCGTCCATTCCGAAATCGGTCGCCTGCGCTCCGTCGTCGTCCACCAGCCCGGCCGCGAGATCGACCGGATGACCCCGGGGATGATGCAGGAGCTCCTCTTCGACGACATCCTGCACGGCGCGCGGGCGCGCGAGGAGCACCGGCGGTTCCAGCAGGTGCTGCGGCTTTTCGCCGAGGTCCTCGAGATCCAGGACCTCCTCGAGGAGGTCCTCGCCGACGCCGACCGGAGGGTCCAGGTCCTCGCGGACCTCGACGAGGCGCTCCGCCTCGGCCCGGCCGTCACGGACCGCCTCTCCGCGCTCCCGCCCGAGCTCCTCGCGGCGGCCCTCGTCGAGGGGATCGAGCAGCCGCACCCCGAGATCACCGGCTCGATCGACTCGCTCTTCCTCCTGCCGCCGATCTCGAATTACTACTTCCAGCGAGACCCGGTCATCCCGGTGGGCGACCGGCTCGTCCGGGGCTCCATGGCGACGCCGGCGCGCCTGCGCGAGCCGCTCGTCTCCGGCGCCGTCTTCGAGCACCACCCGCGCTTCGCCCGCCCCGACGGCGTCTTCTGGTTCCACGAGTTCCGCGCGGCCTGGGGGAAGAACGTCTCCTACGCGCGGATGAGGCCCCACATCGAAGGGGGCGACGTCCTCGTCCTCCGCGAGGACCTCCTCGCGATCGGCTACTC
>JAKLER010000042.1 GCA_022711615.1 Acidobacteriota bacterium
GAGGGCCGTCCTCTTCGGCGCCCTCCTTCTCGCGGCCTGCTCCGGGGGACGCGGCGCGCCGCCCGCCGCACCGGCCCCGGCCGCCGGGCCGCGAGTCGTCCTCCCGTCGGGCGCCGTCTTCGCCCTCGAGCTCGCGCGGACGCCGGAGCAGATCGCACAGGGGCTCATGTTCCGCGAGTCGCTCGCGCCGTCGAGCGGGATGGTCTTCCTTTTCGACGCGCCCGAGCCGCGGTCGTTCTGGATGAAGAACTGTCACTTCCCGCTCGACATGGTCTTCACGCTCGCGGACGGGGCCGTCGTCGACGTCCTGGAGAACGTCCCGCCGTGCGAGGCCGACCCGTGCCCGAGCTATCCGTCGCGCGCGCCCGCCGACACGGTGGTCGAGCTGACGGGCGGAGAGGCGAAGCGCCACGGGGTCGTCCCGGGCGCACGCCTCTCGTTCCTCAGCGTGCCGGGGCGCTGAGCTCCCCGGCGGCGGCGGCGCCCGCGGCGAACGGGACGAAGCGGAAGAGCCCCCGCCCGATCGTCGCGAGGTAGAGGCCCCGCGCGCTGAGCGGGTCCCCCGCCCAGCCGGCGACGTGGAGGCCCCGCTCCGGAAGCGCCAGGGCGACGTCGGCGCCGGGCCCCGGGACGCGGTAGAGGAGGCGCCCCTTCTCGGAGTCGACGTCGAGCCCGATCGGCTCGGCCGGCCGGTAGGCCGAGGCGCGCGGGCGGCCGAACCCTCCCGAAAGCGGGCGCGGGTTCGCGCCGCTCCGCGCGTCGAGGCCGAAGTCCCGTCCGTTCCACCAGAGGGTCCGGCCCGAGGAGCGCACGGCGAGCGTCTCGGCCCCGGTCCCCGGCGAGCGGCTCCACATCACGGTTTCCACGCGCGTCCGGAGATCGCCGACGCGGCCCCAGGTCGACCCCCCGTCGCGCGACTCGAACGCACCGCCGTCGGTCGCGGCGAAGAGACGTCCCGGTCCGGCCGCGAAGCCGTGGACCGGAAGGCCGAGGACCCTCCCGAACGGCGCGCCCGGCTCCACGGCGAGCCAGACCCCGTCCGGCGTCCCGGCGAGCAGCCGCTCGCCGCTCGCGAGGAGGGCGCGGATCGTCGCGGCGGGCGCAGACGCGATCCGCTCGGCCTTCCCGGACACGGGGTCGAGGTCCCACAGCCCGCCGCTCCCGCCATCCGCGGCCCGCGCGACGGCGACCCGCCCCGACGCGGTGACGGCGACGGCCGAGACCCGCGCCTCCGAGAGGCCCGCGTTCGACTCGAGGAGCGTCAACCCGCCGTCCTCGCTCCGGAGGATCCCCTCCGCTTCGGTCGCGACGAGGAGCGATTTCGGGTTCGCCGGGTCGAACACGAGCGCGTTGACGACGGTCGACTCCCGCGAGATGCGCCGGAAGCTCTTCCCCGCGTCCGGGCTCTCGAAGAGCCCGCCGGTCGTCCCGGCGAGGACGCGGTCCGGGTCCCGCGGGTCGCGGGCGACGACGTGGGTCCGGCGGTCGGCGAGGCCGTCCTTGTACCGGCGCCAGGTCGCCGCGCCGTCCGTCGTCCGGTAGACCCAGCCGCAGGTCGCCGCCCAGATGTCGTTCGGGTCGGTCGGCGAGAAGTCGAGGTGGAAGACCTGCGTGTCCTCGACCATCCCCCCCGCGATCCGCTTCCAGCTCCGGCCCAGGTCCGTCGAGCGGAAAGGATGCCGGTACGAGCCCGAGTAGAGGACGCCGCTCTCGAGCGGGTGGAACGCGAGGAACGCGACGCCGCTTCCCGGATCGAGCGGGGGCTGGGAGGGCCGCCACGTGAGGCCGCCGTCCTCGGAGATCTCGAGACCCGTGTCGCCTCCGACCGCGACGACCTTCCGTCCGCGCAGGACGGCGACCGCCACGACGCGGGCCTCGGCCCGCTCCTCCCACCGTCGCACGACGCTCCAGGTGCGGGCGGCGTCGTCCGATCGGACCAGGAGCCCCCCCTTGACGACGCCCGTCAGACCGGCCCAGACCGTCCCGACGCGTTGCGGGTCGGGGAGCAGAGAGGTGACGGAATAGCCGGGGAACGGGGCGCCGCCCGGAGGAGCGCTCCAGGTCCGGCCGCCGTCGGTCGATCGGTAGACGCCGCCGAGGGCGGTCCCGGCGTAGAAGAGGCCCGGCGAGCGCGGCTCCGCCACGAGCGACTTCACCTCGGCTCCCGGAAGGGGGTAGCGCAGCCACGTCCCTCCGGGGGCCGTGACCGGCCGCCCGTCGGAGGCGTCGAGAGCGGGCGCGAGGACGACCGCGAGGAGCGCGGCCGCGAGGTCAGCCCGCCGGCTTCGCATCGCCCCCCGTGCCGGAACCGCTCGCCGCCGCGGTGGTCTTCGCGTCGCCCCCCGCCTTCGTCTCGGCGGAGGCCTTCGACTCGCCGGTCGGCTTCGACTCTCCCGCGGGCTTCGGCTCCGCGTCGCCGCCGGAGTCCCTCCCCTTCGGCCCGGCGGCGCCCGACCGGCCGTAGTCGGTGAGGTAGAAGCCGGAGCCCTTGAACTGGACGGCGGGAGCCGAGAGGAGCTTCTTCAGCGCGCCGCCGCACGACTCGCAGGCGGTGGGGAGGGGATCGGAGAACGCGAGGATCGTCTCCATGGTGTGACCGCACGACTCGCACCGGAACTCGTAGAGGGGCATCTCGAAACGGACCTTTCTCTCACGACGGCGGGGCGTAGCCGCCGCCCGTCGTGCTCCACTGGATCTTCTTCACGGCCGTCCGGCTCGTCATGTCGCGCCGGCCGATCAGCTTGAGGACGTAGAAGGCGTACAGCAGCTTCGCGTTGTGCGCCGCGTCGGAGGGCCCGAGCCCGACGAGCTCGCGGAGGGTCTTCACGCCGTCGACCTGCTGGAGGAGGCGGAGCTCTCCCGGCTCGAGCGCGAGGTCGCCGAGCTCCGCCGGCTTCCACGACGGATCGAAGATCGTCCAGGAGGGGCCGAGGAGCGAGACGGTCTTCCGGGCGTCGCGCAGGTCCTTCACGCCGGCGAGGATCGCCTGCCGCGTCGGGATCTCGAGCTGGATGATCTCGTCGGTCCGGAAGCGGCCCACCGTGAAGGTGACCTCCCCCTCGTCCCACTGAAAGAGCGAGAAGAGGATCCCGCGGACCTGCCGCGTCACCGCGGCGAAGAGCTCCTCGGCCGTCAGGAGGCCCATGTCGACGAGGACGGCGCCGTGCCGCCGGGCCCCTTCGGTCGACCTCGCCTCGACGAGCCGGCGGACCGACTCGTCGAACTGCTCGCGCGTCAGCTTCCCGTCTGCGAGCAGGACGTTCCCGAGGGACTCCTCCCGGTCGTTCGAGGTCGCGAAGATGACGTCGCCGTTCCAGATGTAGACCTTCTTCTCGACCGCCTCGCGGCGGGCGACGACGACGCCGGGCACCCGGTAGTGGTGCACCGTCTGGAGGACCTCGGGAAGCGGGGTTTTCGAGAGGTCGCCGCGGAACTCGAAGCGGCTGTCCGACACCCCCCGGATTGTACGGAACTCTGGCCCCGGACCGGCTGCTACGATGCCGGCGTTTGATCTGCCGACGGCAGACGGCGGCCGCTCCGGAAGGGGGGGGACGACGGCTCGGGAACGGGGCCCGATGAGGCGCCGCGTCCCGACGGCCGGCCCGCCGCTTCATGCCGTCGTCGTCGGCGCGAGCCTCGCGGGGAGCGCCGCCGCGCTCGTCCTCTCCCGCTCGGGCGGGCGCGTCGCCCTCGTCGACAGGGCGACCTTCCCCCGCTCGAAGACCTGCGGGGAGCTCCTCTCCCCGGACGGCGTCGCAGCCCTCGTGCGGCTCGGGCTCGACGGCGCGGTCCGCGCCGCGGGGGCCGCGACCATCCGCCGCTTCGAGCTCGCGCGCCCCGACGGAAGCCGCGTCGCGGGACGCCTTCCCGGACCGGCCCTTTCGCTGAGCCGGGAGCGCCTCGACCTCCTCGTCCTCGACGGCGCCCGGGTGGCCGGGGCGACGGCGCACCTCGGCGAGACCGTCGTCTCGATCGACGGGACGCTCCCGAAGGGATTCGTCGTCCGAACGACGGCCCGCACACTCGAGGCGCGTACGGTCCTCGGCGCCTGGGGGCGCTACTCGGCGCTCGACGGACGTCTCGGAAGGCCGTTCTTCGGGTCGCCGGCCTCGCTCTTCGGCTTCAAGCGGTTCCTCGCCGGGGGGGCGGGGAGGCGGTTCGAGGACCGGGCCGTCCTGCACGTCTTCCGCGGCGGCTACCTCGGCCTCTCCCTCGTCGAGGAGGGGCGAGTCAGCCTCGGAGCTCTCGCGACGCCGGAGGTCGCGAAGGAGGCGCATCACGACCTCGACCGGCTCCTCGCGCGCCTCGGGAAGGAGTGCCCGGGCCTCGCCGCCGACCTCGAGGGCCTCGCGCCGGAGCCCGGTCCGACCCTCGTCAGCGAGCCGGTCCACCTCGGCCGGAGGGGGGCGGTCCTCGGCGACGTCCTCCTCGCCGGCGACGCTGCGGGCGTCGTCGACCCGTACACCGGGTCCGGAATGGCCCTCGCGCTCCGGACCGGCGAGGCCGCAGGTTCTCTCCTGGCCGAGCTCGCGGCAGGACGCGTCGGGGCGGAGGCGCTCGCGCGGAGCTGGGAGCGACGGTGGCGGAAGGTGACCGGGAGCGTCTACTTCTTCTCGCGGCTCTTCCGCCCCGTCTTCCTCGGGGGGTTCGCCACCCGCCTCGTCGTCCCGGCAACGGCTCCGCTGGCGGGCCTCGCGGCCCGCCTCACGCGCGGCGCCGCCTGACGGAGCCGCCTACTTCCTCTTCGCGGCCTTCTTCGCGGGGGCCTTCGCTCCGCGCTTCGGCGCGGCCCGCTTCGCGGCCGCCGGCTTACGCGCCGCGCTCCTGGCGGCCGCCTTCGGGGCGGCCTTCCGCGCCTTCTTCTTCGGCGGGAAGAGGCCGGTCCGGATCGTCTCGATCTGGTCGAGGTGGACGCGGTCGTGCCCGGCGTACATCGCGACCATGGTGCCGAGAGACTCCTCGCCCCTCTCGGAGTGGATCCCGACCCGTGCGAACGCCTCGTCCGGCAGCCGAACGAGGAGCCCGAGGTTCACCGCGCGGGCCATCTCGAAGTCGGCGACGAGCTCCTCGGCGGAAGCGGCGTCCGCGCCCAGGCGCTCGACGAAGAGGTCCTGGTCGTAGGCCGCGATCGCGGGCTTCTCGTGAGCCGCGACGAGGCGGTAGCGAGAGCCGAGGATCACCTCGCCGTCGGCCAGGTGAGCGACGATCTCCTTGATCGACCACTTCCCCGGCGCGGGGCGGCGGGAGAGCTGCTTCTCGGTGAGCCCCTTCAGGAGCTTCCGGAGCGCCTGAGGCGCCTCGAACATCGCGAGGAAGGGGTCGTCGTCCCCGAGCGCCGCTCGGTAACGTTCCGGGATCACGGGTCCGGCCATCATCGAGTCCTCCATCGGCGCGACATCCTACGCGAACGCCCCCACGGCGCGCACCCGCCGGGCCGTCTAGAATGCTGTTCCCGTGAAGACCGATCGACGCCTCGTCGAAGCCCTGGACGACCTCCTCGTTCGCGCGTTCGCGGAGGACGGGGAGGACGTCACCACACTCGCCGTCTTCGGCCCGAAGGCCCGCGTCGAGGCCGACATGGTCTGCCGCGACGCGGCCGTCGTCGCCGGCGTCGCCTTCCTCCCGCGCGTCTTCGCGTTCCTCCACCCCCCCGCCCGTGTCGAGCTCCGGGTCGACGACGGGACGAAGGTGGCGCCCGGCACCGTCCTCGCGCGCGTGGAAGGGCCCGCCATCTCGGTCCTCGCGGCCGAGCGGACCGCGCTCAACCTCGTCCAGCGCCTCACCGGGGTCGCCACGGCGACGCGCGCCTGGGTCGAGGCGCTCGAGGGGAGCGGCACGCGGCTCCTCGACACGCGCAAGACGACGCCGGGCCTGCGTGCGCTCGAGAAGTACGCCGTCCGCTGCGGCGGCGGGACGAATCACCGGATGGGGCTCTCCGACGCCTTCCTCGTGAAGGACAACCACGCCGACGGCTGCGGGAGCCTCTGGGACGCGACCCGCCGAGCGGCCGACTTCCGCGCGATCAACCGCTCGCTGAAGCGCTGCCTCCTCGAGGCCGAGGCGCGGACGCGCGACGAGGTCCACCAGGCGCTCGAGGCGGGCGCCGAGCGGGTCCTCCTCGACAACATGACCGTCGCCGCGATGCGCGAGGCGGTCCGCGACGTGAAGCTCTGGAACGAGGCCACGGGGGCCGCGGTCACGACCGAGGCCTCGGGCGGGATGACGATCGAGAAGGCCCGGAAGGCCGCTCGCGCCGGCGTCGACTTCGTCTCCGTCGGCGCGATCACGCACTCCGTGCGCGCCGCCGACGTCGCCCTCGACGTGAAGATGGCCGCGACCCGGAGGGGCCGCCGGTGAGCCGGGTCGCCGGGCGGACCCGCGTCCCGGCGCTCGTCATCGGGACCGGGATCGCCGGGCTGACGGCCGCTCTCGCGCTGGCCAAGCGGGGCATCCGCGTCCTCCTCCTGACGAAGGCGGCAGAGCCGGACGACTGCAACACGCGCTACGCCCAGGGCGGGATCATCTACTTCGGCAAGCGCGATTCCCCCTCCGCGCTCGTCCGGGACGTCCTCGCCGCCGGCGCCGGCCTCTGCAACGCCGAGGCGGTCCGCTTCCTCGCGCAGGAGGGGCCGCGCGTCGTGGAGGAGGTCCTGATCGGCGACGCCGGGGTCCCCTTCACCCGCACCCGGAAGGGAGACCTCGACTTCACCCGCGAGGGGGCGCACTCCGTCGCCCGGATCGTCCACTCCGCCGACGCCACCGGGAAGGCGATCGAGCTCGCCCTCCTCGCCCGCGTGAAGCGCGAGCGGAACGTGAAGGTCTGGACGGACGCGACCGCGGTCGACCTGATCACCGCCCGCCACCACTCGACCGACGTCCAGCAGCGCTACGCGCTCCAGGACCCGTGCCTCGGCGCCTACGTCCTCGACGAGGAAGGGGCCGTCCACACCGTCCTCGCCGACTTCACCGTCCTCGCGACCGGAGGCGTCGGGCGGCTCTTCCTCCACACGACGAACACGAAGCACGCCATCGGGGACGGCCTGACGATGGCCGCGCGCGCCGGCGCGGCCGTCCTGAACCTCGAGTACGTCCAGTTCCACCCGACGACCCTCTACCACCCGGACGCCGAGCGATTCCTCATCTCCGAGGCGCTCCGGGGCGAGGGGGCGGTCCTCGTGAACCGGGCCGGCGAAGCCTTCATGCCGCGCTACGACCGGGAGAGGAAGGACCTCGCCCCGCGCGACGTCGTGACCCGCGCGATCGTGGAGGAGATGACGACCCGCGGCGAGCCGTGCGTCTACCTCGACCTCGCGCACCACTACGAGGGGAAGGGTCGGACGGCGATCCGCGACCGCTTCCCGACGATCGCCGCCACGTGCGCGAAGTTCGGGATCGACATCGCCACCGAGCCGATCCCGGTCGTCCCGGCTGCCCACTACTTCTGCGGCGGCGTCCTCGCCGACCTCGAGGGGAAGACGACGATCCGGAACCTCTACGCCGTCGGCGAGGTGAGCTGCACGGGCCTCCACGGCGCGAACCGCCTCGCCTCGACGTCGCTCCTCGAGGGGCTCGTCTGGGGGGCGCACGCGGCGCGGTCGATCGCCGACCGGATCGAGAAGGGTCACACGTTCCCGCCGTCCACGTTCCGCGCGATCCCCGACTGGAAGGCCCCCGGGAACGCCCGGAACGAGGACCCGGCTCTCATCCGGCAGGACTGGACGACGATCCGCAACACGATGTGGAACTACGTCGGGATCGTCCGGACGGGCGAGCGGCTCGGCCGGGCCGTGGCCGACATCCGCGACCTCGAGAAGCGCCTCTCGCGCTTCTACCACGAGACGAAGATCTCCCGCGAGATCGTCGACCTCTTCCACGGCGTCCACGCGAGCCACCTGATCGCGCAGGCCGCGCTGAAGAACCCGGTCTCGCGCGGGTGCCACTACCGGAGGAATTAGAGGTCCGCGTGGAGGATGCGCCGGGACCGCCGGCCAACGCCTCCGGCTCTTCGGGCTTTCTTGCGGACATGGATCGGGGAGGCTCGCCACGAGCCTCCCCGCGGCGGCTGCGCCGCCTCCCCTCGGGTGGGGATATGGAAGGCTGAAGCGTCAGGCGGGGTGGGCGGTGACGTGGACCTCGCGTCCCTCGCCCTTCACCGCCTTCGAGACGATGCAGTACTTTTCGGCGAGAGAGAGGGTCTTCGCGACGTCGGCCTCGCGCTCGGCGAGGAGCGCGGCCGGGACGTGCGCGACGAGGTCGATCCGGCGGACGCGGTAGCCCCCGGCCGGGTCGGCCTCGAGCTCCAGAGCGCCGTCGATGCGCGGCGCCTCGACGGGGACGCGGAGCTTCGCGAGGAAGATCGCCCAGGTCTGGACGAAGCAGGTGACGACGGCGCCGAGGAGGAGCTCCTCCGGGTTCGTCCGGTCGGCGCGTCCGCCGAGCGACGGTGCGCCGCCGAACGGGACGGCGAGGTGACGGCTGCCGCTCTCGAGGGCGCCGGAGCGTTCGGCCGGGTCCCAGGCGGCGGTCGCGGTGTAACGGTGCTCGTCGGACATCGTCGTCTCCTTCCGGTCGGTCAGCCCTGCGCCTCCGGCAGCTCGTCGGGATTCCAGCCCTTCGGCGCGGTCCAGGCGCGCGCCGAGAGGAACGTCGAGAGGCCGAGGGGGAGCAGCCCGCGGCAGCCGCGGCGCGCGTCGAACGCGTCGACGACGCGGGCGACCTCGCCGGGAGCCGACGCGGGGACGACCATCCGCGAGCGCGCGAGGAGCCCGACCGGCGCCTGGCGCCGCGCCTCGGCCCAGGTCGCCGCTCCGGCACCCGCCTCCTCCTCCGGCGCGAGGGGCGCTACCCCGGCGAGGGCGAGAGTACCGCCCAGGACGGCGAGAAGAAGCGGGAGGTCCCGGAAGACGGGGATCGCCGTCTCGAACCGGAAGGTCTTCACCGCGGCCCGAGTCCCGGGCGTCGCGCCGTTCCCGGCGAAGGCGTAGGGCCGGGTCGGCCGCCCCGCATTCGCGACGAACGACCAGGCGAACGCGACCGGCCAGAGAGGCAGCGACAGGAGGAAGAGGACGAGGCCCGCGAGACGGCTTCCGAACCCGGCCCCGCGCGGCGTGCCGGCGGGAGGGAGGAGGTCCGTCAGGAGCGACGTCGCGCCCGAGACCGGGTCGACGACGAGGTTCTGCGCCACCGCGGCGCCGCGGAGGGAGACGCCGTCGGGGACGACGGTGCGCGGAAGGACCGAGACGCCGTCGAGCGCCGCCTTCCCGAGGACCGCGGCCTCCTCGGCGACGGTCGAGCCGCCGGAGAGCCGGGCTCCCTTCGAAACGGCGGCGCGCGGGGAAAGAGCGGCGGTTCCGTCTCCGCGGTCGAGGGCGCTCCAGCGGGTGAGGGAGTCGAGCGGGGCAAGGTCCAGGTCGACGTCGAGCGGGGCGTGGCCCTTCTCCCGGACCCAGCTCTCGTCCGCCGGCTCGCGGGGGATCTCCAGCTTTTTCAGCGCCTCCGGCCGGACGCGCCACATTCCGAGCAGGCGCTCTCCGGAGAGCGCGGCGACGACGGGCTCCTCGCTCGTCGCGGAGCGGCGGAGGAACTCCCCGAACGCCCCCTCGATCGCCGCGTCGCCGCGCAGGACGAGCGTCTCGCCGTCGAGGCGATGCTCGAGCCGGCGCAGGACGGCCCCGGTCGTCTCGTCCTCGGCGCGGCGGACGTACTCGAGGGCGATCCCCCATCGAATCCCCTTCCCGAAGCGCTTCTCGATCTCGGGGCCGCGCGGGCCGACGACGACGAGGGCCGAGCGGACGCCGGCCGAGACGAGCGCCTCGAGCGCGCGCTCGAGCAGCGGCGCGCCGCGCAGCGGGAGGAGAGCGGGGACGGTCTTGTCTTCGAGCGGGCCGAGGGCGCGGCCATCGCGGTCCGCGAGGAGAACGGTCGTCATAGGGTCGTCGATTATGACGGAGGGCGGGCGACGAAGGCGCGCAGCCCCGTCGTGCGCCCGGCGCGGGCGTCCACCTCGGCCGTCACCTCACGCGTATTCACGATGAGCCACGCCCTCACGAGCGGCGCCGGCGCGGCGACCGGATCGGTCGTCCCCTCGCGCCAGGCCCAGACGACCGTCTTGCCGCCGCGCGCCTCCGCGGCGACCTGCTCCACCGTGGGCCGGTCGGCCCAGGTCGTCCCGGTCCGGAAGAGCCGGAACGCGATCGCCGACGGCTCGGGCGCGCGGAAGGCGACGACGCGGGGGGAGAGCGGAAGGAGCTCGGGCGCAACCTGGTCGGAGAGCGCCCGGACCCCCGTCCGGTGCGCGAGGAGGTCGTGACGGATCGCGCGCGCCGCGGCGAGCCCCTCGGAGACGAGGAGGACCGAGAGGAAGACCAGCCCGGCGCGTCGTCCGAAGCGGCGCTCCGCGTCGCCCGAGACGAGCCACGCGGCCCCGGCCGTCGAGAGGGCGATCGCCGCGAGCGCTCCGGCGGCGGTGAACGGCGCCGCCCGGCCCCCGTTGAAGAGAGGCTCCCGCGCCGTCCAGACGAGGAGGATCGCCAGGACGAGGACGGCCGCCCCGGAGGCGACGGTCGCGATCGTCTCGAACCGGACCCGCCGGGGCGAGCGCGGGCGTGTCAGGAGGGCCGCCCCTCCGAGGCCGGCGAGCGCCGAGAGGGCGGGGAGGACCGGCGTGGAGGAGAGCTCGAGCGAGCCCGCCACCGCGACCAGGACGACGAGCTCGACCCCGTACGCGCACCAGAGCGCCATGTGCGAGAGGCGCCTCTCGCCCCCCGTCGCCCCCGAGACGACCTCCTCCTCGCCGAGGGGTCGCGCGAGGTACGCGAGGCCGACCCCGACGAGCGGGAGGAGGACGAAGAGGGACTTGACGATCATCCGGAGGTCGGCGCTCACGAGCGCGACGTCGGTGAGCTGCCGGAGCGTGTCGGGCGCGCTCCCGAACGCGCGCGACAGGTGCGGCGCGAGCGAGGCCGGGTGGACGAGCGCCATCAGGAGGAGGTGTGAGCCGGCCGTCAGCAGGAACGAGGCGGCCAGGAGCGCGAGCGTCCGCTTCGTCCGGCCGAGAGTGAAAAGGCGAGGGCGGAAGAGGAGGGCGAGGAGGAGCGGGATGACGAAGAGCCCGACGGCGTAGCCCTTCGTCAGGAAGCCGAGGCCGAAGAGCACGCCGGCCGGCAGCGCCTCGCCCGGGCTGTCCTCCTCGAACGCCCGGAGGCCGAAGATGATCCCCCCGAGGCCGAGGAGCGTCAGCGTCGGCTCGACCGTCGCCGTCCGGCTGGAGAGGACGAGCGGCGAGGCGAGCGCCGCGAACGCGCCGGCGACGTGCCCGGCGGGCTGGCCGAAGCCGCGCCTCACGATCCGCTCGAGGACGAACGCGGCGACGAGGCCGAACAGGACGGAGGGGAGACGGATGGCCCACTCGTAGGCGCCGAAGGTCTTGACCGCCGCCGCCAGGAGCGCCGGGAAGAAGATCGGGATGCCGGTCGGCTCGCCGAGCGGCGTCGACGAGAGCGCGAGGAGCTGGGCGAGCCCTCCCTCGACGATGTTTCGGGCGCCGACGGCCCAGGGCCCCTCTTCGGGCCCCAGGAGATCGGGCGAGCCGAGCTGCACGAGCCGGAGGAGGAGGCCCGCGAGGAGGGCCAGGACGAACAGGAGACGTCCGGACGCCCCCGGGTCGTCCGCCATCTCGGTCACGGACGTCACGGCGGCGGAGTATACGGCCCCGGGCCGGACGGCCCCTCCGTCAGGCGGAGGCGGCGAGCGATGCGAGGCGCGCGCCGAGCGCCTCCTTCGTCGCGTCTGCGGGAAGGTCGAGGAGGAGCGGCACGACGGCGAGGTCGCCCGGGTCCCAGTCGAGGAGCGTCGCGAGGGCCGGCGCGAGCCGCTCGGCAACCGGCCAGGCGCGGACGCTCCGGCGCGACGGGAGCTCCTCCTCGCGGCTCGCCTCGAAGAGTCCCGGCCCCGGAGAGCCGCCGTTCCTCTCGGCCAGCGCGCGGACGTAGTCGGTCCAGCTCGGCAGCGGACGCGAGAGCCGCTCCTCCTCGAGGAGGCGGAGGACCTCCACGAACCGGTCGGTCGCCCGCCCCGCCTGCGCCCGCACCTCGCCGAGGGAGTCCGGCAGGTCCACCTCGCGCGCGGCCTCCACGGCGGCCCGATGCCGTTCGACGACGTCCCGGAAGCGCGTCCGCGACATCCGGAGATGGAAGCCCGCGGGGGCCGGGCCGTCCCCCGCGGGCGCGGCGAGCAGGCGGAGCTCGGCGTCGCGCGCGGCGTCGGTCGGACGGAAGCGGCCGGCCGAGACGAGGAGCGCGGTTCCGAGGGCGAGGTCCGCCGCGTGCACGGCGGCCTGCCCCGCGAGGAGGGCGGCGCGCGAAGGGGCACGGCGGGAGAGGGCGCGCTCGGCGAGAAGGAGCGACGCCCCGCGGCGGACGAGGAGAGCGAGCGCCTCGTCCGCGCCGGGCCGCGCGGTCGAGAGAGGCGCGAGCGGAGCGAGGAGCGCCGCGGGGCCCGCGACGACGCGGGCGGCCGCGGCCGTCTCCACGTTCGCGATCGACGGCGGGAGCTGGGCGAGCGCCGAACGGGCCGCGGTGGCGAGACGGACGTCGGCCGATCGCGTCCGCGCCGTCGCCGCCAGCTCGCGCCGGAGCCGGGGAGCGACGGACGCGGCGCGCCCCGGCGTGGCGTCGAGGACGACGAGGAGCTCGAACGGAACGGGCGTGACGAAGGCCCCGTTCGCGTCGACCGTCGTCGGCGCCTCGCCCCTCCCGAGGGCCCCGCCGAGCGCCGCCCCGGCGAGACCGTCGCCGGCCACCTCCCCGAGGCGCGAGAGGAGCGCCGCGAGGGTCTCCCGACAGCGCCGCTCGACGGCGGGGACGGCCGCGGCGGTGAAGGGGCGGTCCGCGCCGGTCACGGCTCCTCGGGCTCGTCGACCGTCAGCCGCAGCGTCAGCTCGTTTCTCGCGCCGTCCGAGCTGTAGCGAAGCTCGTCGCAGGCCGCGCGGATGATCGGCAGCCCCATCCCTCCCTCCGGCCAGGTCGACGGGTCGTCCGGGTCGAGGTCACGCGGGGGCGGGACGCGCGTCGGGTCGAAGGAGATGCCGGTGTCGACGACGGAAAGCGCGATGGCCCGCCCTTCGCGCGTCAGCTCGACCTCGACCCGGCCGCCATGCCCGCGGTAGGCGTGGCGCACGACGTTCGTCGCCGCCTCCACCACCGCGAGCTCCAGGAGCGACCTCCGCTCGGTCGGGAGCCCCCACTCGGCGAGGACGCCGTGGCAGGCGGCCGCCAGGAGGCGGACCGAAGGGAAGTCCGCCTCGACGGAGAGGTGGATCGTCCGGCGCCTTCTCATCGAGGCTCTCGAGGATCATAGAGCCCCGCGCCTCCGGCCTGCGACAATGACCGCGTGATCCCGAGCCGCGCCCCTTCGAAGACCTCCGCGCCGGCGGGCGCGGTCCTCCGCGCGAAGATCGAGTACGACGGAAGCCGCTACCGCGGCTGGCAGGCCCAGGTGAACGCCCGCACCGTCCAGGGCGTCCTCCTCGCCGCGGCCCGGGAGCTCTGGGGTCCCGGCGTCCGCGTCCACGGAGCGGGGCGGACCGACGCCGGCGTCCACGCCCTCGGCCAGGTGGCCTCCGTCCACCTCCCGCCGCGTGCACGCGTCGACGCCGCCGCGGCCCTCCGGCGCTGGAACGAGCTCCTCCCCTTCGACGTGAACGTCCTCGCGCTCGCTCCCGCGGCGGCCACCTTCCACGCGAGGCACGACGCGGTCCGCCGCGTCTACCGGTACCGGATCGCGACTCGGCGCACCGCGTTCGGCAAGCCGTTCGTCTACTGGGTGAAGGACGACCTCGACGTCACCGCGATGGACCGCGCCGCGCGGCTCCTCGCCGGAAGGCACGACTTCGCCGGCTTCTGCGAGAACCCCGAGGGGCACGACTCGACGATCGTCGTCGTCGAGGAGGCGCGCGTCGCCGCGCCCGCCGAGGCCGACGGTCTCGTCCTCGTCCGGATCGCCGCGTCTCACTTCCTCTGGAAGATGGTCCGGCGCGTCGTCGGCGTCCTGCTCGAGGTCGGCGCCGGACGGATGGCCGAGGCCCAGGTCGCGCGCCTCCTCGCCGAGCGGACGAGCGAGGTGGCGCGGCTCACCGTTCCGCCGTCCGGCCTCTTCCTCGAGTCCGTGGGATACCCCGGCGAGCCCGTCGAGGAGCCGCCCCACCCTCTCCGCCCCGCGTTCTGAGCCGCCGCGGCGGCGCGCAGGCGCGTTCGTCGTTTGACCCTCGGGAACGGAGCGTGCTTACATCCGGCCCCATGCGCCGTTCCGTCCTCCTCGCGGCCTTCGCTCTCGCCGTCGTCGCCTCTCCGGCCGCTCCCTCCCGGGCGCAGGGGATCTCCTTCTCCGAGGGGCGGCCCTTCGCGGAGGCCCTTCGCCGCGCGCGCGCCGAGAAGAAGCCGGTCCTCCTCGACGCCTATGCCGTCTGGTGCGGCCCGTGCAAGCAGCTCGACCGGCTGACGTTCGCCGACCCGAAGGTGGGCGAGTGGGCCCGGAAGAACGTCGTGGCCGTGAAGCTCGACGCCGAGAAGGGGGAGGGGCGGCGCATCTCGCAGCGCTTCGCCGTCCGCGCCTTCCCGACAGTCCTCTTCATCGACCCGGCCGGGAACGAGATCGACCGCCTCTCCGGCGTCTTCGGCCCCCAGGAGTTCCTCGGCGCCGCGGACGCCATCCTCTCCGGGAAGACGCCCCTCGCCGCGGCGATCGCGAAGCTGAAGGAGACGTGGGACCCGGCGCTCGCCGGCGGCCTCGCGGCGCAGCTGGCCCAGCGCAACGACCTCGCCCGGCTCCGCCCGATCGCGCTCCGCGCCGTCGAGGAGGACCCGTCGCTCGCGGAGGAGGGGGCCCGCGAAGCGTTCCTCTACCTCGTCAGCCTCGAGCACGGCGCCGGCGCTCTCTCGGCCGAGACGCTCGACCTGATCGAATCGCTCGCGCCACGCCTCGCCGCCGACCCGCGCGCCGCCATCCTGCACCTCGCCGCCGCGGAGGCGCAGGCGCGCGCGGGGAACGGCGCGGCCGCCCGCGCCTCCGCGCTCGCGGGACTGAAGCTCCTCCCCGAGGACGCGCCGCTCGCCGCCGACCTTCACGTCGCGCTCGCCGCCGCGGAGCGCGCCAGCGGGAAGCCGGAGGCCGCGCTCGCCGCGGCGCGGCGCGCCGTCGCGCTCGGCGAGAAGGCCTCTGGCGGCGCCTGGGCTCGCGCGTCCCGCCTCCTTGCCCTCGCCGAGACGCTCGCCTTCGCCCGGCAGGGCGACGAGGCGAAGAAGACCCTCGAGGTCGCGCTCGGAAGCGTCTCGAACGACCCGGCCCTCCTCGTGCGCGCCTCCGCTCTCCTCGTCCGCCTGAAGGACCTCCCGGCGGCCGTCGCACGCGCCCGCAGCGCCGTCGACGCCTCGCAGGGAGGCGACGCGCGCGCGCAGGCCGCCCTCGGCGAGGCGCTCGCCGCCTCCGGCGACGTGAAGGGAGCCGTCGCGGCGTTCGGCCGCGCCGTCGAGCTCGAGCCCGAGAACCGCGACGCCCGCCGGCGCCTCGAGTCCCTGCGCGGCCGGACGGCGAAGAAGCCGGCCTGAGGGCCGGCCTCCGCTTCGCCCTCAGGCCGCGGGGGGGACGCCCGCCGGGACCTCCGCCGTCGCGATCGTCCGGCGGCGCTTCCTCGCGAGCAGGAGGAAGAGGAACGCGGCGGTCGCGATCCGGACGACCAGGATGCCGGACGAGAACCCGTGGAGCCGCCCCCACGCCTTCCGCCCCGGGTCTCCCGCCGGCAGGAGGTCGATCAGCGTCGGGAGCCGGTCGCGGAGCGACATCATCTGCGGCGTGATCACCTCGTGCGAGGCGAAGGCGGCCGCGGCCAGGACCGCGAGGAGGCGGAGGGCGAGCCCCTTCTGCACCTTCCCGAACGGCTCGACGCGGTCGAGGACGAGGACGAGGACGAACGCGACCGCCGCCACGCCGTAGGTCGAGAGGTCGAGCAGGTCGAGCAGCGCTCGGTTCACCGCCCCTCCCGCGTGGCGGGAGGGGGACTCCCGGAGGACGGTCCCGGCGGCGCCGGCGAAGAAGACGAGCGCGCCGAGGAGCGCCCCGAGGACGAGGAGGAGCGCGGTCCGGAGCGCGGAGCCGCGCGTGAACCGCTCGAGGCTCATCGCTCCTCGACCCACTCGGGCTCGACGCGCGTCGGGACGACGCCCGCCTCGAAAGCCCTGTCGAGAAGGAGACGGACGGCCTCGCGCCCCCGCTCTCCGTACGAGCGGGTCCAGTCGTTCACGTACATCCCGACGAAGCGGTCGGCCTTCTCGCGCGGGAGGCCGCGGGCGAAACGCATGGCGTCGGTGAGCGCCGCCTCGCGGTTCGCGAGCGCGTACTCGATGGAGCGTCCGAGCGCGCGGGAGATCCTGCCGATCTTCTCCGCGCCGAGGTCCCGCCGGACCGCGTTCCCCCCGAGCGGGAGCGGGAGCCCCGTCTCCTTCGTCCAGAGGGCTCCGAGGTCGCCGAGAAGGCGGAAGCCCTCCTCCTTCCAGGTGAGCTGCCCCTCGTGGATGACGACGCCGGCCTCGACCTCCCGCGCGGCGACGGCGTCGCCGACGCGGTCGAACGGCACGACGACGGGGAGAGCGCTCGGGACGCGCATCCGGAGCGCGAGCGCCGCCGTCGTGAGCGCTCCGGGGATGGCGACCCGCTTCCCGGCGAGCGCCTCGAGGGCCGCGGGCGCGTCGCCGGCCTCGCGCGCGATCACGCACGGGCCGTAGCCGTCGCCGAACGACGCACCGTGCGGGAGGAGCACGTACGTCTTCGCCAGGTGCGCGTACGCGTGGAACGACACGGCGGTGATCGCGAGCTCGCCCCGGAGGGCGCGACCGTTCAGCGTCTCGATGTCGGCGAGCTCGTGACGGAAGACGAGGCCTTCCGTGTCGACCGCTTCCGCGCGCAGCCCGTAGAACATGAACGCGTCGTCGGAGTCGGGCGAGTGGGCGAGGACGAGAGGAGAGGCATCGACGTTCGACATCGCGCGGGATGCTACCCGTTCCGCGCTCTCGCGCGCGAGCGGAGCGCGAACGCGGCTCGCGATCGACGACTTCGCGAAAGCGCCCTCGCGGGGAAAAGAAAATCCGCTCGCGTCAAGAAAAAAATCCTTGCATCCGGTTCTCGTTCTTCTACAATTCTCTGCGGAGAAAAAAATACCGGCGAAGCGACGGCAATCACTTCACCGGTGAACGGGAAAACCTGAAACCCTGGAACCCTGGAACTCATGACTGACGGGCAGTCGGCAGGGCCGTAGGTCGCGGGCCCCCGTCCTTCGAGGGACGATCAACGTAGCACGCGGCTTTCGGGACTGTCAATCGATTCTGCCAAGAGGAGGTGACAGTAACCATGGCGACGAAGAAGGCTGCCAAGAAGGCCGCGAAGAAGGCCGCGAAGAAGCCGGCCAAGAAGGCCAAGAAGTAGGCCTTTCAGGCACATCTCTTTATTTTTCAAGGATTTCCGGGATACGGGGGCCGAACGGGCCCCCTTTCTTTTTGCCTCGACGGGCGCCTCGTCGCCGCCCTCGGCGTCTCTCGAATTCCACAGGGAATCCTCCGGGTTTTGCACCCCGGTATGGAAAGACTTTTATACTTTCGCCGTGTCGCTCCCGCACGTCCTCCTCGGGCTCCTGTCGCGCGCTCCGGCGAGCGGATGGGACCTGAAGAGCCGCATGGCGCGCGACCTCGCGCTCGGGTGGGACGCCGAGCTCCCGCAGATCTACCCCGCGCTGCGCCGTCTGCTGCGCGGCGGATTCGTCGTGATGAAGAGGCGCCGCTCGGAGAAGGGTCCGCCGCGCCGCGAGTACCGCATCACGCCCGCCGGACGCCGCGAGCTTCGCGAGTGGCTCGCGGAGCCGCTCGCGATGCCCCGCCCGCGCGACGCCGCGCTCGCGCGGATCGCGTTCCTCGAGCGGCAGCCGCGCGAGGCGCGCGCCGCCCGCCTGAAGGAGTACCGCGCGCTTCTCGTCGCCGCGCTGAAGAAGGCGTCGCCGGGCTCCACCGCGGCGCGCCGCCGCTGGCGGGCTCTCCTCGAGGCCGAGCGCGCCTGGGCCGACGCCGAGCGCGCGCTCCTCGAGGCCGCCGTCGAGGAGCCGGCGCCGCCGCGCTGACGGCCGGTTCCCGCGCCGGGCGCCGAAGGCGCGGGCCCGGCTACGCGGGGACGAGGTTCGAGAAGCGCGCGACGAACTTCTTCCGCCCCGCGCGGTCGAAGTAGACCGTCAGCTTCTCCCCGTCGCCCGAGCCCTCGACGAGAAGGACGACCCCGACGCCGTACTCCGGGTGGCGCACGCGCCCGCCGCGCCGGAAGCCGGAGGCGGTCGGCGGCGGCGGCGTCCGCCGCATCGTCGGGATCGCGGGCTTCGCGGCGCGCGCCGCCGGGCGGTAGCCCGGCCGCGCCGCCGACCGCGGCGGCGCCCAGGTCTCCTGAGACTCCCCTTCGTAGTCGGGGAAGAGACCGGCGCCTCGCCCTCCGCCGCGGAAACCGTCGGCCGACCCCGGGCCGAACGTCCGGTCGACGACGGCGAGCGCCCGCTCGGGGATCGCGTCGAGGAACGGCGACGGCTCGCGGCTCGTCCATTCGCCGTGGACCATCCGGCGGAGGACGCGGGAGAGGGTCAGCTTCTCCTTCGCCCGCGTCATCCCCACGTAGGCGAGCCGCCGCTCCTCCTCGAGCTCGTCCTCGTCCTGCCGGGAGGAGAAGTGCGGGAGCGAACCGTCCTCCATCCCCGCGAGGAACACCTCGTCGAACTCGAGCCCCTTCGCCGCATGGAGCGTCATCAGGACGATCCCCTTCCGCTCGTCGACGTCGTCCGCGTCGGAGCGGAGCGTCACCGCGTCGAGGAACGCGGCGAGGGAACGGTCCGCCTCCTCGCCCTCGGCACCCGACCGCTCGTGCTCGCGGGCGGCGGCGAGGAGCTCGTCGAGGTTCTCGCGCCGGGCCTGGTCCTGCGGGTCGTCCGACCCCTCGTAGAGCGCGAGGAGGCCGGTGTTCGAGAGGACGGCCGCGACCGCGGCCGCTGCGCCCGCATCCTCGGCCGCGAACTCTTCCCTGAGGGAGGAGACGAGGTCCCGGAACTCGACGAGCGCCTTCCTCGCCCGCTCCGTCAGGCCGTCGGGAAGGGCCGAGAGGACCGCGAAGAGCGAGCTCCCGCACTCCGCCGCGGCGGCCGAGAGCCCTTCGAGCGTCACCGCGCCGATGCCGCGGGCCGGGACGTTGACGACGCGCCGGAAGGAGACGTCGTCCTCGGGGTTGCGAAGGAGGCGGAGGTAGGCGAGGGCGTCCTTCACCTCGGCCCGCTCGTAGAAGCGCGTCCCCCCGACGAGGAGGTACGGCATCCGGTTCCGCACGAGCTCGTCCTCGAAGGGGCGCGACTGGGCGTTCGTCCGGAAGAGGACCGCGACCTCCGCCCCCGGCTTGACCGCCTTCAGCCGGGAGATCCGCTCGACGACCTCGCGCGCCTCGTCCCGCTCCTCGGGGAGGACGAGGAGCGTCACCGGCTCCCCGCCCGGCTTCGTCGCCTTCAGGCTCTTTCCGAGCCGGCGGCGGTTCTCGGCGACGACGGCCCCCGCGGCGTCGAGGATCGGCGCCGTCGAGCGGTAGTTCCGCTCGAGGCGGATCGTCTCCGCCCCGGGGAAGTCCCGCTCGAAATCCAGGATGTTCGAGACGTCGGCGCCGCGCCAGCGGTAGATCGACTGGTCCTCGTCGCCGACGGCGAAGACGTTCCGTGCCTCCCCCGCGAGGAGCCTCACGATCCCGGCCTGGGCGCCGTTCGTGTCCTGGTACTCGTCGACGAGGAGCTGCGTGACGCTCCGCCGGAGGAGGGCGAGGACCTCCGGGCTCCTCTCGAGGAGGCCGCGGGTCCTCACGAGGAGGTCGTCGAAGTCGACCGCGTTCGCCTTCTTCAGCTCCTTCTCGTACGTCGCGTGGAGCTCGGCGAGGCGGGTCCCGACGAAGTCGCCGAAACGGCGCGGGTACTCGTCGCGGCTCCAGCCGGCGTTGCGCGCCCTCGAGATCTTCGAGGCGACCGCCTTCGGAGTGAGCGCCTTGTCGGAGATCCCGGCGGCCTTGAGCGCCTGCCGGAAGACGGCGAGCTGGTCGTCCGCGTCGAAGACGACGAAGCCCGGCGTCAGCCCCGCCTCGGAAGCGAACCGGCGGAGGAGCCGCACGCCGTAGGCGTGGAACGTCCCGACGAACGAGCGGGGCGTCCGCGAGCCGAGGAGGTGCGCGACACGCTCCTTCATCTCGCCCGCGGCCTTGTTCGTGAACGTGAGGGCGACGATCGAAGGCTCGGGGGTGCCGTGGGCCATCAGCCAGGCCATCCGCCGGGTCAGGACGCGGGTCTTGCCGGAGCCGGCGCCGGCCAGGACGAGGAGGGGCCCCGGCCCGGCCGAGACGGCGGCTGCCTGCTCCGGGTTGAGGCCTTCGAGGAGGGCTTTCTCGCGGACGTTCAACAAGGGACCGGGAGAATAGCCGACCGAGCCCCTACTCGACGGTCACCGACTTGGCGAGGTTCCGGGGCTGGTCGACGTCGCAGCCCCGCCGCCGCGCCACGTGGTAGGCGAGGAGCTGGAGCGGGACGACGGAGACGACCGGCTGGAGCGCGGGGTGGATCTCCGGCACGACGAGCGTCTCGTCGGCGAACGTCGAAACGTCCTCGTCGCCCGGGGAGACGAGGGCGACGAGC
>JAKLER010000420.1 GCA_022711615.1 Acidobacteriota bacterium
ATCGCCGAGACGAGGACGAGCCGGCCCCGCGGCGTGAAGCCCCCGGGAGACGGGAGCACCTTCGCCTTGTCGTGGCCGTACGGGACGAGGCGCTCCGGCGGCAGGCCGAGCGCGGCGGCCGCCTCGGACAGGGACGGGATCGCGGGCTCGGGCATCGCTTCCTCCTCGGGCCGGGATGTGGCGGCCGTCCGGCCCGCCGCAGTATGGACCCACGACGAGGGCGGCCGCTCAGGTGAAGCCCTGGAGCTTCTTCAGCGCCGCGACCTTCAGAGCCATGCTCGTCGCCGCGCCGCGCGAGATGTTCCGCACCTCCGACTCGGGGAGCGTCGGCAGGATCCGGAGGGCGAAGGCGGGGGGCGTCTTCGCGTTGTGGACGAGCGCGACGCGCACCTCGAGGTTCGAAAACCACTGCGTCGACTTCATCATCGCCTCGGCCGTCTGGAACGTCAGGAACGGCGACTTGGCGATCCGGATCACCTCGTCGGCCGTCAGACGCGGGTTCTTCAGGAGGGAGTAGAGGACCTGCGGGTCGCTGTCCTGCGCGAGGATCATCCGCTCGACCCGATCGGCCTTCGCGGCGAGGAGGAGCTTCTCGACGCGCGTCAGGCCGCGGAGCCGGTCCCAGACGCTCTCCCGGGCGACCGGGTCCTCCGCGTCCCCGGCCTCTTCGAGGACCTCCTCCCCGGGCTCCTCGGGCGCGTCGCGAAGCGCGTCGGCGAGGACGGCGGCGTCTCCTTCGACGTGAAGGGCGAAGCCGTCGGGAAGGGGCGCGACGACGGTCGCCGTCGCGGGGACCGCGCCGCCCCCCGCGAGCCTGAGGAGGAGCTGGAGCTTCGCGAAGATCGCGAGCTTCTCGCGCGTCGGGAGCCTCAGTCCGCCCGCGGAGAGGTTCGTCCGCACCTCGGCTTCGAGCTCGGCCTCGGACTCGAACTCGACCGTGAACGCCGCGGGGCCGGTCCTCTCGGTCTTCAAGCTCCGCTCCCTCCCGCCGGAGAGTGTAGGACGCGCGGTCGGCGTTCCGCCCCGCTCAGCCAAGCAGGCGCCAGAACGTCCATCCCTCGTGCGGGACGCCCGCGTCCTCGATCGCGGAGAAGCCCGCGCGCCGCGCGTAGCTCTCGAGCGTCCCGCGGCGGAGGAGCGTTCCGGTCCCCGCGGGCTCCTCGCCGCACATGGAGGACGAGAGGCACGTCAGGACGCTCCAGCCGTAGTTCAGACGGTCGTTCGGGGGGGGCGGCAGGGCGAAGCTCTCGCCGACCTTCATCTCGACGACGAGGACGGTCCCGGACGGCGAAGCGAGCCGGCGCATCGCGGCGAGCGCCTCCACCGGGCGCGGCATGTCGTGGATCGCCTCGAAAGCGATCACGAGGTCGTATCCCTCCCGGAGCTCCGGCGCCGCGGCGTCGCAGGCGTGAAACGCGACGCGGTCCTCCACTCCATGCGTCCGCGCGTTCGCTCGGGCGTCCTCGACGGCGGCCGGGTCGAGGTCGAGACCGTCGACCCGCGCGAGCGGGTAGCCGCGCGCGAGCGCGATCGACGCCCAGCCCGAGCCGCAGCCGACGTCCAGGACGCGTGCTGGAGGCTCGGCCCGGAGCCGCGCGTCGACGTCGGGAACCGCGGGGAGCCACTCCGTCGCGAGCTGCCGAAGGAACGCGGCGCGCCCCAGGTCGCCCTGCGCCGTTCGGGCGTCTTCCATTCCGTCGGTGATTCCCCTGCCGCTCCGGAACGCCTCCCGCAGCATCGGGAGCTTCTGCGCGAGCGCGACGAGGCTGCGCGGCCGGGCGGCGGACCAGAGGAGGCTGTCGCGATCGGTCAGCACCTCGGCGGAGGCCGTCGTGAGGAAGAAGCGGCGCTCCCCGGCCGGCGCCCCGGGCTCCGCGCAGCCCAGGATCCCCGCACACGCCTGCTGCTCGAGCCATTCCCTCACGTAGCGCTCGTGAGTCCCCGTCCGGGAAGCGAGCTGGGCGGAGGTCGACGGGCCGTTCCGCTCGAGGTCGTCGTACAGCCCGAGGCGCTCCCCGAGGTAGATCGTCAGGACGTCCTGGAAGGCGAGCGTGGCGTCGGAGATCCGGGCGGCGAGGCGCTGCGCGTCGGAGGTCACCGCGGGATGTTCGCATCCCGCGGGGCGTGTCACCGGAGGCCCCGGAAGGAGACGGCGATCGACCGCCGGGAGGGGATCGACTCGAGGCGCCGCTCCGGGCCGACCGTGGCGGCTCCCGAGAAGAAGTAGGGCCGGAACGTCCCGAGCGCCGTCCCCTCGGCCGGCGCGAAGTAGAGGGTCGTGGGCCGGCCGTGCAGCTCCTGCGCGACGAGGTACGAGACGAGCGCGTGCTCGGCCGAGTGGTAGCCGTTCTTCCAGAGGTGCTGCTTGGCGCCTCGGCGCTCGGGGCGGTCGAGGTCGATCCAGCTCCAGACCTCGCCGTTCTCGTGGTCGACCAGCCGATCGAGCCAGCAGGTCCAGGTCTTCTCGAGGTAGCCGGTGTACCCACTATCCGTGAGCGCGAGCGTGGCGGCGGCCTGGTCGAGCTCGGCGGCGGTCCACCAGGTGACGCCGGCGTCGAGGGAGCCGTCGAGGCGGAGGCCCGTGGCCCAGCATCCGTAACGCGGCAGGTACGCCTTTTCGAGGAGGCCGGGGAGCCTTTCCCGAGCCCACGAGGAGAGCGCCTCGTCGCCGAGGAGCGCCCCGGTCCTCTCGATCATCCAGAGCGCCTTGACCGTGTGGCCGAAGTCGGTGTGGCGGGCGCCGGGGCCGCGCTCGACGGGGTCGTGGAGCGAGCCGTGGAAGAGGCCGAGCTCCGCGCTCCAGAAGCGGTCGATCAGGACCCTCGCGATCCGTGCGAGGTCGGCACGCAGGCGCGAGCGGTGCGGCTCGGGGGCGAACGAGGCGAGGAGGAGGGCGTAGGCGTTCACCTGGTCGAGCTGCGCCACGAGCTCGACGCGCGCGGTCTCGCCGCCGACGCCTCCCGCCGCCCACCGAAGGAGGCCTCGCTCCGGGTCGTCGTAGCGGTCGAAGATCCCCTCGTAGAGGAGGAGCGCGTCGGCGAGGACGTCCGGGTCGCGCGTCAGGTAGGCCCAGAACGCGAGGCCCAGGTTCGCGTAGGCGAGGTCCTGCGAGCTGCGCGCCGGGACGGGAGGCCCGGCGACGCCGTCTTTCCACCACGAGACC
>JAKLER010000421.1 GCA_022711615.1 Acidobacteriota bacterium
AGGTCGCTCTCCGGCCAGCCGAGGAACTCGCGGGTGAAGGCCGGGAAATCGAGGAGGCGGGGCGGGTCGCCCGAGAGGAGGCCGCGGAGGGTCTCCTGCTGCGCGGCGACGTTGCGGTCGGGGACGCACCCGGCGGCGGAGAGGGCGGCCGGCGAGACGACCAGCCCGACCGGCTGGATGTAGCCGAGCCACTCCTGATGGGCGCGGAGGGCGGCGTCGGAAGCCATCGTCGCTCCCCTCCCTATCCCGACACCGGCCAGAGGTAGGCGAGGCCCACGGGCTCGAGGCGCGTGGCGCGGACCTCGAAGGAACGACGGATGCGGTCGGGCTCGGAGGTCAGCTCCCGTCCCAGCTCGGCGAGGCGGCGCTCCTGGTGGCGGCGGTCGGCGGCAAGCTGGCGCTTCTCGTCGTCGGCGAACCCGAGCTCGAGCTGCGGGTCGGCGTGCTTCGCGCGCTCGGCCTCGATGCGGGCCTTCTGCGCAAGGAGGACGGCGCGCAGCTCGTCGGCCTCGCGCCGGCCGCGGTCGGCGAGGCGCTCGGCGACGCGGCGAAGGGTCTCCTCGCCCCTTTCGCGGAGCGCGGGGAGAAGGTCTTCGAGGTCGCGGGCCGAGGTGGCGAGGAGACGGGAACGCGTGGAGTCGGGGACGGGGGTGCCGGCCGAGGCGAGGAGCGACTCCTCGAGGAGGGCGAGGGCGCGCTCCTCGGCGGTCTCGGCGTAGGGGCGGAGAGGGCCCTTGCGGGCGTCGGGCTCGACCCAGCGGGCGGCGAGGGCGATGACCTCGTCGTGGAGGCGCGCGGCGCCGTCGCCCCAGGCCGAGAGCCGGCCGAGGAGGACGACGCGGGGCACCGGGTCGCGCGTCTGCGCGCAGCAGGCGCGGGAGAGGTCGTCGTGGACGAAGCCCTGCGAGAGAAAGCGGCCGAGGAGGCGGCGGGCGACGCGGTGCTCGAGGTGGAGGTGGACGAACTCGTCGTCGAGGGTGCCGGGGTCGGCGAAGACGACGGGGCGCGGCGGGGCCTCGCGGCGCCAGTCCCACGGCCTCTCGTCCTTCTTCCGGCGGCGGCGAAGCGTGTCGAGCGTCGTGGCCCAGGTGGGGTCCGCGCCGGCCCGCTGGTCGAGGGCCGGGAAGCGGTACGCGGGGCGGCCCTTGACGGACGTGAGCGCGAGCGGCGGGGCCTTCCCCAGCTCGAGCGAGGAGGAGAGGGCCTCGCGGAAGGCGTCCTCGTCGAAGCCGAGGGCGCGGCGGGAGGCCTCCATCACGCCGCGAAGGTCGTCGAGCTGGGCGGCGAGGGCTTCCTTTCGCTCGCGCGCTTCCTCGAGCTCTTCGGCGGCGAGCCGCTCGCGGTCGGTGGGCGACTCCAATTCGAGACGGCGCGCGAGGGCGTCGGCCTCGGAGCGGCGGATGCCCCCCTCGAGGAGGGCGCCGAGCCGCTTCTCGAGGACGGCCGAGAGGCTCCCCAGCTCCTTCGCGATCGTCTCGGTCTTCTCGACGAGGGTCTTCAGGACCTTGTCTTCCGGCCGCTGCCGGAAGAAGAAGTAGTGGCAGCGGACGCTCTTCTCGCGCTGGAGCTGGCGGTCGATGCGGCCGTTCCTCTGCTCCATGCGGCCGGGGTTCCAGGGGACGTCGAAGTGGAAGAGGTCGGCGCAGTGGTTCTGGAGGTTGACGCCCTCGCGGGCCGAGTCGGTCGCGATGAGGATGCGGAGCGGGTGGTCGGCCGGTTCGGCGTTGAAGGCGGCCTTCAGCTCCTCGCGCGTCTCGTCGCCGAGGCCGCCGTGGAAAACGGCGATGCGCTGCTCGATGCGGACCTCGGCGGCGCCGTCGCGGTCGATGGCGGCGAGGGCCGAGCGGAGCTGCCCGGCGAGGTACCGCATCGTGTCGGTGAACTCGGTGAAGACGAGGAGGCGGCGCCGGTTCCAGGCGGGAGCGCCGGAGGAGGAGTCGAGGAGGTTCGCGCGAATCCACTCGACGAGGAGCTTCGCGCGCGGGCCGGGGACGTAGCGGGCCTCCTCGGCGATGGCGGCCATCTCGTCGAGGAGGGCGCGCTCTTCGGCCGAGACGAGGGCGCTGCCCGCGGGCGGGAGGGCGGCGCGGGTGGCGCGGTCGACCTCGGCGTCGGTGGCGGCGGAAAGCTCCTCCTCGGAAAGCTCGGCCCGGTCGTCGTCGGCCGAGGGAGGCTCTGCGAGGAGCGTGAACGAGGCGAGGGCGATCTCGTCGTCGCGGCGGGCCTTTCCTTCGGCCTTCTCGAGCGAGGCGCGGTGGACCTTGAGCGTGCGGGCGAAGGCCTCGACGGAGGAGAAAAGCCGCTTCTGGAGGTGCGTCGTGACGAGCTTCGCCGCGGCCTGGGCCGTCTTTCGCGCTCCGGAGAGGCGCTCGGCCCGAAGCGTGGCGTAGCGGTCGAGGAGCTCGGCGAGGCGCAGCTCGGGGGCGTCGGGCGGGAGGCCGTCGACGTCGACCTGGACGACGTCGCGCCGTGGGAGGTCGCCCACGATCTCGCGCAGGTCGCCCTTCAATCGGCGGACCATGACGGCGTCAAGGAGCTTCGGCCCCTTCAACGGGACGCCGCGGCAGAAGCGGAGCGGGTCGAGGAGCTCGAGGAGCGAGGAGAAGCTGTTCGAGTGGCCGTTGTGGGGCGTGGCCGACAGGAACAGCCGGTGCTCGAAGCGGGGCGCGAGGTCGCGGACGGTCTTCGTGAGGGCCGAGTCGATGGCGTACTTCGCGCCCGAGGCGGGGGCGGCGTTGTGGGCCTCGTCGAGGATGAGGAGGCTGCCGGGCTCGAAGTCGCCGAGCCAGTCGCGGAGCGGGCCGGCGTAGGCCTCGTCGCGCAGGAGCGAGTGCGAGAGGACGAAGCGCGAGTGCGTGGTGAAGGGGTTGACGCCGTAGCCCCTCTCGCGGCGGCGGGCGAGGACGAAGTCGCGGTCGAAGACGGCGAAGGTGAGGCCGAAGCGGCGGTCCAGCTCGTCACGCCACTGGAGGACGACGGAGGCCGGGCAGGCGACGACGATCTTCTTCACCCGCTGCCGCATGAGCAGCTCGCGGACGATGAGGCCCGCCTCGATCGTCTTGCCGAGGCCCACGTCGTCGGCGATGAAGAGGCCGACGCGGGGCATCCGGAGCGCCTTCCTGAGCGGCTCGAGCTGGTAGGCCTTGACCT
>JAKLER010000422.1 GCA_022711615.1 Acidobacteriota bacterium
TCGCACGGCGCGTTCTCGCAGTGCTGGCAGAGCATCGGCTCGAAGAGGACCTTCGGCTCCTCGACGACCGGCAGCGGGCCGTCCCAGACCTCCGCGCCCCAGCGGCCCTCCTTCTTCGGGGCGTCGTAGTAGCGGTCGATCCGCATCCACGACATCTCGCGCCCGTCGACGATCCCGCGGCGCCCGACGACCGGGATGTTGTTCTCGGCCTGGCAGCCGAGGACGCACTTGCCGCAGCCGTTGCACTTCGAAAGGTCGATCGCCATCGCCCAGCGGGCGTTCGGGTAGGCGTGCTCGGGCCAGGCGGAAGGGCCGCCGTGCTGCTGCTCGGTCCCCGACTTCGGATTCGCCTCGTACGCCGTGAGCGTCGTGACCGGGACGAGCGGCCGGCGGTCGCGGTCGATGACGTCGGACCCCTGCGCGAACGCGAGCTCCTCGTGACCCTTCACCTTCCGGAGCGTGACCGGGAGGCCGGCCGAGAGGAGGCGGGCGCCCGAGAGGAGGCGGAGGGCGAAGGCGTTCGGGCCGACGCCGGCACCGATCGGGCCGCAGGAGGCGCGGCCGAGGCCGAGCGGGAGGGCCACCTCGTCGGCGTGCATCCCGGCGTGGCGGTAGGCGGGCGCGACGAGCTTGCCGTGCCCCGCGTCGACCTCGACGAGGTCGCCGTTCGCGAGGCCCATCTCGTCGAAGCGGCGCGGGGCGATCGAGAGCGCCCCGCCCCAGGAGATGCGCGTGATCGGATCGGGGAACTCCTGGAGCCAGGCGTTGTTCCCGGCGCGCCCGTCGTGGAGCGCCAGGTGCGGGTAGAGCTGGAGCTCGAGGCCCTCGGGGGCCTCCGGGATCGAGGAGAGAAGCGCGAGGGCGGCGGGGGCGAGCGAACGCGCGGGAGGCGCCGCGGGGGCAGGCCCCTGGAAGGCGCCGGAGCGGAGGAGCTCGGTCCAGGCCTTCTCGAGCTCGGGCGAGCCGGGAGCAGCTCCGAGCCGGGGCGCCCACGCGGCGCGGAGGAAGTGCCAGGCGAAGCTGGGGCTCGGGGCGGGGGCTGCGGAGGCGGGGAGCGGGAGCTTCGCGAGCGCGGCCGTGGCGGCGGTGACGGCGGCGGCGAGCTCTCCGCCCGCCCCGGCGGCGGCGCCCCACTCGACGAGGAGGTCGAGGAGGCCGCGCGTGTCGTGGAGCGGCTGGATCACCGGCTGCTGGATCGCGAGGAGCCCCTTCGGGAGCGCCGCGTCGCCCCAGCACTCGAACGTATGGCTCGCCGGGGCGAAGAGATCGGCGAGGAGGCTCGTCTCGTCGAGCCGGTCGTTCAGCGAGACGACGAACGGGACCTTCGCGAGCGCCTCCGCGAAGCGGAGCGCGGGCGGAGCGTCGTAGACCGGGTTCGCGCCGGCGACGAGGAGGAGGGAGACCTTCCCGGCGTTCATCTCTTCCACGAGGGCCGCGAGGGCGGCGGCGCCGCCGGCGGCGGGGAGCTCGGCGGCCGCCTCGTCGAAGAGACCGGCGGAGTAGGCGTCGAGCGTCACGTTCAGGAGAAGGGCGGCGAGCTCGAGCGCCTCGCCCGCGGCCGAGCCGCTCGCCGCGCCGCCCGCGAGGACGATCGCTTTCCCGCGCGCGGCGAGGAGCTCGCCGGCGAGGCGGGGAAGGAGCGCCGGGTCGAGGCCCGCCTTCTTCGCGACGTCCTCGGGGGCGAACGGGGCGAGGGCGGCGGCGACTTCGGGGTTGCCGGCGAGCGGCCCCGTCTTCCGGGTCACGACGAGCTCGTGGGCGAGGGCGGCCGCGACGGAGGCGAGCTGCGTGTCGCGGACGCGCACCCGCTCGTCGGCGTTCGCGCCGGTGAGCGAGAGGCGTCCTTCGAGCTGGACGAAGCGGCTCATCTTCGCGTCGGGGCCGTCGGGGGAGCGCCGCAGCGCGAAGTCGCGCTCGAGGCCGTCGGCCGGACGGTCGAGGAACTCGGCGCCGAGGCCGAGGATCAGGTCGGCCTTCCCGAGGAGCGGCCGCGGGAGGCGCTCGTCGCCGAACGCGGCGCGGTGCGCCGCCGCGGCGGCGTCGCCGCCGCCGAGGGGCGTCCAGGCGACGTGGCGGAGGCCCGTGCCGGCGCTGATCGCGGCGATCGCCTCGGAGAGGGCGGGACTCGCGACGGGCCCCGTCAGGAGGACGGCGCCGCTTCCGGCCTTCGGGAGGCGGGAGGCGACCTCGGCGCCGACCGTCTTCCAGCTCGAGGCGACGGTCGGCCCCTGGCTCCTGCGGACCGAGAGCGGGCCGCGGGCCCGGTCGGGGTCGTAGAGGTCCATCAGCGCCGCCTGGTGGCGGAGCGTCAGGCCCCGGCCGCTCGCGTCGGTCGGGCTCGGGGCGACGAGGATCGGGCGCCCCTCGCGCGTCCTCACGAGGACGGGCGTGCCGTCGACGACGGTGTGGAAGAAGCGGGCCCGCCCGATCCCCTCGGCGAGGCTCTCGGGCATGTCGTGGAACGGGATCGTCGCTTCCTGCGGCGGCTGGCAGCCCGCGCTCGCGAGGGCTCCGGCCGCCGCGAGCGCGCTCCCGAGGCGGAGGAACTCGCGCCGGTCGACGCCTGCCTCGGGCCGGGGAGAGGTCTCGTTCGGTCTCATCGTCATCTCCCTCTAGCGGTGGCAGGCGACGCAGTCGGTCGAGGCCTTCATCTCGGGCTTGCGGTGGCAGTCGAGGCACCACTGCATGTTGAAGGCGTTCGTGACGGAGACGATGTCGGTCTCCTCGACGCGTCCGTGGCAGTTCGCGCAGACCTGCCAGGGGCGCCCCTCCGCGTCCGCGAGCGGCAGCTTCGGCGTCCCCTTCTCGTCCTTCGCGTTCAGGTGGGCCGAGTGGTCGAAGTAGACGAAGTCGGGGAGGTCGTGGACCTTCACCCACGGGATCGGCTCGCCCCGGTCCCAGTAGTCCTTCATCTTCAGGACCCACTCCCGGTTCAGGCCGACCGCCGTGTGGCAGTTCATGCAGACCGCGGTCGAGGGGACCGTCGAGTGACGGCCCTTGTAGGGCATCGTGTGGCAGGTGAGGCAGGGGATGTCGTAGCCCCCCACGTTCACCGTCTCGCCCTTCTCGTTCGTCTGCATCACGGCGGGCCCGGCCATCCGCGAGTGCCGGAAGAGGATCGGCTGTCGCGGCTCGTACCCCT
>JAKLER010000423.1 GCA_022711615.1 Acidobacteriota bacterium
TCGGACCTGCCGGTCCTCGTGACGGGGGAGACGGGCGTCGGCAAGGAGCTCGTCGCGCGGCACGTCCACTCGGGCTCGCGCCGGAAGGACGAGGCTCTGATCCACGTCAACTGCGCGGCGCTCCCCGAGTCGATTGCCGAGAGCGAGCTCTTCGGCCACGTGCAGGGCGCGTTCACCGGAGCGGTCCGCGACCGGGCCGGGAAGTTCGAGGTGGCCGACGGCGGTTCGCTCTTCCTCGACGAGGTGGGCGAGCTCCCGCTCTCGCTCCAGCCGAAGCTCCTCCGGGCCCTCCAGCAGGGAGAGATCCAGCGGATCGGCTCGGACCGGCCGCACCGCGTCGACGTGCGGGTCATCGCCGCCACGAACCGCGACCTCGCCGCCGAGGTGGCGCGGGGCCGCTTCCGCGCCGACCTCTACCACCGGCTGGCGGTCTACCCGATCCGGGTCCCGGCGCTCCGGGAGCGGCGGGAAGACATCCCGATCCTCGCGACCCATTTCGCCGACTCCGCGCGCCGCCGTCTCGGGCTCGGCCCGCTCCGCCTCTCGGAGGAGGCCCGGGCGGCGCTCGCCGCCGCGGAGTGGCCCGGGAACGTCCGGGAGCTCGAGAACGTCGTCAGCCGGGCCGTGCTGCGGGCCGCGGCCGGGAAGCCGCCGGGCGCGCCGATCGCGGTCGGACTCGAGAACGTCGACCTCGGGCCCGGGGGCCCGGTTCGGGCGCCGGTCGAGGCGACGGCGCCGATCCGTGCGGCCGGCCCTCTTCGCGAGCAGGTCGAGGAGTTCCAGCGGAGGCGCATCCGCGAGGCGGTGGAGCGGCACGGAGGGAACCACGCCGCCGCCGCGCGCGAGCTCGGGATGCACCGCGCGAACCTCCACCACCTCGCACGGCGGCTCGGCCTGCGGGACTGACGGCGCCGGGACCCGGGGCCGCGCCCGGCGGGCGCGGAGAGCCGGCGGGAGGGCGGCCGTTCCCGATATCCTCGGCGGGCCCCATGGACACGAGCTTCGTCTCCTCCACCATCCTCCTCGTCCTGATCACCGACCCGCTCGGGAACATCCCCTTCTTCATCTCCGCGCTGAAGCACGTCCGCCCCGAGCGCCGCCGCGTCGTCGTCCTCCGCGAGTGCCTCGTCGCGTTCGCCGCGCTCCTCCTCTTCCTCCTCGCGGGTCGGCCGATCCTCCGGCTGCTCCACCTGAGCGAAGACGCCCTCCGCATCAGCGGCGGTGTCGTCCTGCTCCTGATTGCGATCCGGATGATCTTCCCGGAGAGGGGGGCGCGCCTCGGCGAGGAGGAGGGAGAGGACCGCGAGCCTTTCATCGTGCCGGTGGCGATCCCGTTGATCGCGGGGCCCTCGGCGATGGCGACGGTCCTCCTGATGTCGACGCCCGATCCGCTCCGGATGCTCTCGCTCGCGGGCTCGCTGACGGTGACGATCGCGATCACGGCGCTCGTCTTCGTCTCGAGCACGCGGATCCAGAAGGTGCTCGGGGACCAGGCGATCATGGCGATGGAGCGCCTGATGGGGCTCGTCCTGACGGCGATCGCCGTCGAGATGCTCCTGGGCGGCGTCGCGAGCTACATCCGCCGCGGCTGAGGGGTCGGGGCCGCTTCCCAGGGGGGCGCGGCCGTCGTCGGGGCCTCCGGCGTCCGCGGCAGAGGCCTCGGCCTGCGCGCGGGAGGGGGCGCGGGCGTCCCCGCGGGCGTCGGCGCCGGGGTCGGTCTCGCAGCGCCGGCGCGCGGGGGGGGCGTCGGACGCCGAACGGGGAGGGGGGGGCGGGCGATGCCCGTTCTCGGAGGGGGCCCTGCCGGATCGCCGGTCTTCGCGCCCGGTGCCTCGCTTCCGTTCGCCTCCGCGGGCACCGGCAGCGGGCTTCGGACGAGAGGCGCGGTTCTCAGGGAGCGGAGGAGGTCGGGCTCTCGGACGAGATCGCGCTCGCCGGAGCGGCCGTGGGCGAAGTCGGCGTACGGGAGGTAGACCGCGCGGGCGCGATGCTCGTATCGGTGCGAGGGCTCGCCGGTCGGTCCCTCCGCCCGGACCCACCACGGCTGGAGCGGCTCGACCGGACCGAGGGGGAACCAGCCGACGTATCCGTCGGGCCCGAGCGGTCCGACGCCTCCCGGCCCGCTTCCGACGAACGCGACGACGGCGGGAAGCCAGGCCGGGCCGGGGCCCTGCCGTCCGTCCGGGAGCCAGGCCCAGCGGTCACGGACGATCGTCCATCGGCCGTGGTGGTACGGGGCCCAGCCCCAGGGCTCGTCCGAGCGCCAGGTCCAGCCCCACGGGTCGCGCCAGACGAAGCGGCCCGAGCGGTACGGCATCCAGTCCGCGCCGCTCACCCTCGGGAACCAGGCCCACCCCCGCTCGGACGTTCTCTCCCACTCGCCCCAGGTGTCGAGGTCGTCGACGCCGCAGACGTCGGCGTGCACGTGAGCGGCGGACCGGACGGACCGGAAGCGGGAGGAGCGCCTCTCGACCCAGCGGTCCCAGGCGTCCCCCTGGCCGAGGTCGACGACGTCGTACTCGGGCCGGACGAGGCCGGCGACGCGCATCCGATCGCCCCAGCCGAGCCGGGCTCCTCCGTCCGCGGTCGCGACGCGGGCCCGGCCGCGCGCGACGCTGATCGCCGTGTCACCCGCTCCGCTCACGTCGAAACGGTAGACCCCGGGGAGCTCGAGGGCGACGGACGCGTTCGGCGTCGAGATCGCGAGGTCGTCCACGCCGCGCACGCCGAAGACGCGGATCGACATCGTCCCCGACGAGAGGGCGAGGAGGCGGGAGTCCTGCGCGGACGCCGGGAACGCGAGGTCCGTCCCGGGCGCGAGGAAGAGGACGACGCCGCGGAGCTGCAGCTCCGCGCGGCCCCCCTTCCCGGTGCGAACACGGTCGTCCGTGGTCAGAGCGTCGTTGACCGCCCCGGCCCGGCGCTCGCCCGGGGCGTCGCCCGTCGCGATCGAGACGTCGCCCTCGATCCAGGCGAGGCGCACGACGGGCGGCCGGTGGCCGTCGGCGCGGGGTCCGTCCGCAGCCGCGGCCGGAACGGCGAGGGCGGCCAGCAGACCGAAGGCAGAGAGGCGTCGAGAGCGCACGGAGACCTCCCGGAGCATGATCGTTCGAAACGGCGCCGG
>JAKLER010000424.1 GCA_022711615.1 Acidobacteriota bacterium
AGCTTGACGACGTCGATCAAAGAAGTCCCTCCGTTTCGGGCATTCCGAAGAGCCGGTTGAGGTTCTGGACCGCCTGGGAGGCAGCCCCCTTGAGGAGGTTGTCGATCGCCGAGACGACGACCGCGCGCCGGCCTCCGGGCAGGAGCTTCCAGCCGACGTGGGCCCGCGGGGTCCCGACGACCTCCTTCAGCTCGGGGAGGCGCCCCGCGGACAAGACCTTCACGAACGGCTTCCCCGCGTAGGCTGCCGCGTATCTCTCCGCGATCGCCGCGTCGGACACGGCGGCGTCGAACGAGACGTGGATCGTCGAGAGGATTCCGCGGACGAGCGGGAGGAGGTGCGGCACGAACGCGAACGCCGCCTCGGACGCGAGCCCGAGCTCCTGCCGCATCTCCGGCTCGTGCCGGTGCGTCCCGACGCCGTAGGCCCTGTAGCTTCCGGCGACCTCGCAGAACGAGTACGCAAGGTCGGCCTTCTTTCCCGCCCCGGAGACGCCGCTCGCCGAGGTGACGAGGACCGGTTGTGAAGGGTCGAGGAGCGACGCGAGCGGTTTGAGGGCCACGAGGACCGACGTCGGGTAGCAGCCGGGGTTCGCGACGAGCTTCGCTCCCTCGAGCTCTTCCCCGCACCACTCCGTGAGTCCGTAGACGGCCTCGGTCAGGAGCGACGGAGCCGGGTGCGTGAAGCCGTACCACGCCGGGTAGAGAGAGGCGTCCTTCAGCCGAAACGCGCCCGAGACGTCGATCACGCGGACGCCCGCCGCGAGGAGGCGGGGCGCGACCTCCGCGGAAACCTCGTTCGGCGTCGCGAGGACCGCGGCGTCGGGGCGACACGAAAGGAGCACCTCCTCCGAGAACGGAACGACGTCGGGGCCCGAGGCTCCGCCGAGGTCGGAGTGCAGATCCTGGAAGGGCGCTCCCTTCCCTCCCGGGCTTCCGAAGAGCCCGGCGAGCTCGACGCCCGGATGGCGCGACAGGAGGCGGACCGCCTCCGCGCCCGAGTAGCCCGCAGCGCCCACGACGGAGACACGAATCACTTTCAAGTCCTCGATTCTCCGGAACGGCGTCCGGACTCTAGGCGTGGCGTCGGCGGTCCGCCGAAGGCGGGCCGGCGAGTCGGGCGGCCAGGGCGCGCGCGGAGACGGCACCGGGGGTCGCGACGAAGACCGTGTCGTCGCCGGCGATCGTCCCGATCGCCTCCGCGAGCTCCGCCTCGTCGACGGCCCGGGCCACCGGATGCGCGCCGGCCGGCGGCGTCCGGAGGACGACGAGAGAGCCGGCGACGCGGACGGACAAGACCGCCTCCGACAGCGTCCGCTGCAGCCGCGAGGCGCGCTGCGCCACGTCCGCCGCCCGGTCGTGGGTCCCCTGCGGAGCGTAGCCTCCCGGGGTCTTCGCGAGGCCGAGCTCGCGGACGTCCCTGGAGAGGGTCGGCTGCGTCGCCTCGAAGCCTCTCTCGGCCAGGAGACGCTGCAGCTCCTCCTGCGACCGGACGACCTCTTCCCGCACCAGCCGGAGGATGGCGTCGCGGCGCCGGAGGACCGAGGCGTTGGAATGATTATTCGGCACGACGAAATATTATTCACCGAACGGCCGCGACGTCAAGGCCACCTTCCCGGGGGTGCGGAGCGCAGGACGTCCGGGCGCTTCGCCCCGCTTCCCGCCGCTTCCGCCTCTTCCCACGACTCCCCGCGGGCGAAAGTGTCCGGCGTGTCGCTTCGCCGCGAGACCACATCTCAGGTCCAGGCCCAACTGATGCCTCTGAATCATTGAAGAGGCCCCTCCCGGTCCGAATAATCCGCGCCCGGGGGTACTCGTGACCGACAGCACCCGATCCGAGCTTTTCGACCGGCTTCGTGCCGGAATCGTCCTTCTGGTCGTCCTCGCGGCCTCTTTCGCCCTCGCGGCGACGGCCTCGGCGAAGCCGCCGACGGACGATGACTGCCTCGCCTGCCACTCCGAGCCGGCGGGCAAGGGAAAGAAGGCGCCTCAGAAGGCGCTCTCCGTCTCCGTCCACGGCGAGGCGGGGCTGGCGTGCGTCGACTGCCACGCGGACCTGGCGAAGCTCAAGGAGCTTCCGCACGGCCCCAAGGTGGCGCCCGCCGACTGCACGACCTGCCACGACTCCGTCGCCGAGAGTCACGCCTTCCACCCGATGATGAAGGACGACCCGACGGCGATCGCGTGCGCCGACTGCCACGGCGGGCACGACGTCGCCCGCGTCGCGGACGCGGGGTCGCCGCTGGCCGGTGCGGCGGTGCGCAAGGTCTGCGCCGCGTGTCACGACACCGAGGTCGGGCTCTACGCCGACTCCGCCCACGGCCGCGCCGCCATGGCTGGAGTCCAGGAAGCCCCCGCCTGCCTCGCCTGCCACAAGACGGCGCTCGTCTCCGTCCCCGACGGCGCCCCGCCCGCGAGCGCCAAGCTGGCCCAGGAGAAGCTCTGCCTCTCGTGCCACCTCGACAACCCGGACGTGCGCTCGCGCGTCTCTCCCAGCGCCGGCTTCATCGCGAAGTACGAGGAGAGCGTCCACGGCAGGGCCCTCCTCGCGGGCAACGAGAAGGCCGCGAACTGCGTCGACTGCCACGGAGCCCATACCGTCCGGAAGAAGTCCGCGGACGGCACCGGACCGACCCCGCTCGACATCGAGAAGACCTGCGCCCGCTGCCACGTCGACGTCGACGCGGCCTTCTCGAAGAGCGCCCACGGAAAAGCCCTCGCCCGCGGGGTCCGCGAGGCGCCGACCTGCACGACCTGCCACGGCGAGCACAACATCCTGAAGGCGCAGGACCCGAGCTCCCCCGTCGCCGCCGCGAACGTCGCCCAGAAGGTCTGCACCCCCTGCCACTCCTCGCTCCGCCTTTCTGAGAAGTACGACATCAAGAGCGACGCCTTCAAGACCTTCGAGGAGAGCTTCCACGGCCTCGCGGTGAGGGGCGGTCAGGCGAACGTCGCGAACTGCGCGAGCTGCCACGGCTCGCACGACATCCTCCCCTCCTCCGACCCCGCCTCCCGGATCCACAAGGACAACCTCGTGAAGACCTGCGGCGAGTGCCACCCGGGCGCCGGTGCGCGCTTCGCGCAGGGGAAGATCCACGTGGACGCCACCTCGAAGGACGGGGA
>JAKLER010000425.1 GCA_022711615.1 Acidobacteriota bacterium
CGGATGAGCCGCGCCTACAACAACGAGCAGCGCGGGAGCGGCAAGATCCTCTCGGGCGGCATCGACGCGCGGACGATGGAGAAGCCGCGGCGCTTCTTCGGCGGCGCGCGCAACCACGAGGACGGCGGGTCGCTCACGATCATCGCGACCTGCCTCGTCGACACCGGCAGCCGGATGGACGACGTCATCTTCGAGGAGTTCAAGGGGACGGGGAACTGCGAGATCATCCTCGACCGCGGCCTCTTCGACCGGCGCGTCTTCCCGTGCATCAACATCCCCGCCTCGGGAACGCGGAAGGAAGAGAAGCTCTACACCGCCGAGGAGCTGCCGAAGATCCACAAGCTCCGGCGTGCGCTCTCGTCGGTCAAGCCGATGGACGCGATGGAGCTCCTCCTCTCGAAGCTGACCCGGACGAAGACGAACGCCGAGTTCCTGAAGTCGATCGCCTAGTCCCAGGGAGCACGTGAACCGAAACGGGGGCCGCGAGGCCCCCGTTTCGCGTTGTCCACCGTTCGCTTGCACCCCTCTCCCATCTTCGTCGCAGCCCGCGCGCCAACGGCGCGCGCGCATGAGGGCGGTGGGCGGGGGGAGAGGGGCGGGTCAGGGTTCGATCTCGGGCTCGGGGAGGAAGAAGTCGGTCAGCCTGCGCATGACCGCGCGGCTTTCCTCGACGTGGAGGAAGCGGGAGGTGTCGGGGAACACGAGGAGCTCCGCGCCCGGGATCCCGGCGGCGATCGTCCGCGCCGAGCGGAGCCGGTCCTCCTCGTCGCGCTCGCCGACGAGGACGAACGTCCGCGCCGAGACGGCGCCGAGGCGCCCGGCGAGCGCGGCGCCGGCGCGGGGAAGGCGCTCGAAGCGGCCCGGGCTCTGCGGGAAGCGGCGGAAGATGTCGGTGATCCTCTCGAAGACCCCTTCCCTCTCGCGGGCCGCGTCGAAGATCGGGGAGGGAAAGAGCTTCTCCGCGAGCGCCTTCGGGGGGTCGCTCCGGAGAGCGGCCCGAAGGTCCGCCGAGGCCGCCGCCACCTCGGGTGAGGAGGAGAAGCCCTCGAGCGACGGCGCGAGCAGCGCGATCGACCCGGTGCGGCCGGGGTTGCGGAGGGCGAACTCGAGGGCGACCTCGGCCCCCTCGTCGTGCGCGAGGAAGTGGGCCTTCTCGACGGAGAACCAGTCGAGGATCCCGAGGACGTCGTCGGCCTCCTCGGGGAGCGGCACGGGGCCCTCGGTCGGCGGCGTCGTCCGGCCGCAGCCGCGCCGGTCGAATCGCAGCGCGCGGAACCCCGACGCCAGGCCCGTCGCAGGGGCCTCCATCAGGTCGGCGTTCGCGAGGGCGCCGTGGAGGAGGATGACGAGCTCTCCCTCGCCTCCGACCTCGTAGTAGAAACGCTGGTCCCGAACTCCGGCAAACGGCATGGCGTTCCTCCCGGAGGAGGAATCATAAGCCGCGGGAGACGCCGGGGGTCAGGAGGCGGGGGCCGCGGAGGAGGGCTTGCGCCGCCGATGGCGCTTTCGCCGCGAGGCGCCTCCGGGCGCCGCGGGGGAGGCCGAGACGCCGAACCCTCCCTCGGGGATCTCGAGCTCGAAGGCGGCGCAGGTCCAGAAATCGGTCGGCGCGACGTCGCCCGGGGACGGCTCCTCGGCCGCAGGGAGATCGGCCGCGGGCTCGACGCGGACGTTCGCCTCGCGAGTCCCGACTTCCGCGACGGCCGGCGGAGCGTCCTTGGCGACGAGGACCGGCGCTTCTGCGAGCACGGCGGGCGCGACGGGGACGTCGGGCACGGCAGGCGCGGGGGATGCGACCGCCGGGCCCTGCGGCTTCTCAACGCGCGGGGCCGGTGCGGCGGGTGCGGGCTCGGGACGCGCGGGTGCGGCGGCCCGCTCCCGCCGCGGGCGCGAGGCCCGCGGCGGGGGCGGAGCCTTCGCGTCCGCGTCCTCGTCCCCCGCGGCGGGGGCGGCGGAGCGAGGGCCCCCCGAGACGCGAACCGGCTCGCGAAGCGGCGCGGGGCGCCTGACGAAGAGCGCGTCGTCGGGATGCTCGACCGGGATCTTCATCCCGATCAGCTTCTCGATGGAGGAGAGCGACTGGACGTAGTTCTCGCAGGCCAGGGAGATGGCCCGGCCCGAGTGCCCGGCCCGCGCCGTCCGGCCGATCCGGTGGACGTAGTCCTCCGGGTCCATCGGCAGGTCGACGTTGATGACGTGCGTGACGCCTTCGATGTGGAGCCCGCGGGACGCCACGTCCGTGGCGACGAGGATCGGGAGCTTCCCCGACTTGAACTCGGCGAGGATCTTCAGCCGCTTCGCCTGGGGGATGTCGCCCGAGATGGCGCCGCAGCGGAAGCCGTGCCTCTCGAGGCGCTCCACGAGCCGCTCGGCAAAGCGCTTCGTGTTCACGAAGAGCATCGTCCGGGTCGCGTTCCCCTCGCGCTGCAGGAGGCCGACGAGGAGCGAAAGCTTCTCGGAGTTCCCGACGTGGAAGAGGCTCTGGACGACGCGGTCGGCCGTCACGTGCTCCGGGGCGATCTCGACCCGGACGGCCTCGTTCATGTGCTCCCAAGCGAGCTCCGTGACCTTCCAGGAGAGAGTCGCCGAGAACATCATCGACTGGCGCCGGCGCGGCGGGGGGCAGCGCCGGAGGATGCGCCGGAGGTCGGGGAGGAACCCCATGTCGAAGAGGCGGTCGCACTCGTCGATGACGAGCGACTCGACCGACCCGAACGAGGTCGCCCCCTGCCCCTCGTAGTCGAGGAGCCGGCCGGGGGTGCCGATCAGGATGTCGCACCCCGCCTGGAGGAGGCTCCTCTGCCGCGCGTAGTCGAGGCCGCCGAAGACGGTCACGATACGGGGCCTCACGAACTGCGAGAGGAGGAGCGCGTCGTGCTCGATCTGGACGGCGAGCTCGCGCGTCGGCGCGACGATCAGGGCCCGCGGCGCCCCCGGCTTCCGGCTCGCCGGGGCGGGCGCCTCCACGAGGCGCGTCAGGATCGAGACGAGGTATGCCGCCGTCTTGCCGGTCCCCGTCTGGGCCTGCGCGGCCACGTCCTTGCCGGCGAGGAGGAGCGGCAGGGTGCTCGCCTGGACCGGCGTCGCCCGGACGAAGCCACAGGCGGCGATCCCGGCCCGG
>JAKLER010000426.1 GCA_022711615.1 Acidobacteriota bacterium
CGCGCGCGTAGCGGGCGACGTTCCCGGGGCCGCCGGCGGGGACCTCCCGGGCCACGCAGAGGACCGCCTTCGCGAAAGGAAGGATCGACTCGACGGTCCGGCGCGCCTCGGCGTCGCGGACGAGCCAATCCATCCCGCCCTGGTGCCCCCGATCGAGGAAGGCCCGGAAACCGTCCCAGCCCTCGGCCCGGCTCCCCGCGACCACGCCCGCGGCGACGAAGCCGCGGTCGAGGGCCGCGCGAACTGCCGCGCGGGAGAGGGCGACGGGGTCGTCGGGCGGAGGTGCAGCCGGGAACCGGGGCCCCGACCGGCGCGAGCGGAAACCGGGCATCGGCGGCGAGTCTAGCAACGGGCCGCTATGATCTCCGGCGATTCCCGGCCGAGGAGACGTCATGTCCGACACCCCCGCGTCGCGCCTCTACCCGACGGCGGTCTTCGCGCTCGTCGCGTTCGCCGTCGCGTCCCTGACCGTCCGGATCCTGGCCCCGTTCGGCGCCGCCATCGCGTGGGCGATCGTCCTCGCGGTCGCGTTCGCCGCTCCCTGGCGGTTCCTCGAGGGTCGGCTGCCGCGCCGCCGGAACCTCGCCGCGGCGATCCTGACGACGGGGATCGGCCTCCTCGTCCTCCTGCCGGCCGGCTTCCTCCTCGGCGTCCTGGTGAACGAGGCGATCGGCGTGTTCGGCCGGGCCTCGGCCGCGCTCGCGGCCCGGAACCTCTCGGAGCTCGAGGACCTCCTCCGGATCCCCGCGGTCGCGAACGCGCTCGTCTGGGTCGAATCCCGGACGGGCCTGACGCAGTCCGAGCTGCTGGCGAAGGCGGGAGAGCTGGCGGCCGGCGTCTCAGGCCTCCTCGCGCGCTTCTCCGGCGGCGTGGTGAAGGGGCTCTTCGACGCCGTCGTCTCGTTCCTCGTCACGCTCTTCGTCCTCTTCTTCCTCTTCCGCGACGGACGCGCGATGGCCCGCGCGGCCCTCGACCTCGTCCCGCTGGAGGAGACCCGCCGGGTCGCCGTCTTCGCGTCCCTTCGCGCGATGCTCCAGTCGATCTTCCGGGGCTCGCTCCTCTGTGCGCTCATCCAGGGCGCGACGGGAGGCATCGGCTGGGCGATCGCAGGCCTCCCCTCTCCGGTCCTCGCCGGTGCGGCGATGGCGGTCCTCTCGCTCCTCCCGGTCGGCGGCACGGCGCTCGTCTGGGGACCGGGGGCCGTCGCCTGCTGGCTCCAGGGGCGCCACGGAATGGCGGTCTTCCTCGCGATCTGGGGCCTCGTCGTCGTCTCGACGCTGGCCGACAACGTCCTGAAGCCGATCCTGATCGGCGGCGGGACTCAGCTCTCGACGCTGGTCGTCTTCCTCGGCGTCTTCGGAGGCCTCGCCGCCTTCGGAATCCTCGGCCTCTTCATCGGACCGATGGTCCTCGCCTTCGCGCTGACGCTCCTCGAGATCCTCCGAGAGGCGGTCCGCCCGAGGGCCGAGCCGGCCGCGGCCTGACGCGGCCCTACGGGACCCAGTCGGCGACGAAGACGTTCGTCTCCCCGGGCTTCGCGTTGTGGCGGTTCGAGCAGAACGCGAGCCGCCGGCCGTCGGGGGAGAACATCGGGAAGCCGTCGAACGTCGGGTTGTAGGTGATCCGCTCGAGGTCGGTCCCGTCGGAGCGGACGGCCCAGAGGTCGAAGTCGCGCCCGCCGGGGTCGGCGAGGTTCGACACGAAGAGGATCCGGTCATGCCCTCCCCGGAAGAAGAACGGCGCGAAGCTCGCGACGCCGTGGCTCGTCACCTGCCGGTCGTCGGAGCCGTCGGCGCGCATCATCCGGATCTCGAGGCGGCTCGGCCGGACGAGGTGCCGGCGAAGGAGAGACTGGAACTCCTCGACGAGCTGCGGCGTCTCGGGGCGCGAGGCGCGGTAGACGATCCACTCGCCGTCGTCGCTGAAGAACGCCCCGCCGTCGTACCCGGGCGTCCGGGTCAGCCGACGGACGTCGCCGCCTTCGGCGTTCATGGAGTAGAGGTCGAGGTCCCCGTCCCGCGCCGACGTGAAGACGACCCTCCGGCCGTCCGTCGAGATCGTCGCCTCGGCGTCGTATCCGGCGCTGGCCGTGAGGCGCCGGAGCCCGGAGCCGTCGGGGCGGGCGCTGAAGATCTCGTAGTCCGGATTCACGCTCCAGACGTAGCCCGAGGACATGTCGGGCGGAGGGGGGCAGAGCGGCCCGCCGCCGAGGTGGGTCGACGAGAAGAGGATCCGCTCCCCGTCGGGGAACCAGTACGCGCAGGTCGTGCGCCCCTTGCCGGTCGAGACGAGGCGGGGCTCGCCCGGGTCGTCCGCGTCGATCGCGAAGATCTGGTCGCAGCGGAACGGGGGGCGAGTCGCCTGGAAGACGAGCTTCTTCCCGTCGGCCGACCAGTACGCCTCGGCGTTCTCCCCTCCGTACGTCAGCTGGCGGACGTTCGCCAGGTGCCGCTCTCCCGGCCACTGGAGCGGCGAGAGGACGCCCTCCCAGGGACCCGCCCGGCGTGCCGGAGCGTCCTGAGCGGCGGGCGACGGGGCGGTGGTCACGTCGGCGGCCGGCGGCCGCGCCGAGTCGCACGCCTGAGGGCCGAGGAGAGCGGCGGCGGAGAGGAGGAGCAGGACGTCGCGGCGCATGGGTGGGCCGTAATATAAGGCGGATGACGAACGACCGACGCGGCGACGCGGCGGGCCTCGCGCGCGAGCTCGCCGCGCAGCTCGCCGCGCTCGCGACACCCGGACCGAACACGCCCCTCTCTTCGCGGCACGGACCGTCGCCGCAGGGCGTCCCGAGCCTCGCGGGTCCGCGAGCGATCCTCGAGAACGCCTCGCGCTTCGCCCAGCCGGTCCTCCCGGCGGACGCCCCGTTCCGAAGCCTGAAGGCGCTCGTCCTGCGCGCCCTCCGGATCGTCACGCGCGACCAGGGGGTCTTCAACTCGGCGCTCCACGAGGCGCTGCGGACGGCGCTCCTCGAGATCGACGGGGCGCTCGGCGCGCTCGCGAAGGCGCAGCAGGAGAGCCGCGCGGAGCTCGACGAGCGCGGGCGCGCGCTCGCCGAGGCCCACGAGGAGCGGCTCGGCG
>JAKLER010000427.1 GCA_022711615.1 Acidobacteriota bacterium
ACCGGGAGCGGATGCGCCGGGCCCTCGAGACGCTCCGGCGCCTCGAAGGGGTCGAGGCCGCCGCCGCCGCGTTCCTCGTCCCGTACGGGACGGGGCGCGCCGTGAACAGCCACACGGTGAACGGCCGAACGATCGAGTACGACTACAGCGACGTGACGGACGACTACCTCGCGGTGACGCGGCTGAAGCTGGCCGCGGGGCGGTGGTTCTCGCGGGAGGACGACGGCCGCCCGTACCGCCCCGTCGTCGTCACGCGCGAGCTGGCGCGCGAGGCGTTCGGTGAGGAGGACCCGATCGGGAAGGACATCCCGGAAGGAGGAGTCGAGCCCGGGACGGCCCGGAGGCGGAGCCGCGTCGTCGGCGTCCTCGAGGCCTACCGTCCGGGGAGCGACTACGCCGCGTCCGCGCCGTTCGCCCTCTTCCGCGCGGACCTCGCGAATCCGGCCGACGACGTCCCGTCGCGCATCGTCGTCCGCCTCCGCCCCGGGACGCCGCGCACCTTCGAGGAGACGCTCGTCCGGACGCTGGAAGCGGCCGTCCCCGAGTGGAGCCTCACGGCCGAGCCGCTCGCCGTGGCGCGTGAGGCGGCGAACCGCCGCTGGACCGTTCCGATCCTCGCCGCCACGCTCGTCGCGGGCTTCCTGATGCTCCTCGTCGCGCTCGGGCTGACGGGAGTGCTCTGGCAGAATGTCACGCGACGCACACGGGAGATCGGCCTCCGGCGCGCGACCGGGGCGACGGCGCGCCAGGTGGCGGTGCAGGTGGTGATGGAGGTCTGGATCGTGACGGCGCTGGCGGTGCTCGCGGGTTGCGCGGTGGCGCTCCAGGCGCCGCTCCTGGTCCCGGGCGGCTTCGTCCGCGCGTCCGACGCCGCCGCGGGGGCCGCCGTCGCCGCCCTCCTCCTCTTCGCCCTGACGGGGCTCTGCGCGCTCTACCCGGCGTGGCTCGCCGCGCGTGTCTTCCCGTCCGAGGCGCTCCGGTACGAGTGAGGGCGTGAAGGGCGACGCCGCCGTCCTCGTCGTCGACGACGACTCCGCCGTCGCGGCCTCGCTCGTCCTCCTCCTCCGGCAGGCGGGGTACCGCCCCGCCTCCGCGGCGACGCCGGAGGAGGCGCTCGCACGCCTCGCCGCCGCGCCGGCGGACCTCGTCCTGACCGACATGAACTTCGCCCGCGGGACGACGGGCGAGGAGGGGCTCGCGTTCCTCGCGGCGCTCCGCGAGAGGCACCCGGGGCTCCCCGTCGTCCTGATGACGGCCTGGGGCTCCATCGAGCTCGCCGTCCGCGGGATGCGCGGCGGCGCGGCCGACTTCGTGACGAAGCCGTGGAGCGCGGAGCGGCTCCTCTCGACCGTCGCGACGGCGCTCGCCCTCTCCGGGGTCGGGCCCGCCCGCGACGCCGACGTCCCGTCCCGCGACGAGCTCGACGCCTCTGCTCCCGCCTTCGCGCCGCTCGCCGGGCGCGACCCGAAGCTCGTGCGGCTCCTCGCCCTCGCCGCGCGCGTCGCCCCGACGGACGCATCGGTCCTCGTGACGGGAGAGAGCGGCACGGGCAAGGAGCTCCTCGCCGAGGCGATCCACCGGGCGAGCCCGCGGCGGGCGAAGCCGTTCGTGAAGGTGAACCTCGGGGGCGTCCCGACGACGCTCTTCGAGAGCGAGATGTTCGGGCACGTGAAGGGGGCGTTCACGGACGCCCGGCAGGACCGCGCCGGCCGTTTCGCGGCCGCCGACGGCGGCTCGATCTTCCTCGACGAGGTCGGCGAGCTCGAGCCGGCGGCGCAGGTGAAGCTCCTGCGCGTCCTCCAGGACCGGACGTTCGAGGTCCTCGGGACGAGCGCGACGCGGAGCGTCGACGTCCGCGTCGTCTCCGCCACGAACCGCGACCTGGGGGAGGCGGTCGCGCGCGGAGCCTTCCGCGAGGACCTCCTCTACCGGCTGAACCTCATCACGCTCCGCCTCCCGCCGCTCCGGGAGCGCCCCGACGACGTGCCGTTCCTCGCCGCGCGGTTCCTCGCGGAGCTCTCGCGGCGGCACGGCCGCCCGCTCGCGCTCGCGGCCGACGCCGGCGAGTGGCTCGCGGGGCGCCCCTGGCCCGGGAACGTGCGCCAGCTGAAGCACCTCGTGGAGCGGAGCGTCCTCCTGACCGGGAAGGAGACGCTCGGCGCCGCCGACTTCGCGTTCGTCGCCGGGATGGACGAGGGGGCGCGGCGGGAAGTGCCCGCCGCCGCGCGGACGCTCGAGGAGCTCGAGCGGGAGGCGATCGTCCGCGGCCTCGCGCGGCACGGGGGAAACCTCTCCCGGGCCGCCGAGGAGCTCGGCCTCTCGCGCGGGGCGCTCTACCGAAGGCTCGAGAAGTACGGGATCACCCCGTGAGGTGGCCGGTCCGGGCGCTCCTCTACCTCCTCGTCCTTCACGCCGCGCTGGCCCTCCTCGCCCTCCCTCTCCTGCGCGATCGCCCGGGATGGCTCCTCGCCGCGGAGGCCGCGTTCGTCCTCTCCGCCCTGGCCGGGGCGCTTCTCGTCCGCCGCCTCGCCGCGCCGATGGAGGCGCTCCGCGACGGCGCCGAGCTCCTTCGCGCCGGCGAGCTCGGCACGCGCCTGCGCGCCACCGGGACGCCCGAGCTCGACTCCCTCGTCGCCCTCTTCAACGAGATGCTCGCGCGCCTCCAGGCCGAGCGGGTGCGCCAGGAGGAGCGGCAGGCGTTCCTCGAGAAGGTCCTCGAGGCCTCGCCCCTCGGCGTCGTCACGCTCGACCTCGACGGGAAGGTCGACGTCGTCAGCCGCGCGGCGGCGGGGCTCCTCGGCGCGGACGCCCGAGCCCTCCGCGGCCGGCCTCTCGCCGAGGCGTCGGGCCCCCTCGCCGGGGCGCTCTCCGAGCTCCCTCCCGACGGCTCCCGCGTCGTCCCTCTCGGAGGCGGCCGTCGCGTCCGCGCCCGTCGCTCGCACTTCCTCGACCGCGGCTTCCCGCGGACGTTCTTCCTCCTCGACGAGCTGACGGAGGAGCTGCGGCTCTCGGAGAAGGCGGCCTACGAGAAGCTGATCCGGATGACGTCGCACGAGGT
>JAKLER010000428.1 GCA_022711615.1 Acidobacteriota bacterium
GGATGCTCCCGGAGCGGGAGCGGCCGAGAGCTGCACGTCGTGTGGGCGATGGACGTCCCGTCGCTCGACCCGAACGAGCGGTTCGACGTCGTGACGGCGACAGTCGCCTCGAACGTTTTCGAGCCTCTCGTCCGCTACGACCGGCAGATGGCGTTCGAGCCGTGCCTCGCAAAGGCGTGGGAGATCCGCGACGGCGCCGTGTGGCGGTTCCGGCTCCGCGAGGGGGTCTCGTTTCACGACGGGACGGAGCTCTCCGCGGAGGACGTCGCCTTCTCGATCGATCGCCTCCGGGCCCAGCCCGCCTGGGACATCCACCGTTACGTGTCGGCGATCAAAGACGTGACGGTCGTGGACCCGCTCACCGTCGACATCCGGTCGGAGCGTCCCGCCGGGCTCCTCTCGGTCCTCTCCTACGTCTACATCCTGCCGAAGCGCTCCGTCGAATCGGCTGGAGAAGCGGAGTACTTCAAGGCTCCGGCGGGAACGGGACCGTACCGCATCGCCTCGTGGAAGCCGGGCAAGTCCCTCCGGCTCGAAGCCTTCCCGGGCTACTGGGAGGGGCCGCCGGAGATCCCGGCGGCCGTTTTCCGCGTCGAGAAGGACGACGACGGGATCTGGACCGAGGCGAAGCGCCTCGCCCCCGCGATCCTCTTCGGCCCCACGACGACGACGTGGATCCGGCACCGGGAAGACCCGGCGTTCCGGCTCGTCGAGCAGCCGAGCCTGGCCGTCCACTACCTCGCGCTCCGCGTCGGCGGAGGGCCGGAGAACCCGCTGTCCGACGTCCGCGTCCGCCGCGCGCTCCGGGCCTCGATCGACTACGAAGCGCTCCTGGCGGCGCTCCCCGCGCGCGGAGCCTTTCCCGCGAGCCAGTTCGTCCCTCCGGCGATCGTCGGCTTCGACCCGTCCCTCGCGGTCCCGGCGTTCGTGCCGGGCGCCGCGCGCCGGATGATCGAGGAGACGGGCCTCCGGCAAACCAAGCCCCTCGTCTTCCTCACCGCCGGCGGCGGCGGCTCCATCTCCCGGTACCTCCTCAAGGCCTTCTCCGACGCGGGCCTCTCGGTCCGGGAAGAGTCCGTCACCCCGGAGGAGTACGAGACCCGGCTCGCCGCCTGCGACGCCGACATCTTCCTCACGGGCTGGATCTGCACGACCGGGGACGCGGGCGAGCTCTTCGAGGGGAACTTCTACCGGAGAGGCTCGACGCAGAACCCGTGCGGGTACGGCTGCGACCAGATGGACACCGCCATCGAGGAGATCGGCCGGACGCTCGACCCGGCCGTTCGCCGGGACCTTCTCCAGTCCGCGATGCGGACGCTCGTCGACGACCTCCCGTGGGTGCCTCTCCTCGTCAGCTACGAGCGGCACGCGCTCACCGGCGGCGTCGAGTGGAGGACGCGGGCCGACGGCCAGCTCGACCTGCGCGACGTGAGGATCAGGTGACACCGCTCCGCCGCTCGCTCCGGGGCCGGTTCGCCCTGATCTTCTCGGCCCTGATGGGGGCTCTCCTGCTCGTCGTCTCGGGGACGCTCATCCTCGTTCGGGTCCGGGACCACAGGGACCTCCTGGAGACGTACGCGACCGGGTTCGCGAAGGCGACGAACAACCAGCTCTGCAACGCCTGGCGCCTCTACTACCGCTCCGGGGCCTACAAGTTCCGCGACATCGTGCGGAACACGATGACTCTCAACGAGGACCTCCATCGCCTCTTCATCCTTTCCGTCTCGGGCGAGGTCCTCTTCGACTCGATGGAGAGCCCGGACCTCATGCTCCTCCCGGAGCTCCCCCGGCGGCGCCTCGCCGACCCGGAGCTCGTGACGGTCGCGGGCCTCCAGGACGACTGGATCGACCGCCGCGACCTCGCCGGCGTCGGCCGGGTGATGATGGTCTCGACCCCCTACTTCGAGGAATGGGGACGCCACCCGTACTCGGTGCTCTACATCTTCAAGTACGACAAGATCTGGCAGCGGGTCGCCTCGGACCTCCGGTCCACGCTGCTCCTCGTCGTCCTCGCGCTCGCCACCGTCGCCGTCTTCGCGTCGTGGATGGCGGGCCGCGTCGCACGCCCCCTGCTCACGCTGACGGCCGGAGTCCGCTCCTTCTCGGAGGGGAAGCCGGGGTCGCTCCCGCAGGTGAGGACGGGGGACGAGATCGAGACCCTGGCCGAGGCTTTCAACCGGATGGCGGAGCGGATCCAGCAGCAGGTCGAGAGGCTCGAGACCGCGAACCGCGAGCTCGCGACGCTCGACCGGATGAAGACCGACCTCCTCGCGAACGTCTCCCACGAGCTGCGGACCCCCCTCGCCGCCATCCGCGGCTACGTCGAGTTCATCCAGGAGGGGCAGCTCGGGCCGACGACGGACGCGCAGCGCAAGGGCCTCGAGGTCTGCCTCCGCAACTCCGAGCGGTTGACGAAGACGATCAACATGCTCCTCGACTTCTCCCGGATGGAGCTCGGCCGGGTCCCGATCCGGACGGCCCCGTTCCAGATCGGCCGCCTCGTCGCCCAGATCGTCGCCGGGATCGAGTCGGAGGCGCGGAAGAGGAGCATCCGCCTCGTCGCCGTCGTCGACCGGAGCCTCAAGCCGGTGGACGGGGACCGCGACCGGCTCACGCAGGTCCTCGAGAACCTGATCACGAACGCGCTCAAGTTCACGCCCGACGGCGGCGAGGTCGAGGTGGGCGCCCGGCCCGCGCGGACCGCCGGCCGCGTCGAGGTCTGGGTCTCCGACACCGGAATCGGGATCCCGCCCGAGGAGAGGGCGCGCGTCTTCGAGAAGTTCTACCAGACGGACGGCTCCGCCACGCGCAAGTTCGGCGGCATCGGCCTCGGGCTGGCGATCGTAAAGTCGATCCTCGACGCCCACGGCGCCGACATCGTCGTCGACGGGAGGCCGGGCGGAGGGACCGTCTTTCGATTCTCGCTCCCCGTCGCCGAGACGCGCACCGAGTCGGGGGTCTTCCACGGGCTCCTGCCCGCCGAGGGCGACGCGGCGCCCGTCCTCGCGATCGACGACGACCCGGACTTCCTCCTCAT
>JAKLER010000429.1 GCA_022711615.1 Acidobacteriota bacterium
GTCTGGGAGCAGCTCGAGGGCCGCATCGACGGCCTCGCGGTCGGCGTCGGCACGGGCGGGACGTTCACCGGGATCGCCCGCTTCCTGAAGGAGAAGGACCCGTCGATCGAGTGCTGGGGCGTCGAGCCCCCGGACTCGATCTACGGCGGAGGCGACGGGAAGGGCGAGCACATGGTCGAGGGGATCGGGAACGCCTTCCTCCCGGCCACGTTCGAGCGGTCCCTCGCCGACGGCGTCTTCACGGTCCCTCACGCCGAGAGCTACGCGATGGTCGACACCCTGGGGCGGATGGGGCTCCCGGCGGGAGCCTCCTCGGGAGCCGCCGTCGCCGGGGCGAAGCGCCTCGCGAGAAGGCTCGGCGAGGGGAAGCGCGTCGTCACGCTCCTGACCGACCCGTCGGAGCGCTACTTCTCGAAGTACGCCTACGACGGGCTCTACGAGGGGCGACCGATCCGCTGAGGCAGGCGAGGAGACCGGGATGGACTATCCGATCCGGGAATTCGCGATGGGGGGCGGCATCCTGATCGCGGTCGTCGCGATCCTCCACGTCGTCGTCTCGCACTTCGCCGTCGGGGGCGGCCTCGTCCTCGCCGTTCTCGAGACGGCGGCCGTCCGGCGCGACGACCGTCCGATGCGCGACCTCGTGAAGCGCGCGTCGAAGATCCTGCTCCTCCTCTCGACCGTCTTCGGGGCGATCTCGGGGGTCGGCATCTGGTTCACGATCGGCGTCGTCCACCCCGCGGCGACCTCGTCGCTCATCCACACGTTCGTCTGGGCCTGGGCCACGGAGTGGGCCTTCTTCCTCCTCGAGGTCGTCACCGCGCTCGCCTGGGTCGCGACGTGGGAGAAGGTCTCGCCGCGGACTCATCTCCTCCTCATCTGGCTCTACGCGTTCGCCGCCTTCCTGTCGCTCGTCGTGATCCAGGGGATCCTCGGCTTCATGCTGACGCCCGGGGCCTTCGCGAGCACGGCGTCGTTCTTCGACGGATTCCTGAACCCGACGTACCTGCCGGGGATCCTCTTCCGCACCGGCGCCTGCCTCGCCCTCGCCGCCGCCTGGATGGCTTTCGCCGCCCTGCGGGAGAGGGACCGCGCGGCGCGCGCCCGCCTCTCCCGGGTCCTCGGCGCGATCGGGGCTCTCGGCCTCGCGGTCGCGGCCGCCGGCTGGATCGTCTGGGAGAGGGCGCTCCCCGGTTCGGTCCAGCACCTCTTCCTCGGTGAGAAGCCGCTCCTCGCCGCCCTCGCCACGGGACGGACGCACACGTTCCGTGTCCTCCTCGTCGCCGCTCTCCTGGCGCTTCTCGTCACGGCGCTCCCCCGCCTTCAGTCGTGGCCAATCGCCCTCCTCGCGCTCGTCGCCTCGGCAGGCGTCCTCGCCGGGTACGAAAGGGTCCGCGAAGGGGTCCGCAAGCCCTGGGTGATCGCCGAGCAGATGTTCTCGAACGGGGTCCTCCTGACGGAGCTCGACACGCTGAACGAGAAAGGGATCCTCTCGAAGGCCGTCTGGGCGACGAAGGAGGCGGGCGGGCGCGAGGTGACGATGGGCGAAGCGGTCTTCCGCGCCGAGTGCTCCTCCTGCCACACGCGCGACGGCTACCTCGGCATCCGGAAGATCGCCTCGGCGATGGACGCCGATTTCGCCGCGATGTTCCTGACGGCCCTTCGGGACGACGGCGCGAACTGGAAGGCCCGCGCCGCCGGGCAGGACGTGAAGCCCGACTACCCGTTCATGCCGCCGTTCGTCGGGACGGACGAAGAGCGGAACGCGCTCGCCGGATGGCTCGCCTCGCTGAACGCGCCGCAGGCGGCGGAGGTGGCCGGTGCTCGCTGAGACTCCGCTTCCGGCGCTCGACCCGATGCCGATCCCGGGGCCGCCGTGGCTCTTCCACCTCCTCTGGCTCGTCACGTTCGCCGTGCACGTCGTCGGCGTGAACGTCGTCCTCGGCTCCTCGGTCCTCGGCACCTTCGCCGCCCTGGACCGTGACCGCGCCTTCGGGCGCCCCGTCGCCCGCCTCTTCGCCGAGGTCAACACCTGGGCAATCGCGCTGACGATCACGTTCGGGATCGCCCCTCTCCTCTTCGTCCAGGTCCTCTATGGCCGGCTCTTCTACTCCGCGACCGTGATCCTCGCCCCGGCCTGGCTCGGCCTCCTCCTCCTCCTGATGGCGGCCTACTACCTGACCTACGCCGCGAAGTACCGCCTCCGGGCCGGGAAAGGCGCCGCGCTCCCCCTCGCTCTCTCGGCCCTCCTCTTCCTCGCCGTCGCGGCGATCCAGGTCGTCATCCACCTCCTCTCGGTCCAGCCCGGCCGCTGGGAGGCGGCGCTCGCGAGTCCCTGGGCGGCGTTCGCCGACCGGGCGTTCCTCCCCCGCTTCCTCCACTTCGTCCTCGCCGGCGTGACGCTCGCGGCGATCCTCCTCGCCTGGCTCGCCGTCCGGCGCCCGCCCGCGGAGGAGGAGCGCGCCGCGGCCGGCGCCCGCGCCTCGTGGGGGGTGAAGCTCGCCCTCCTCGCGACGCTCCTCCAGCTCGTCGTCGGCCTCTGGCTGACGATCTCGGTCCCGCGGGACGTCCTCCTCGGCCTGATGCGCGGCGGCGGCAGGACGATGGCGCCGTTCACGCTCGGCATCGCGGCCGGCTTCGGCCTTCTCGTCTTCCTCGCCCGGGTCCGCGACCCGTTCGCCGACCGCGGCTCCGTGCGGCGCGCCCTCGAGCTCTACGGCCTCGCGATGCTCCTGATGCTCGTGACGCGCCACCAGCTGCGCGACGTCTACGTCGACGCGGCCGGGGCGGCCGCCGCTCCGGCCGCCGCCTCGCAGTGGGGCGTCTTCGCGATCTTCCTCGCCGCGTTCGTCGCCTGCGCGGCCCTCGCGATCCTCGCCCTGCGGCGGGCCGCGACGGACCGGCCCGGCCCGGGAGAGGCGACGGCATGAAGCCCTCGACTCCGCGCCTCCGGGGAGCGGCGGCCCTCCTCGCGCTCGCGGCGCTCCTCGGCGCTTCGTGCTCGCCGGCCCCGTCCCCCGCGCCCCC
>JAKLER010000043.1 GCA_022711615.1 Acidobacteriota bacterium
TGCCCACCTGCGCGCAGGATCCGACGAGGGCGTGGCTGTCGATCATCGTCCCCTCGCCGACGTACGCCCCGACGTTCACGTAGGCGGGCGGCATGACGACGACGCCGGGCGCCACGAACGCGCCCCGTCGGATCGCCGTGCCTCCCGGAACGACGCGGACGCCGGCCGGCACCTCGCCGCGCGGCGGCAGCGTGTCGCGGTCGCGGAACGCGAAGGGCGTCGCGGGGAGGTCGACGTCGACGCCGAGGCGGAAGGCGCGGAGGATCCCCTCCTTCACCTCGGGGTTCACGCGCCAGCCGTCGCCGTCCGGCTCGGCCGCCCGAAGCTCGCCGCGCTCGAGGCGGTCGAGGAGGGCGAGGACCTGCTCGCGCGAGGGGTCGGCGCTCACGGCCCCTCCTCCGCCACGTTCCCGGCGTCGTCGAGGAGTCCAGCCTCCTTCAGCGCCTCCTCCATCGGCCTGTGCAGGCCCTTCGAGAGCGGGACGAGCGGCAGCCGGAGGACGTCCTGGATCAGCCCGAGCCGCTGGAGCGCCCACTTCACCGGGATCGGGTTCGACTCTCGGAAGTTCGCGCGCATGAGCGGCAGGAGCCTCGCCTGGAGGCGCGCCGCTTCGTCCCGCTCGCCCGTGAGCGCCGCCTCGACGAGCGCGACGAGGAGCGCCGGCGCCTCGTTCGAGACGACGGCGATGACGCCGTCGGCCCCGCAGGAGATCATCGGGAGCGCGAGCGAGTCCTCCCCCGAGAGGACCGAGAAGCCCGCCGGCCGGTGGCGCAGGATCTCGCAGGCCTGGTCGAGGCTCCCGGAGGCCTCCTTCACCGCGCACATTCGTGGGTCTTCCGCGAGCTGGAGGACCGTCTCGGGGAGCATGTTCACGCCGGTGCGCGCCGGGACGTTGTAGGCGACGACGGGCAGGTGCCCGGCGTCGGCCACGGCGCGGAAGTGCTCGATCAGGCCGCGCGGCGTCGGCTTGTTGTAGTACGGCGTGACGACGAGGAGCGCGTCGGCCCCCGCCCTCCGGCACCGCTCCGCCAGCTTCTGCGACCGACGCGTGTCGTTCGAGCCGCAGCCGGCGATCACCCGGATGGGGCGGCGGGCCGTCCGCGCCTCCTCGACCGTGACCGCCACGACCCGCTCGTGCTCGTCGGGCTCGAGCGTCACCGCCTCCCCCGTCGTCCCGCACGGAACGACGCCCGCCACACCCCCGGCGACCTGGCGTCGCACGAGCTTCCGGAGCGCCGGCTCGTCGACCTCGCCCTTCTCCGTGAACGGCGTCACGAGCGCCGTGAAGGCTCCCGTGAGGTGGATGCGGGGCACCTCCTGCGTCTTCATCGGGTCCTCCTGTCGAGAAAGTCGTCGAACGTGACGGGCCCCGTGAGGCCCGACTTCACGAGCCACTCGGCCGCCCGGACGGCGCCGAGGGCGAAGACCGATCGGGACCGCGCGCGGTGGACGAGCTCGATCGACTCGTCGGGCCCCTCGAAGACGAGGACGTGCTCTCCCGGCTGCCCGCCGTGGCGCAGCGAGACGATCGGGATCTCCTCGCCTGCGGACCGGCCGACGCCCACGGCCTCCGAGATCGCCTTCGCCGTTCCCGACGGTGCGTCCCTCTTGGCGGAATGATGCCGCTCCACGATCGCCGGCTCGAACTCGGGGAAGCGCGCGAGCGCCCCGCCGAGGACCATCGCCGCCCGCCGAAGCGCCGCGACGCCGATGGAGAAGCTCGGCGAGTGGAGGAACGGCACCTTCCGCTCCTCCGCGAGCCGGCGCGCCGGCTCGACGTCCCAGCCCGTCGTCCCCGAGACGACCGCGACGCGATGCATCAGCAGTGTGGCGACCGTCCCCGGGGCCGATTCGGGTGCGGTGAACTCGAACGCGACGTCGAGGACGTCGGGCTCGAGCGACTCGAGGTCGTCGCGTCTCCCGTATCGGGCGCGGACCCCGTGCCCGCGCCGGAGGAGGACCGCTTCGATCTCCCGCCCCATCTTCCCCGGTCCCACGATGAGAGCCTTCACGCCGCCTCCTTCTCGAAGAGCTCGCGGTGGAGCCGCCGGAGCGCCTCGGGGCCGTCCTTCGCCTCGACGACGAACGTGAGGTTCGTCTCGGAGGCTCCCTGCGAGATCAGGACCACGTTCAGGTCGCCGAGGGCCCCGAAGACCCGTGCGGCGACGCGAGGCGTCGAGCGGAGCCGCCGCCCGACGACCGAGACGACCGCGAGGTCGGCGAGGACCGACACCTCGCCGAGCTCCTCGAGGTCCCGGACGAGAAGCGCGATCGGGGCGCGAGCGTCGACGGTGATCGAGATCGAGACCTCGCTCGTCGCGATGACGTCCACCGCGACGCCTCGCCGCTCGAAGACGGAAAAGACGCGCGCCGCGAAGCCGTGGGCGAGGAGCATCCGCGGACTGCCGACGAAGAGCGCGGCCACGCCGGTGCGCATCGCGAGCGCCCGAACGCCCTCGCCCGGCGCCTCCGCCCGGATCGTCGTCCCGGCGGCGCCGGGCCGGAACGTGTTCCTCACGCGCACCGGGATCCCGCGCGCGACGGCGGGGCGGATCGTCGCCGGGTGAAGGACCTTCGCACCGAAGAAGGCCAGCTCGGCCGCCTCGGCGTAGCCGACGAGAGGGACCGGACGCGCGCCCGCGACGATCCTCGGGTCGGACGTCAGGATGCCGTCCACGTCCGTCCAGATCTCGATCGCGGAGACGTCGGCCCCGGCGTCCCGAAGCGCCGCCCCGAGGAGAGCCGCCGAGAAGTCCGACCCGCCGCGGCCGAGCGTCGTCGCGGCCCCGTCGGGTCCGGCTCCGACGAAGCCTCCCGTTACGACGACGCGTCCCGCGGCCCGCTCCGGCAGGAGCCGCGCGGCCGCGTTCCGGGCGAGGGCGGCCTCGTCGGGGAGCGCGGCGCCGTGAGTGCCGTCGGTCGCCATCCAGTCGCGCGGGTCGACCCGGACGGCCGCGACGCCCCGCCGCTCGAGCGCCGCCGCGACGAGCGCCGACGAGAGGAGCTCGCCCGCCGCGCAGATCGCGTCGCTCGTCCGCGCCGACAGCTCGCCGAGCAGCCCCACGCCGGTCGCGAGCGACTCCAGCCGGGCGGCTTCGCGGGCCACCTCCTCCTGCAGCGCCGCCGTCGCCCCGGCCCCGAGTCCGAGGGCGTCGATCGCCTCGCGGTGGCGCGCGACGATCTCCTGGAGAGCGGCCCGCACCTCCTCGGCGCGTCCCTCTCGCGCCGCCCGCGAGAGCGCCAGGAGCGTGTCGGTAACGCCCGCCATCGCCGAGACGACGACGAACGGCCCCTCGTCGAGGCGCGAGGCGACGAGCGAGGCGGCGGCCTCGATCCGATCTGCGCCGCCCACGGACGTTCCCCCGAGCTTCATCACGAGCGCCGTCGGCCGTCCGTGGGATACCGGAGAGGTGCGGAGCTCGGGAGGAGGATCGTGCGCGCCGTCCACGGCCGCCTCAGAGCCGTCCGGTCGCGGCGAGGAGCTCGGCGTTCAGGAGCGCCGCGCCCGCCGCGCCTCGGACGGTGTTGTGGACGAGGAGCGTGAACCGCACGTCGTAGACCGGGTCGGGCCGGAGGCGCCCCACGGTGACGACCATCCCGCCCCCCGCGTCCACGTCGCGGATCGGCTGCGGGCGGTCCCGCTCGTCGCGGACGACGATCGGCCGCGCCGGCGCCGACGGGAGGCCGAGGCGCTGCGGCTCGCCGACGAACGTCTCGAGCGCCTCGCGGACCTCGGCGAGCGTCGTCTTCCGACCGAGCTTCACGAAGACGGACTCGGTGTGCCCGTCGCGGACCGGTACGCGGTTCACCGAGACGGAGACGGGGAAGGAGGCCGGCTCGACGCGTCCGCCGGCGAGCGCCCCGAGGATCTTCCCCGGCTCCGAGGCGACCTTCTCCTCCTCGCCGTCGATGAACGGGACGACGTTCCCGATGGCGTCGAGCGACGGGACGCCCGGGTAGCCGGCCCCCGAGAGCGCCTGGAGCGTCGTGACGCAGACCGCCTCGACTCCGAATGCGCGGTGCAGCGGCGCGAGGGCCATTGCGAGGCCGACGACGACGCAGTTCGGGTTCGTGACGATGCCGCCTCCCGCCTTCGCCCACTCCTGCCGGTCCAGGAGGGCGAGGTGGTCGGCGTTCAACTCCGGAATCAGGAGCGGCACGTCGGCCTGCATCCGGAACGACTTCGTGTTCGAGACGACGAGCTTGCCGCGCGAGGCCTGGAGCGGCTCGACGGTGTCGGCCACGGCGGCGTCGAGAGCCGAGAGGACGAGCCGCGACTCGAGCGGCCCCCCGACGCCCTTCACGACGAGGCCGCGGGCCTCCTCCGGCACGTCCCCGGGGAGGATCCAGCGCGTCGCCTCGAGGTAGCTCTTCCCCTGCGAGCGCTCCGAGGCGGCCACCTCGGCGAGCTTCAGCGTCGGGTGGCCCGCGAGGAGCGAGACCATCCGCTGCCCCACCGCCCCGGTCGCCCCGAGGACCGCCACCGGGATCCTCCCGTCCTGCTTCGGATTCGTCATGTCGTCCTCTTCCGCGGCTCCGCCGCAAATCGAAGGGCCCGCCGTTTCCGGCGGGCCCTGGCTTCTTCTCCGGTTCCGTTCGACCGCGTGCTACACGATCGCCCGGCCCCCCGCCAGCCCGCCTCGCGGCGTGCGCTTCATCGTGGTCGTCGTCCGCTTTCGCGGAGTCGCGGGGTTCATGCGCCGCGCAGGCTATGGACCGGGCGGCCGGCTGTCAAGCGAGGGCGGGGCGCGACGCCCTACCCCGCGAGGAGCGCCTTCTCCACGAGGGCGCGCACGGCGGGCTCGATCTCCACCGCGAGCGCGGCCCGAACGACGGCCGGGTCGTGCACGGTCTTCCCCTCGAGGCTCAGCTCGACCTCGCCCGCGAGGACCCGCGCCGTGACCCGGTCGAGCACCCCGTCGAGGTCGCGGCGCCCGTCCAGCTCGAGGAGGACGGCCCGCTCGAGCTCGCCCACCTCCACGACGCGGCGCCGGAGGCTCGTCACGCGGGTCGACCGCGACGCCTGGTGCCGTGCGAGCGGGCTGGCGAGGGGTCGGGCGGAGACCCCCGCCGCCGGGCGGGGCGCACGCACGTGCAGCTCGACGAGGTCGGAAAGGAAGAGAAGGAGGACGGCGCCGCGCAGCTGGGCCTCCGCCTCTTCCCGGTCGGCCGGAAGCGCTCTCCCGGCCTCGGCGAGCCGGGCGGCGACGCCGGCGTGGAGCGCCGCCGGGTCGAGCGCCCGCGGGCGCGCCGCGTCGAGCGCGAGGAGGATCGCCTTGAGGAGGGGGCTGGTCGTGCTCGCCCCCCCCTCGACGTCCGGCCGCGTGAAGCGTGCGGGAGACTCGTCTGCGACGACGGGGCTGCCCGTCGCCGGCTTCAGGTCGCTGCTCACCTCGAGCCCGGCGAGGGCGGCCGGGTCGGGCGCCCCCGCGGGGGGCCCGCCGGCGTGACGGAGGACGGTCTTGCGGAAAGGGCGGTTGCAGACGAAGTCGAGGTACTGCTCCCGCGAGATCACGTCGACGGCCCAGCGCTCGACGGCCTCGCGCGACGGCGCCGGGAGCCCCGCGAAGAGCCCGGGCGTCCCCGCCTCCGTCACGAACTCGAGCCCGTGCCGCGCGGCGCGCGTCAGGAGCTCGTGGACGTACGTCGGCCGGTTCACGTCCTCGAGGAACTCGTGGAAGACGTAGGCGTCCTCCTCGTCCTTCAAGGCCTCCGCCTCGGCCCGGAGGACGCGGCCGTAGGCGCTCTCGGGGCTCAGGACGACGCGCGCGAGCTCCCCGGGGAAGCTCCGGGCCCTGGCGATCCTCTCCGCCGACGGCCCGCCGGCCCGGTCGTGGTAGAGCATCAGCTCCCGCGCCATCCGCCTCTCGTGCCACCCGGGGAACGTGTTGTAGCTGACGTAGGCGAGCCCGTCCGGGGAGAGGTTCGCCGAGCAGATCGCGAGGATCCGCTCCTGCACGGCCTCGGGCACCCACGAGTAGACGCCGTGGCAGACGACGTAGTCGAACGTCCCGAACGAGGCGTCGATCGCCGCGAGGTCCATCGCCCGGAAGTCGGCGTTGCGGACGCCGAGCGCCGAGGCGCGCTCGCGGGCCGAGGCGATCTGCCCTTCCGACAGGTCCACGCCGACGAAGGTCGCCTCCGGGAGCTCGAGGGCCATCGGCAGCAGGTTCCCGCCGCTGCCGCAGCCCAGCTCGAGGACCCGGCACCGCTCGAGCGGGGGCGCCGGGATCCGGTGGACGGCCGCGAGGGCCGCGAGGTGGTCGGGCTGGCTGACGCGGAAGCAGCCCTCGCCGTAGGGGACCTCGTCGTAGCTCCGGCCCGTGTCGTTCGCCATCGTCGTTCCTCTCTCGGGCGTTCCCGGTCACGTCCGGCGCTTCTCGGGGAACGCCAGGGAGAAGGCCACCGCCATCGCCAGCGCGACGACGTAGCTCGCGAGGCGCTCGGAGACGCCCGTCGGCTGCTCGAGAAAGCTCTTCCAGACGACCGTCGCGACCGTCCCCGTGACGAGCGAGGCGAAGACGCCCGCCCGCGACAGCCTCTTCCAGAAGAGGAGGAGCATGAGCGCCGGCCCGAACGAAGACCCGATCCCCGACCAGGCGTAGGAGACGAGGCTGTAGACGGTGTCGCGCATCGTCAGCGCGAGAACGATGGCGATCGCACCCACCGCGACGGTCGCTCCCTGGTTCAGGAGGAGCATCCCGCGGGGCGTCGCCGCCTTCTTCCGGAGCATCGCGACGACGTCCTCGCTGAACGAAGCGGACGAGACCGTCACCTCCGAGGAGGCGGTCGACATCATCGCGGAGATGACGCCGGACAGGAGCACCCCCGCGAGGATCGGCGTGACGAGCGTCGTCACCATCGCGGGGAGGACCTTCTCGGCGTCGGCGAGCTTTCCGACGCCGCCCCCGACCGCGCCCGACTGGACGAAGGCGACGCCGATCATCCCGATCAGGATCGCCCCCGCGTAGGCGAAGAGCGTCCACACCGATGCGACCCTCACCGCCGTCTTCACGTCCTTCTCGCTCCGGATCGCCATCATCCGCGTCAGGAGCTGCGGCTGGCCCGTGTAGCCGAGCGCCCAGCTGAGCCCCGAGAGGACGAGGATCACGGCCGCGGCCCCCGTCTTCCCGCCCGTGAGCGAAAGGTAGCTCGGCCCCGCCGCCGCGAAGGCCGCCGCGAGGTCGATCCCCTTGCTCCCCGCGAGCACGAGCGCGATGACGGGGAAGGCGACGAGCGTGAAGATCATCAGGAGCGCCTGGAAGACGTCCGTCACGACGACGGCGATGAAGCCGCCGAGGCCGCAGTAGATCGTGACGACGACCGAGGCGATGAGGATCCCCCAGAGCGGGTCGAGGCCGAACGTCTCCTGGAGGACCTTCCCCGAGCCGCTGAACTGCGCGGCGATGTAGAGCATGAAAAAGAAGATGACGATGCCCGCCGAGAGGAGGGCGATCGGCTTCTCCGAGCCCGGGAAGCGGCGCGCGAGGAGGCCCGAGACCGTCATCGCCCCGGTCCTCTCCGTCTCCTCCCGGAGACGCCGCGCCATCACCATCCAGATGAAGAGGATCCCGAGGACGCAGCCGAGGGCGACCCAGATCGTCGAGAGGCCGTCGGCGTAGGCGTGCCCCGTCAGCCCCAGCAGGAGCCAGGCCGACTCGCCCGTCGCCCGCTCCGAGAGCGCGAGCGCCGTGCCGCCGAACCGGCCGCCGCCGAGGACGAAGTCGCGGTGGGAGCGCGCCCCGCGCGAGTACCAGAAGGCGAGCGAGACCGTCGCGACCATGTAGAGGACGAAGACGGCGATCATCCTTCGAGCATAGGGAGGTCCGGCCCGGCCGGGCAAGGTCGGCGGCGGGATGTTGCGCCCCGGCGGCGCGGCCCTGCCCCGGTGTCGATTCGAGGGCCGCTTCAGCCGGCCAGGAGCGCCAGCCTCGCGAGCCTCTCGATCGCCGGACGGATCTCACCCGCGAGGAGCGCCCTCGCGGCGGCCGCCTCCCGGACCGGCCCCGACTCGTCGCTCAGCTCGAGCGATCCCGAGCAGACCCGGGCCACGACCGCGTCCAGGACCTCCGCCTCGGTGTGCGCCCCGTCGAGCTCGAGGAGGACGGCCCGGGCGAGCTCGTCGAGCTCGACGCGCCTGCGGGCGAGGGAGGTGACGCGGTTGCCGTCCGCGGCCTGGCGGCGGGCGAACGGGCTGCCGACGGGCCGCTCCGCCGGGTCGGTCGCGGGCCGGGGCGGGCGGACGTGGAGCTCGACGAAGTCGGCGAGGAAGAGACGGAGGAGCGACGAACGAAGGGCCTCGCGCGTCTCACGTGCGGGGCGCGGCGAAGGCGCTCCGCGGACGGCCAGTCCTTCGCGGACCCGCTTCCACAACGTCTCGAACGGAAGCGCCGCCGGCCTCGCCTCGTGGAGAGCGAGGAGGGCGGCCTTCAGCGCCGGGTCGTTCGTCTGGATCGAGCCGCTCCGGCCGGGGTGGACGAACTCGATCGGCCCGTCCTTCCCTTCCGCATCCCACGCGACCGGCGAGGGGACGACGACCGCGCGCGCCGCGAGGCGCTCCACGACCTCGGGTGCCGGCGCGACGGCGGGCGGCCCGCCGGCCCGACGAAGGACCGTCCGGCGGAACGTCCGGTTGACCATCAGGTCGAGGTACTGCTCCCGGGCCGCGACGCCGCCGGCCCAGCGAGAGACGAGCTCACGCGCCGACTCCGGCAGGCCGTCGAAGAGGCCGGGAGCCTGAGCCTCGGCCACGAACTCGAGGCCCGCGGCCTCCGCGCGCCGCAGGAACTCGTGGACGAAGCAGGGGGCGTTGTCGTCCTCGAAGAACTCGTGGAGGAGGTAGGTGTCGTCGGCCTCGCGGAAACGCGAGGCTTCCACTTTCAGGACGCTCGCGTATGCCCCTTCCTGCCGGACGACGTGCCCCGCGAGCTCCTCCAGGAATCCGCGCGCCCTCTCCACGCGCCCCTCCGGCGTCTCTTCCGAGCGCGCGTGGAAGCGGACGAGGTCGCGGACCATGCCGCGCGAGCTCCAGCCGGGATACGTGTTGTAAGAGACGTAGGCGAGCCCCTCCGCGGAGAGGTTCGCCGCGCAGATCTCGAGGATCCGCTCCCGGACCGGCTCCGGGACCCACGAGTAGACCCCGTGACAGACGACGAAGTCGAACGTCCCGAAGCCGGCGTCGATCTTCTCGAGGCCCATTGCATGGAAAGCGACGTTCCGAAGGCCGAGCGCTTCGGCGCGCTCGCGCGCCTCGGCGACCTGCCGCGCCGAGAGGTCGACCCCGACGAAAGACGCCTCCGGCAGCTCCATCGCCATCGGAAGGAGGTTCCCGCCCCGGGCGCAGCCGAGCTCGAGGACCCGGCAGCGCTCGAGGGAGGGCGCCGGGAGGCCGTACACCGCGGCGAGCGTGGCGAGGCGGTCCGGGTGCGTCGCGGCGTGACACGTGTCGACGTACGGGACCTCGTCGTAGCTGCTGCCGGGGGTATTCGACATCTCGCGGCCTCCTCGGGGCGAAGCCTCTCCGGACGCCGTGCCGGCGCCCGGTTCGGTCACTCCTTCTCCGTGAACCGCCCGAGGATATCCCGCCACGGCCCCTCGGCGCGCAGGCGCGCGAGGTTGCCGAAGTGCCCGAGGACCGTCCGGTTGACGAAGACGATGTCCCGCGGAAATCGGACGTCGCCCGCCTCCGCCAGGCTCGTGCGGGCGGCGTCGAGCAGGCGGCGCGCGACGGAGTCGTCCGAGCCGAACCTGTAGGGCGGCGCCGGCCGGAGGAGCTCGAGGACGAGGGCGGCCCACGGCGTGATCAGCCGCTCCTCGAGCGGGGAGCCGTCGAGGCGGTGCATCCCCATCCGCTTCAGGACGTCCGGGAGGTCGTCCGTCCGCCCCTCGAGCGCCGCGCGGCAGAGGCCGCGGTAGCCGCGGGCGAGGCGCAGCGGCACCTCCTTCACGCAGCCGAAGTCGTAGACGACGACGCGGCCGTCCGGCCGGAACGAGAAGTTCGCGAGGTTCGGGTCGGCGTGGAGGAGGCGGTGGCGGAGGAGGCCGCGGAGGAGGAAGTCGAAGAGGACGGCGCCCCAGCGGTCCTTCAGCTCCTGCGGAGTCTCCGGCGCGCACGCCTCGTCGGGCGAGAGCCCCTCCTCGTACTCGGTCGTCAGGATCCTCCCGGTGGAGGCCTCCTCGACGACCCTCGGGATGACGACCTCCGGGACGTCGGCATGGAGCTCGGCCATCCGCCGCATCCGCTCCGCCTCGTGGAGGTAGTCGAGCTCCTCGCGCAGGCGCGCCCGCAGCTCCTGCCAGATCGGCTCGAAGTCGACCTTCGAGACGAGCGCGACGACCGACTTCAGGACCCGCCGCAGGTTCCCGAGGTCGGCTTCGACCATCCGGTCGATCCCGGGATACTGGATCTTCACCGCGACCCGCCGGCCGTCGCGGAGGACCGCCCGGTGCACCTGGCCGATCGAGGCCGCCGCGAACGCCTCCGGCTCGAAGCTCACGAAGAGCTGGAGCGGGTCGCCCAGCTCTTCCGCGAGCTGCTCCTCGACCATCTCGAGAGGGAGGCTCGGCGACTCCTTCTGCAGCGCCCGCAGGACGGCCGCGACCTCCGGCGGGAGGATGGCGTCCTGCAGGCTGAGCATCTGCCCCACCTTCATCGCGGCGCCCTTCATCTCCCCGAGCGTCGCGACGAGCCGCCGCGCGTTCCGCACGAGCTCCTCGATCCGAAGCTCCTCCCTCCGCGCCGCCGGCCGTCCGAGGCTCGAAACGAACGACGCCGCCGTCGACGTCCCCGCACGAACGGCCAGCCCGCCCAGCTCGAGGAGCCGGCCCAGGGAGGAGGTCTTCGGCGGGCGGCGGGTCATGCGACACCAGTTTGACGCATCGCGAAAACGGTGGCGATAATCGAGAGTTGGGCGCCCGCCTGACGCGATGACGTTTTCCCTGGAACAGCAGAGATCCCTCTACAGGCATCTCCTTCTCACCCGCCTCCTCGAGGAGCGGATGGTGAGCCTCTACCGCCAGGGGAAGATGACCGGCGGGCTCTACCGGTGCCTCGGGCAGGAGGCGACGGCCGTCGGCACCGCGTTCGCGCTGGAGGAGGGAGACCTCCTGATCCCGGTGATCCGCGACCTCGGCTCGGTGCTCGTGCGGGGAGCGCGGCCGGCGGACGTCCTCCGGCAGCTCCTCGCGAAGGGAGACGGCCCCTCGCGGGGGCGCGACGGGTTCCTCCACTTCTGCCTTCCCCGGAGGGGGCTCTACTCCGGGATCGCCATGCTCGGCACGGCGGTGCCCGTCCTCGCGGGGATGGTCCTCGCCGATCGATTCCTGGGCAAGCGGACCGTCGGGATGACCTATCTCGGCGAGGGAGGGACGTCCACGGGGGCGTTCCACGAGGGGATCAACTTCGCGGGCGTCCAGCGACTGCCCGTCGTCGTCGTCCTCGAGTACAACCACTACTCCTACTCGACCCCGTCCGAGATGCAGTGCGCCGCCGCCACGCTCGCCGACAAGGCCGCCGGGTACGGCATCTCGAGCGCGATCGTCGACGGGAACGACGTCCTCTCCGTCGTCGAGGCGGCGCGGCGCGCCGTCGCCCACGCTCGCGCGGGAAACGGCCCGTTCCTCCTCGAGTGCAAGACCTACCGCCGGAAGGGGCACGCCGAGCACGACGGGCAGGCCTACGTCGACGCCGGGGAGCTCGCCGAGTGGGCGCGGCGCGACCCGATCGCCCTCTTCGAGAAGCAGCTCGACGCGAGCGGCGTGATGGACGCCGCGGCCCGGGCCGCCGTCCGCGCGGAGGTCGACGCGGAGCTCGACGCCGCGGTCGCCGAGGCCGAGGCCTCCCCCGCCCCCGTCCCCGACCCGGAGTTCCGGGGCGTGAGGGCCGACGAGGAGGACGCCGTGAGGCGCCGGCGAGAGACGTTCGTCGGGGGGCTCGCGTGATCGCGGCCCCTTCCGGCGAGGTGACGCTCCTCGACGCGGTCCGGATCGCGCTCGCCGAGGAGATGGAGCGCGACGGGCGCGTGGTCCTGATGGGCGAGGACATCGGGGTCTACGGCGGCGCGTTCAAGGCGTCGGCCGGCCTCCTCGAGCGCTTCGGCCCGAAACGCGTGATCGACACGCCCGTCGTCGAGGAGGCGATCGTCGGCGCGGCGATCGGCGCCTCGCTCCGGGGCCTCCGTCCCGTCGTCGAGATGCAGTTCTTCGACTTCGCCTCGCGGGCGTTCGACATGATCACGAACTTCGCGGCGAAGCACCGCTACCGGACCGGCCTCGGGGTCCCCATCGTCGTTCGGGGCCCCTCGGGAGGCGGCGTCCAGGCGGGCCCGTTCCACTCCCAGAGCCCGGAGGGGTACTTCGCCCGGACGCCGGGCCTCGCGGTCGTCGTCCCGTCGACCGCCCAGGACGCTCGAGGCCTCCTGAAGGCCGCGATCCGGGACGACGACCCGGTCCTCTTCCTCGAGCACAAGCTCCTCTACCGGCGGGCGAAGGGGACCCTCCCCGAGGGGGACGGGATCGTCCCGATCGGCAAGGCCGCCGTGAGGCGGGAAGGCCGCGACCTGACGATCGTGACCTGGGGAGCGATGGTCCCGCTCGCGCTCGACGGCGCCGCCGAGCTCGCCCGGGAAGGGGTCGAGGCGGAGGTGATCGACCTCCGGACGCTCCTCCCGATGGACGAGGGGACGGTCCTCGAGTCGGTTCGGAAGACCTCCAAGGCGCTCGTCCTCCACGAGGAGTCGCGGACCCTCGGCGTCGGAGCCGAGGCCGCGGCCCTCCTCGCGGAGAAGGCGTTCGAGTGGCTCGACGCGCCCGTGGTCCGGGTGACCGCCCCCGACACGCCCGTTCCCTTCGCCCCCGCCCTGGAGGCCGCGTACCTGCCCGGCCCCGCGACGCTTCTGGCCGCCGCGCGTAAACTCGCGGCTTACTGACCCGACCACGGGTAGACGGAGAATCGGACCATGCCGACGAACGTGATCATGCCGCAGATGGGCGAGTCGATCGCCGAAGGGACGCTGACCCGCTGGATGAAGAAGGTCGGGGACACCGTCAAGCGCGACGAGCCCCTCTTCGAGATCTCGACCGACAAGGTCGACGCCGAGATCCCCGCCCCCGCCGCCGGTGTCCTCCTCGAGATCCTCGTCACGGAGGGGACGACGGTCCCGATCAACACCGTCGTGGCGAAGATCGGCGAGGCGGGCGAGGCGACGAGCTCGGCCTCCGAGGCCCCCGCCCCGGCTCCGACCGCGGTGGCGCCTGCTCCGCCGGCCGCGCCGGCTGCGGTCCCGGCTCCGGCTCCCGCTCCGGCTCCCGCTCCGGCTCCCGCTCCGGCCCCCGCTCCGGCCCCCGCCGCGCCGCACTTCGCCGTCCCGCCGCAGCCGGGCGAGACGAAGGAGGAGCTGCAGAAGCGCCGCTCCTCCCCCGTCGTGAGGAACATCGCCGAGGAGAAGGGGGTCGACCTCGCGCAGGTCCCCGGCTCCGGCATATCGGGCCGCGTGACGAAGGCCGACATCACGGCCTTCCTCGAGAAGGGCGGGACCCCACCGCCCGCGCCGGCCCCGGCCGTCGCGGCTCCGGCGCCCACGGTCGCGACGCCGGCCCCGGCCGCTGCGGTCCCCGCATCGGCGCCGGCCGTCGCTGCGGCCCCGCCGCCCGCACCCGCGAAGCCGGCCCCGGCCGCCCCGGCCACGCCCGTCATCTCCTTCCCCGCCGGCGCGAACGTCACCGTCGAGCCGATGTCGACGATGCGCAAGAAGATCGCACAGCGGATGGTCGAGTCGAAGCAGACGTCCGCTCACGTCGCGACCGTCTTCGAGGTCGACTACACGAGCATCGCCCGCCTCCGCGACCGCGTGAAGGAGCGCTTCGCCGCGCAGTACGGGACGAAGCTCTCCTACATGCCGTTCATCTTCAAGGCGGTCATCGCCGGGCTGAAGGCCCGCCCCGCCGTGAACGCCTCGGTCTCCGGCGACGACGTCCTCTACCACCGCGACATCAACCTCGGCATGGCCGTCGCTCTCGACTGGGGCCTCATCGTCCCCGTCATCAAGAACGCCGACGACCTCTCGATCGTCGGGCTCGCCCGCGCCGCGAACGACCTCGCCGGCCGCGCCCGGACGAAGAAGCTCCTCCCCGACGAGGTCCAGGGCGGCACGTTCACGATCACGAACCCGGGGGTCTACGGCTCCCTCTTCGGCACGCCGATCATCAACCAGCCGCAGGTCGCGATCCTGAACATCGGGACGATCGAGAAGCGGGCGAAGGTGATCGAGCTTCCCGACGGCAGCGACACGATCGCCGTCCGGACGATGGGGTACCTCGCCCTTTCGTTCGACCACCGGCTCGTGGACGGGGCCGAGGCCGACGCCTTCATGGGCGTCGTGAAGGCGACCCTGGAGAACGGGAGCTTCGGCGACCTGGATTAGCGGGACGAATCCTCGAACGGATCGGCGGACGGGGGGCCTCGGCCCCCCGTCCGGCCGTGAGAGCCGGGTCGAGGCGCGAGGAGGTTGGGCGATGGCCTCTGCCGGATCGGAGTACGACGAGGTCCCGTACCTCGCCCCGTCCTTCGCGAACACGTACCCCGACGCTCTCGCGGTGGCCGCGCTGATGCGCGGCCTCGACGCGCCCCGCCTCGCGGGGGCGCGCATCCTCGAGCTCGGGTGCGCACGCGGCGCGAACCTCGTGCCGATGGCCTGGTCGATGCCGGACGCCGAGCTCGTCGGAATCGACCTCTCACGCCGGCAGATCGAGGCGGCCCGGGAGCGGGCCTCGGCGTCCGGCACGTCCAACGTCACGTTCCACGCGATGGACCTGCGAGACGTCGACGCGTCCTTCGGCGCGTTCGACTTCGTCATCGCTCACGGCCTCTTCTCGTGGGTCCCGCGGGACGTCCAGGAGGCGCTCCTCGAGGTCTGCGCCCGGCGGCTCTCCCCGAACGGGATCGTCTACCTCAGCTACAACACCCTGCCGGGCTGGAGCACGGGGGTGATGTTCCGAGAGATGGTGCTCTACAGGGTCCGGGGAATTGCCGACCCCGCGGAGCGGCTCCGCGAGGCGAGGAGGTTCCTCCGTTTCCTCGCCGGCGCGGCGCAGCCGAAAGAGACGATCTGGGCGGCGATGCTGGACGAGCACGCGTCGTACTTCGAGCAGGGGCACGACTGGTACCTCCTCCACGACGACCTCGAGGCCGAGAACGACCCCGTCTACTTCCACGAGATGGTCGCGAGGGCCGAGGGGCACGGGCTCCAGTACGTCACCGAGGAGAGGTCCCTTTCCTCGGGCGAGGTCCTCGCGCCCGAGGCGCTCGAGCAGCTGGATCGATTCGCCGCGAACCGGATCGAGAGGGAGCAGGTCGTCGACTTCGCCTGCAACCGACGCTTCCGCAGGAGCCTCTTCTGCCGTGCCGGACGCGCTCTCCCGCCCGGACCGACGCCCGGCCGGCTCGCGGCGTGCCGATTCCGGGCATGCGTGAAGCCCGTCGACGCTTCGGCGGACCCGCTCTCGCCCGGAGCCGAGCGATTCCTGGGGCTCGACGGACGCTCTCTCGAGTCGTCGGACCCACGCCTGCGCGCGCTCCTCCACGTCCTGCACGGCGTCTGGCCCGGGACCCTCGACCACGCGGCGGCCACCCACGTCCTCGCGGAGGCGACGCGCCGGACGGGCGGCGAAGCGCCCGCGCCCGAGCTCCTCGACCGGATGGTCTATCAGGCCGTGCTCGGCCAGGTCGTCTCCGCCCACCTCCTCGACCCGCCGCTCGCGACCCGGCTCCCCGAGCGACCCTTCGTCTCTCCGGTCGCCCGGTACGAGGCGGCGGCCGAGGGTCCGGTGACGCACCTGCTCAACGGCTCGAGCGAGCTCGAGCCGCTCGACCGCTTCGTGCTCCGACGGCTCGACGGGACGCGGACCCGGGACGACGTCGCCGCCGCGCTTCGGGAGGCGCTCGAAGCCGGAAGGCTGGAGCCGACGGCGACGGGCGGCGCGGCGGAACCCGGCGAGGAGCCGATGGCCGCCGAGGAGCTCGCCGACCTCGCCCTCGCCCGGCTCCTGGCCGGCTGCTACATTCTCCGTTGATGCCGCGCCCCCTCGAGGTCGTCTCCCTCCTCCCGCTCGGTCCCCGCCCGTACGACGAGGTCGTCGTTCTCCAGAAGGAGGCCGAAGCGCGCGCGAAGGCGGGCGGACCGGAGACCCTGTTCCTTCTCGAGCACGAAGACGTGATCACCGCCGGACGAAACGCCGGGACCGACGACCTGCACCTTCCCGCCGAGCAGCTCGCCCGGCTGGGCGTCTCGTTCCACCGTTCCGACCGAGGCGGAAAGCTGACGTTCCACGGCCCGGGCCAGCTCGTCGCCTATCCGATCCTGCGCCTCGAGGGGACCGAGAGGGACGTCCGGCGGTTCGTGAGGAGCCTGGAGGAGGTCCTGATCCTCACCGCGGCCGACTTCGGCGTGGGCGCCTCCCGGAGCGACGTGCCCGCCCGCTGGTCGTCGGTCTGGGTCGGGAACGACAAGCTCGCCGCCATCGGCGTCCACCTTTCCGACTGGGTCACGACGCACGGGATCGGCCTCAACGTCACGACCCGGCTCGAGCGCTTCGACCTCTTCGTTCCGTGCGGGATCCGCGACGGGGGCGTCACGTCGCTGGAGAAGGCCTGCCCGGGCGTCCCGCCCCCGGCCCTCGGCGACGTCGCGGCGCGCTTCGTCGCACGTTTCGCGGAGGTCTTCGGACGGGAGGTCGAAGCTCCCGCCGCGGCGGCCCGCGCCGGGGCGTGAGGCTTCCCGCTTCCGGCTGAGAACGCCCGGTCAGACCGCGCGGACCGGGACGAGGGCGCGAAGGCGCTCCTCGCGGCGACGGCACAGGCTCTCGACCATGGAGGTCACCTCCGCGCGCGGGAGGGCCTTCGGCCCGCTCCCCCCGGAGGTCGCGACGACGTGCGCGTCCTCGAGGCACTCGTGCACGGAGCAGCCGTCGCAGAGGAAGTACTCGGTCCCCTCGGGCAGCTCGGGCTCGGGCGCGGCCGAGAGAAGCGCGACGCCGCTCCCCGGCGGGGCCGTCCGCGTCACGAGCCGCGCGGCGACGAGGTCGTTCACGGCGCGGGAGACGGCGCTCCTCGCCCAGCCTTTCGAGCCGAGGCCGTCGGCGAGCTCGGCGAGCGTCGCGGGCGTAGCCGAACGCTGAAGCCCCCAGAGGACGGCGGCACGCGTCGGCGTCAGGGTGAGCCCGGCGAGGCGGAGCACCTCACGAAGCCGGAGCAGCTCGATGCGCGTCAGCTCGGCTCCCCAGCGGGGCCCGGCGTTCGCAGGAGTTTTCGTCCGGCGCGTCGGCACGCGCGAGGTGTAACATGGGAGGTTTGCCGCGGGCAAGCGCGCCGAGCGCCTTCGGCGACTCGCCGGAAACGAAAACGCCCCCTCCCGGGCGGGGAGAGGGCGTCGAAACGGGCTGCGGGAGCCGGCCGGACCTACTTCGCGTCGGCGGGGTACCTCGACGAGACGAGGTTCGGGTAGATCGCCTTCATGAAGTCGAAGAGCTCCTGGGGCTTCACGCTGTCGGAGCGCTTCCAGCCGACGTCGCGGAACCGGTACTCGCCGTTCTCCGTCTTCACGCCCCACTCGAAGCACTCGGTCTTCTCGCTCGGCGCCCCCTTCAGGCAGACGAGGAACTGCTCCTTGATCGACCGCGCCGGGAGGATGAGGTTCTTCTTCTCGTCCTTCGCGTCGAGCCAGGAGAGCTTCTCCTCCTTGAAGGAGAGCTTGCCGTCGTCCCAGCGGCTCTTGAAGAGGACGATCCCGTCGTTCCTCCGGACGAGGCCCTCCCAGGAGCGGTCGGCCTGCGCGGCGAGGTCCGCCGGCGGCACCGGCGCGGCCGGAGCCGGCGCCGCGACCGGGGCGGCCACGGGCGCGACGGGCGCGGCGACCGCCGGCGCCGCGCCGGGCCGCTGCGCCGTCTTCATCATCGCCTCGATGATCGACTCGGGGAGGTTCGAGGCCTTGCACAGGACGATGTCGTCGGCGGAAAGCTGGTAGATGACCGCCTCCGACTCGATCTTCCGCTTGATGAACTCCTCCGAGAGATTCCCCTTCCAGAGCTTGACGATCTCTTCGAACGGCTTCGGAGCCGGGGTCGGGACCGGGGCGGGGGCGGCCTGGGCGACCTCGGCGGGCGGCGGCGGCGGCGCTTCCTGCGTCAGCGCGGCGCCCGGGACCAGGAGCATTGCCGTAACCGCGAAGGCGCCGACCGCGCCGGAGATCTTCTCGAGGGTCATGAGTGCGTACCTCCTCTGCTCGATCGGGCGCCGGGACCGCCCGGCCGGGCGATTCGCACCCGATCCTCGCTGTGGGCTCATTCTCGCTCAGGAAACGACAGCGCGCTCGGTTTCCTCGCGAACGCCGATTCCTGGCACGCTTCTTCGATAGGATGGGGGCGATGGCGTACCGCCCCGCAGCTTCGGCACGATCGCTCGTCGCGCTGGCGCTCGCCGCGGCACTCCTCCCCCTCCCGCTCCTGGCCGCGGTCCGCGGAGCGGCGCCCTCCCCGGCATCCCCGGCCCCTTCGGGCTGCTGTCCGTCGAGCGCCCCGCCGGCCTGCCCCTCCTGCCCCTCGGAGGGGCGGTCGTCCGCGCCCACGGCTCCGAAGAGGACCGGGACGTGCTGCTCTCCCGCCGCCCTGCTCCCCGACGCCGCAAGCCTCCGCGAGCGCGAGGCGCGCTCGCGCCGCGCCGAGGACGCGGACGGCATCCGGACCTCCCGTGCCTCCGCGCGCGCGGCCGCGGAGGACCGCAGGTCGTCCGTCGCGGCCGCCTCCCCGCCCCCTCGGCTGTTGACCTGCACGTTCCGGAACTGACCGGTCCCGCGGGAGGCCTCGCGCCTTCCGCGCCGCGAGAGCGGACCGCCTCCGCCCGCCGACCGACGGAACGCGCGCGGCCCGAGGCCGCGCCCACGAGCAACGAAACAACGAGAAGGAGTAGCTCCATGCGTCAGATCGCTTCCCTCGCCCTCGCCCTGGCCCTCGTCGCCGCCCCGGCCGCTCTCGCCGGCCCCGAATGCGCCGGCCACGCCAAGGCCGCCTCCTGCTGCACGAAGAAGGACGGCGCCGACAAGAAGTGCGACCCCGCGAATTGCAAGAAGGACGCCGCGAAGTGCACCCACGCCGACAAGGCGAAGTGCGCCGAGGCGTGCGCGAAGAAGGCCGAGGCGCCGAAGCCCGCGAAGAGCTGAGCGCCGGCATACGAGTCCCCGGGGCGGGCCCGGACGCCGTCGGCGTCCGGGCCCGCCCCTTCTTCGGGCCGTTCCGCGGGCCGGTTCGCGGCCGGCCCCGTGAGAAGATGGCGGGCCGGAGGGCTGAGAAGGAGCGGTGCCTGGGAGCCGGTCCGGACGCGGGGCCCGATTCGCGGGCGCGCTCACGCTGCTCGCGGCGCTCGCCCTCCCCGCCTCCGCCCAGCTCCCGTTCGAGGTGATCGGCCTCGGCGACGGGCTTCCCCAGTCGCAGCTCCCGGCGATGGCGCAGGACCGCGACGGGTTCCTCTGGATCGGGACCCTCGGCGGCCTCGCACGCTTCGACGGGAACGCGATCGAGTCCTTCTCGACGAAGGACGGCCTCCCCTCGAACTACGTCGAGGAGCTGCTCCTCGACGACGAGGGGACGCTCTGGATCGGCACCGTCGCGGGCGTCGCGCGGTGGCGCGGGCGCAGGCTGGAGCCGTTCCCGGCGGCCGGAACCGTGCGGTGCCGTGCGATCGCGAAGGACGCGGAGGGGCGGATCTGGCTCGGGACGGAGGAGGGCGTCCTCCGCTGCGAGAAGGGCACCTGCACCTCCGTCCTCGGCGGACCCGACCGCCCCCTGACGACGTTCGACGTCCTCCCGACGGCGCGCGGGACGTACGCGGCGACGAACCGCGGACTCTTCCGGATCGAGGGTGCCGTCGCCAACCTCGAGGAGGGGCCGCCTGCGCTCGGCGACGGCGGCCGTGCTCTCGCAGAGACGCCGGAGGGACTCTGGCTCGGCACGGCGACGCGCGGCCTCTGGCTCCGAACCGGCGCGGAGTGGACGCCGGTCCCGCTGATGCCGCGCGGCGGCCGGGCCGTCTTCCGGATCACGCTCGGTCCTTCGGGTACGTTCTACGTCGCGACGAACGACTCCGGGCTCTTCCTCCGCCGTCCCGGGTCGGTGGCGTTCGAGCGCTGGAGCACCGAGAACGGGCTCCCTTCGAACGTCGTCAACTTCGCGTTCGAGGACCGCGAGGAGAACGTCTGGGTCGGGACCGACGTCGGAGGCCTCGCCCGCTTCCGCGGGCAGCTCGTCCGGAACCTCGGGGCGAAGGAGGGGCTGCCGTCCGCCTGCGTCTTCACGATGAGCGAGACGCCGGACGGAGACCTCTGGCTCGGCACGATGCGGGGGGCCGCGCGGCTCGCGCGCGGCGCCGAGCCGCGCGTCGTCGAGGTCGTGGGCGAGGCGCAGGGGCTCGCGAACGAGCTCGTCTTCCGCGCCGAGCGCGGCCCCGACGGGAGCCTCTGGGTCTGGTCGGAGGGCGGACTGCAGCGCCGGCGGACGGGCGAG
>JAKLER010000430.1 GCA_022711615.1 Acidobacteriota bacterium
GGCGGCGCCAAGCGCGTGCGCCGGCCGCGCCCGTCCCGGCGCGCGCTCAGAGGAGCCGCTCGGCCCCGGATGCATCCGCCGATGATAGAGCGGCCCGGCCCCGAAGGGGCGGGCCGCCCCGCGGTCAGTAGGCGAGGACCTTCCGGGCCGCCGCCAGGACGCGCGCCGTGTCGGGAAGGATCGCCCTCTCGAGGATCCTGTTGAAGCCGACCGGCGTGAACGTCGAGCCGACCCGCTCGACGGGAGCGTCGAGGTACTCGAAGAGCTCGGACGTGACCCGCGCGGCGATCTCGCCGCCGAAGCCCCCCTGGACCTTGTCCTCGTGGGCGATTACGAGGCGCGAGGTCTTCCGGACGGAGTCGGCGATCGCCTCGAAGTCGAGCGGGGCGAGGGAGCGCAGGTCGATCACCTCGACCTCCTTCCCCTCCTTCGCGAGCGTTCCGGCCGCCTCGAGCGCCCAGTGGACCGGGGTCCCGTACGCCACGATCGTCAGGTCCGTGCCGGGCCGCCGGAGGCGCGCCTTCCCGAACGGCACGGCGAAGCCGTCGGGGACGAAGGCCTTCGCGAGCGGGGAGTTGTAGAGGAACTTCGGCTCGAGGTAGAGGGTGATGCCGCGGGAGCGGACGGCCGTCCGGAGGAGGCCGGCGGCGTCGTCGGCGAAGGCCGGGACGACGATCCGGATCCCGGGAAGGGTCGTGAGCCAGCCCTCGACGTTCTGCGAGTGGTAGAGGCCGCCCCCGATGTAGCCGCCCGAGGCGAGACGGACGGTGACGTTCGGGACGAACTGCCCGTTCGTCCGCCAGTACTCGTGGGACATCTCGACCATCTGCTCGGCGGCGGGCCAGAAGTAGTCGGCGAACTCCGCCCCCTCGACGATGACCCTCACCCCGTCGCAGATCCTGGAGAAGCCGTCCGCCATGCCGAGGATGTAGTCCTCCGCGATCGGCGCGTTGAAGACCCGGTGGCTCCCGAACTCCTTCTCCATTCCCTTCGTGACGTTGAAGATCCCGCCCTTCTCCTTCGAGGCGACGTCCTGTCCCCAGATGAAGGTGTCGGAGTTCTCCCGGAAGAGGTCCTTCATCGTCTCGTTGATCGCGTGGATCAGGGTCGACTCGCGGTTCGCGCGGCCGTCCGCCGAGGCGGGCGGGGTCCGGGGGACGTCCGCGAGGCCGTCCCCGTCCGGCACCCACGGCTCGGGAAGGACGAAGTCGTGGATCGACCTCGGGTCGGGATCGGGCGCGGTCCGGGCCCGGTCCGCCGCGGACTCGTAGGTCCGGGCGTTCTCGTCCTCGATCGCGCGGAGCTCCTCCTCGGAGAAGCCGCCCGACTCGAGGAGGAAGCGGCGGAAGCGCGGGAGGGGGTCCCGCTCGCGGGCGGCGGCGAGCTCCTCGTCGTCGCGGTAGAGCTCGTGCCGGTCGGAGTTCGAGTGCGAGCCGATCCGGACGCAGTCGGCGTGCACCAGGACGCAGCCGGCGCCGCTCTGCGCGAAGGCTGCGGCCTCCCGGAGCGCGCGGACGGAGTCGAGGACGTCGGTGCCGTCGCAGTGGACGACCTTCAGGTTCGGGAAGGAGGCGAAGTTGTCCGAGGCGTAGTGGTTCGCGGTCTGCTGGCGCTTCGGGACCGAGATGCCGTAGCCGTTGTCCTGGATGACGAAGATGACCGGGAGCTTCCCGAGCGAGGACCCGTTCACCGCCTCGTAGAAGTAACCTTCCGAGGTCGAGGACTCGCCCATCGAGCAGTAGACCAGGCTCTGGAGGCCGTAGGAGCGGATCGCGCGGCCGAGGCCCGCGGCGTGCTGCGCGTGGTTCGAGACGCAGGAGGAGACGTTCCAGACGTAGAGGTCGTGCCGGGCGAAGTGGTTCGACATGTGCCGGCCGCCGGACGAGACGTCCGACGCCTTCGACATCCCGTTCAGGAGGATCTGCTCCGGCGTGACTCCGGCGGCGAGGCAGGTCGTCAGGTCCCGGTAGTACGGGAAAAGGTAGTCGAACGTGGGGCGGAAGGTCGTCCCGAGCGCCACCTGAATGCCGTCGTGCCCCGCGCAGGGAGCGTGATAAGACCAGCCGAGGCCCTGCTTGAGGTAGTTCGGCGCCTTGTCGTCGAGGACCCGCCCCAGGTGCATGAGGGAGTACCACCGGCGAAGCTCCTCCCGCGTCGGGGCGACGGCGGAGGGAGCGGCGGCGGTCTCCGGGGCGGCGAGGAGCGATTCGGTCAAGGGTGTCCTCCATGAGGGCCGGGCGTCCGCGACCGGCCGGGCTCTTCTCGAGCCACGAAACCACCGATAATACGAGAAAGAGGACGCGGCCGGTTCTCTTTTGATGGGGTGCGCCGGGCCGGGCGCTCGCCGCCGCCCCTTCCGCTGGCCGACAGGAGTACAATCCACGTCCCGCGCCTCGCCGGGCCGCCCGGCGACTCCAGTCCCGCGGGCCAGGAGTTCCGTCCGTGACCACAGACGCCGTTGCCGCTCCCCCCGTCGACTCCACCGAGTCGGCGGATCGTCACGCATTCGAAGCCGCCCTCGAGGCGTCTTTTCCCGCCAGCAAGCGGCCCCAGGAAGGGGAGGCCGTCAGCGGGGTGATCGCCGGCATCACGCCGGACGTGGTCCTCGTCTCGATCGGGGCCAAGTCCGAGGCGCTGATGGACCTCCACGAGCTGGAGGGCGAGAAGGTCGGCGACCGGATCGACGCCGTGGTCATCAAGGCCGGGCCCGACATCCGGCTCTCGAGGAAGCTCGCCGTCGCGCGCCGCGCGAAGGCGGAGCTGCGTGCCGCGTGGGAGACCGGGATCCCGGTCCTCGGCAAGGTCCTGTCCCGCAACAAGGGCGGGTTCGAGGTCGCCATCGGCGGCCCCGGCGGGCCGCGCGCCTTCTGCCCCGTCTCGCAGATCGACGTCGGCCGTCACGACGAGCCCGGCCTCCTCCAGTTCGTCGGCCAGTCGTTCGACTTCCGCGTCATCGAGTACGCCGAGGACGGCCGGCGGGTCGTCGTCAGCCG
>JAKLER010000431.1 GCA_022711615.1 Acidobacteriota bacterium
GATCATCGCACCTGCCCGTACGCCCGAGATCCGGCGGAGAATCCGCGTCGGATTGGAGTCGGGACCGCCCGCCGCGGCGGTTCCGGAACGCGAGGATCGCCTGACCACACCCCTCATCCTCCTGACCGGAGCCACCGGCTATGTCGGGGGCCGTCTCCTCCCGTCCCTGGAGGAGACCGGGCACCGCGTACGCTGCCTCGCCCGGCGTCCGGCTCACCTCGCCGGGCGCGTCGGCCCCGGCACCGAGATCGTCGAAGGCGACTGCCTCCGGCCGGAGAGTCTTCCTCCCGCGATGGAGGGGATCGACACCGCTTACTACCTCGTCCACTCGATGGGAGGGGCGGGCGACTTCGCCGAGCAGGACCGCGCCGCGGCGGCCGCCTTCGGCCGGGCCGCGCGCGAGGCGGGCGTGAAGCGGATCGTCTACCTGGGCGGTCTCGGAGACCGCGCCGCCGGCCTCTCCCCGCACCTCGCGAGCCGGCAGGAGACGGGCGACCTCCTCCGCGCGTCGGGCGTCCCGGTGATCGAGCTGCGCGCCTCGATCGTCCTCGGCTCCGGGAGCCTCTCCTTCGAGATGATCCGGGCGCTCGTCGAGAGGCTCCCCGTCCTCCTCTGCCCGCGCTGGGTGAAGGCCGAGGCGCAGCCGATCGCGATCGAGGACCTCGTCGCCTATCTCGTCGGGGCGCTCGACCTCCCCGCGGAGCCGCGCGTCTTCGAGATCGGCGGCGCCGACAGGGTCTCGTACGCCGGCATCATGAAGGAATACGCGCGGCAGAAGGGCCTCCGGCGGCTCTTCCTCTTCGTCCCGCTCCTGACGCCCCGCCTCTCGAGCCTCTGGCTCGGCCTGACGACGCCGCTCTACGCCCGCGTCGGCCGGAAGCTCATCGAGAGCGTGAGGAACGCCACCGTCGTCACCGACGACGCCGCCCTCCGCGCCTTCCCGGTCCGCCCGATGGGCCTCGCGGAGGCGATCGAGCGGGCGATGCGGAACGAGGAACGCGACTTCGCGCAGACCCGCTGGTCCGACGCCCTCTCCTCCGGCACCGTGCTCCGGACGCGGGCCGGGGTGAAGCTCGGCTCGCGCCTCGTCGATTCGCGCACCGCCTTCGTCGCGGCGCCGCCCGCCGCGGCGTTCGCGCCGATCCGGCGCATCGGCGGCGCGCGGGGCTGGTACTACGCGACCTGGCTCTGGAAGATCCGCGGCTTCCTCGACCTCCTCGCCGGCGGCGTCGGGATGCGCCGCGGACGCCCGCACCCCGAGGAGGTCCGGGTCGGCGACGCGCTCGACTTCTGGCGCGTCGAAGCGTTCGAGCCCGACCGGCGGCTCCGCCTCGCGGCCGAGATGAAGGTCCCCGGCCGCGCCTGGCTCGAGCTCGAGGTGACGCCGGCCGAGGGGGGCTCGACGATCCGGCAGACCGCCGTCTTCGACCCCGCGGGCCTCCCGGGCCTCGCCTACTGGTACGGCATCTATCCGATCCACGCCCGCGTCTTCGCCGGGATGCTCGCCGCCCTCGCGCGGGAGGCGACGACGGGCGACGACCTGCGTCCGTCGGCCTCTCAGAGCCCGGAGCGGACGCGCGCCTCGTAGAAGAGGACGCGTCCCGCCGTTTCGGCTGCTGCGGCGAGGACGAGCGCCGCCACGACGAGCCAGGCGGCCAGAGGTCCCGCGAGCGCGGCGAGGCCGGCGCCGGCCGCGAGGGCCGTCAGGACGATCCGCGCCGCGACGAGCCGGCGGCTCTCCCCCGCCGTCCTCTCGAACGTCTCGCGCGCCGCTCCCCTCTCCCGGCCGAGCCGTCGCAGCCAGAAAAGCGTCGCGCCGAGCCCCGCGAGGAGGACGGCGAGAGCGCCGAGGAGGAGTCGTGAGGCGCAGTCGCCTGACGCCGCGTCGGGAGACTGCAGCGCGAGGGCCGCGGCGACGGCGAGCATGCCGAGGACGAGCGTCGAGCCGAAGAAGGCGAGCGGCGTCGACGCCCGATCCCACGCGGAGATCGTCCGGAGCCGATAGGCCCCGGCCATCGTCATCACGAGGCCGACCCCGACGACGCCGGCGAACCCCTCCGCGAAGCCGGCTGCGAAGCACGGCGTCCCCTCGCGGAGCCGCAGGAGGACCGCCGCCGCGAGCGCGCCCGTGAAGAGCGACGCGAGGAGGACCTCGCGGCTCAGCCACGACGTGCGGACGTTCCGGAGCGCCCGCCACGCGTTGCGCGGGCTGCCGAGGTGGAGGAACGAGGCGCCGAGGCCGAGCAGCGCGGCGAGGAGCGCCGCGGCGAGGAGCGGAAGAGCCACGGTGTCGAGCGCCGAGGACGTTCCGGCCCGCTCGGCCCGGAGCTCGAGCGCGAGGAGGACCCCGCAGGTCCCGGCGGCCGCCTGCGTCAGGAGCGTGAAGGCGACGAGCGAGGCTTCCCTCACCGCTCCACCTCCTCCAGGTTCGCGATCTCCCCTTCCCCTTCCGAGCGCGCCGCGGCCGGATGGGGAGTCATCCGAAGGCACGGCTCCGTCAGGCCGGGGTCGGGAAGCGGGAAGCCGCGCGCCTCCGGGTATCGCTCCTTCATCTCGCCGAGCGGACCGAAGTCGAGCGCCCGCATCGGGCAGGCGGCGACGCAGGAGGGCGCGAGCCCCTCCTCGAGGCGGTCGGCGCAGAGCGTGCACTTCGTCATCACGCCGCGCGCCTCGTCGAAGTGCGGCGCGCCGTACGGGCAGGCCCACTCGCAGTAGCGGCAGCCCATGCACTTCGCGGAGTCGAGGAGGACGACGCCGTCCTCCCGCCGCCGCACGGCCCCCGTCGGGCAGACTTCGGCGCAGACGGGCTTCGAGCAGTGGTTGCAGGAGAGGGAGAGGTTCCAGGCGAAGACGTCCTGGCGCCATGCGCCGCCGTCCCTCCGGAAGCCGCCGCCCGAGACCTCGTAGACGCGCCGCCAGA
>JAKLER010000432.1 GCA_022711615.1 Acidobacteriota bacterium
ACGACGGCGATCTCCGACAAGAGCGCCGCCACCGAGGCGCTCGTCCCGAGGATCGCGGCGCCGCCCGTCTCGTCCGCGCTCCGCTGCAGCTCCCGCGCGACGCGCGTCCCGCGCTCGGCCTTCCTCTCGAGCGCCTCGATGAGGCCGGCGGTCCGGAGGGCCGCGCCCGCGAGGGCCCCGAGCGTCGCGAGGAGGGGTCCGTCGAGGCCAGCGAACGCCTCCGGGTCGAGTGCGTCGGCCGTCAGCGCGCCGACCACCTCTCCGTCGGCCGTGAGCGGGCAGCCGAGGCAGGCGTGGATCCGGTCGAGCGCGTGCGGGTCGGCGAGAAGGAGGCCGTCGAACGGGTCGGGCAGCGGCGAGTCGTGCGGGAAGAGGAGCGGGGCTTCCGATCGGAGGATCGCTTCGAGCCGGGGATGACGCGATCGCGGGTAGGGGCGCTCGAGCGCGGCCGCGACGAGCCCGTGCCCCGCGAGCGGAACGAGGTCGTCCCCCTGGAGGCGAAGGAGGCAGGCGGCGTCATAAGGAACGAGGCGGCGGACCGCCGAGAGGAGCCGCTCGTATCGGTCGCGCGCTCCGAGCGAGGCCGTCAGATCGCCCACGATCTCGAGGAGAACCTCGAGGGGCTCAGGTTGCGATTTCGACGACAGCGTTGCGATCCGCACGACACCCCTTGCTGTCGCATTCATAACACGAACTCGTAACCCATTGAATTCAAATGGCGTGAGCTGCGGCACGACGCGTGCGAAGGGGATGGCGGAGGCAACCGATGAACCTTCCGCTTCAGCCCGAATCGACCCTCGCCGACCTCGCCGTCGCCTACCCGGCCGCCTCCCGCGTCTTCCGCCGCCACGGCCTCGACTACTGCTGTCACGGCCGGCGCCCGGTCTCCGAGGCGTGCGCCGAGAAGGGCATCGACCCTGCCGCCGTCCTGACCGAGGTCGCCGCCGAGGCCCGCACCGCCGGCGACGTCGAGACCATGGCCGACCAGCCGATCCCGGCGATCGTCGAGCGGATCATCGGCTGGTACCACGCGCGCCTCCGCACCGAGCTCCCTCTCCTCGTCCAGATGGCGCGGAAGGTCGAGGGCGTGCACGCCGAGAAGGAGAGCGTTCCCCGCGGCCTCGCCGAGCACGTCGAAGGCCTCTCGCGGGAGCTGATCGACCACCTCGACAAGGAGGAGCAGGGGCTCTTCCCGATGCTCCTCTCCGGGCGAGGGGGCCAGGCCGCGGCGCAGGTCCAGTCCCTCGAGCGCGAGCACGAGGACGTCGCCCTCGCCCTCCAGAAGACCCGGGCGCTGACGACGGACCTCGTCCCGCCGGCCGAAGCCTGCACGACCTGGCGAGCCCTCTACCTCCGCCTCGACGAGCTCGAGGCGGAGCTGATGGAGCACGTCCACCTCGAGAACAACGTCCTCTTCCGCCGCGCGCTCTGCGCGGGAATGTGAGTCGAAAGGGCACGATGAGCACGAACCTTCCCGGCAACGACAACCGCCGCTGGGCGCTCCTCGGCGGAGTCCTCCTCTTCACCTTCCTCGTCCTCGGATTCTTCGGCCGCGAGGTCTACCGGCAGGCCCCTCCGATCCCGGAGCGCGTCGTCACCCCGGACGGCGCGACCCTCATGACGAAGGCCGACATCCTGACCGGCCAGCAGGTCTGGCAGTCGACGGGCGGCCAGCAGCTCGGCTCGATCTGGGGGCACGGCGCCTACCAGGCCCCCGACTGGACGGCCGACCACCTCCACCGCGAGGCGACGGCCCTCCTCGACGTGATGGCGGAGAAGGAGGGGGCGCAGGGCTTCGCCTCCCTCTCCCCCGACCGCCAGGCCGCGCTGAAGGCGGCCCTCGTCCGCGAGATGCGGGCGAACACGCACGACGCCGCGACCGGCGTCGTGACGATCTCCGCCGAGCGGGCCGAGGCGTACCGTCGCGCGGCGGCCCACTTCGACGCCCTCTTCGGCGGGGCGCGGGAGCTGAAGCCGCTTCGCGAGGACTACGCCATGTCGGAGACGACCGTCCCCGACGCGGCGCGCCGCAAGGCGCTCACGGCCTTCTTCTTCTGGACGAGCTGGGCCGCGACGACCGAGCGCCCCGGCCAGGCGATCACCTACACGAACAACTGGCCCCACGAGCCGCTCGTGGCGAACGTCCCGTCGGGCGCGAACGTCGTCTGGTCGCTCGTCTCGATCGCCCTCCTCCTCGCCGGGATCGGCGCCGTCGTCTGGTGGACGGCGTTCCGCGAGAAGCCCGAGCCCGCCGTCACCGCCCCCCCGGTCGACCCGCTCGTCGGGATCACGCTGACGCCGTCGATGCGCGCCGTCGGAAAGTACGTCGTCGCCGTCCTCGGCCTCTTCGCCCTCCAGGTCGGCCTCGGCGCGCTCCTGGCCCACTACACCGTCGAGGGGCAGGCGCTCTACGGGATCCCCGTCGGCGAGTGGCTCCCCTACGCGCTCGCGCGGACCTGGCACGTGCAGACCGCCGTCTTCTGGATCGCGACCGCGTTCCTCGCCGCCGGCCTCTTCCTCGCGCCCGTCATCGGCGGGCACGAGCCGAAGTTCCAGCGCCTCGGCGTGAACGTCCTGTTCGGCGCGCTCCTCCTCGTCGTCGTCGGCTCGCTCGCGGGCGAGTACCTCGCGATCCACCAGGTCCTCCCGCTCGACCTCAGCTTCTGGCTCGGCCACCAGGGGTACGAGTACGTCGACCTCGGGCGCGTCTGGCAGATCGCCCTCTTCGTCGGCCTCGTCCTCTGGCTCGTCCTGATGCTCCGGGCGATCCTCCCGGCCGCGCGCCGCCGCGACGACGCCCGCTCCCTCGTCTTCATGTTCACCGGCGCGACGACGGCCATCGGCCTCCTCTACGGCGCCGGCTTCTTCTTCACCGCCAAGACGCACCTCT
>JAKLER010000433.1 GCA_022711615.1 Acidobacteriota bacterium
GGCATCATGATCGCGAGCTTCGTCGTCGGCTTCTTCGGAATGCTCCAGATCCCCCTCTGGCTCGGCTACCTCGTCGTCATCATCCTCGGGATCACGAACGCCCTGAACGGCAAGCGGTTCGTCATCCCCGGGGTGTCGGAGTTCGCCGAGAAGCTCTGAGCGGTCGGAGCCCCGGAAAGATCGAAGGCCCGCCTTTCGGCGGGCCTTCGCGTTCCTGAAAGATGGTGCCCTGGGCCAGACTCGAACTGGCACGGATTGCTCCACACGCCCCTCAAACGTGCGCGTCTACCAATTCCGCCACCAGGGCACGGTGGGGGAGGGAGATGATACCGATCCGCGCCGTGGAATCAAGCCTCGAAGCGGATCGGGCCGGGATTACTTCTGCGCCGGCGCGGGGGCCGGAGCGGCGGGGGCCGCGTCTGCTGCGGCCGGGGCGGCCGGCACCGCGCTCGCCGGTGCCGGAGCGACGGGTACGGCGCCCCCCGGAGCGGGAGCGACGGGTACGGCGTTCGCCGGGGCGGGGGCCGCCGGTGCGGCCGGGGCGCTCTTGACGGGCTGGCTCCCGAGCTGCTTGATGACGGACGACTTCGGCCGGGCCTGAATAAGCGAGATCGTCACGGCGAGGACCGAGAACGCGACGAACGACCAGGTCGTCACCTTCTCGAGGACCGTCGTCGCGCCGCGCGCTCCGAAGGTCGTCTGCGAGGACGAGGCGCCGAGCGCGCTCGCGACGTCGGCTCCCTTCCCCTGCTGGAGGAGGACCACCAGGATGAGGAAGACGCAGACGATGACGTAGATCGGGACGAGGACGTAAATCATGCGCGAGTCTCCGGCCCGCCGCCCGGAGGCGAAACGGGCCGGTGAGGATACCCCACCGGCCCGAAAAGGCCAAAACCGGCCGGGCGGCGGGCCCGGGGCTCAGGCCCCGGCGGCGACGGCGAGAGCGGCGAAGTCGGCCGGGACGAGCGAGGCGCCCCCGACGAGGCCGCCGTCGATGTCGGGCTTCGCGAACAGATCTGCCGCATTCGCCGGGGTCACCGACCCGCCATAGAGGATCCGCGTCGCGGCCGCGGCCGCGGCGCCGAACCGCTCGGAGAGGCGGGCGCGGAGGAATGCGTGGGCGTCCGCTGCCATCTCGGGCGTCGCCGCGCGTCCCGTCCCGATCGCCCAGACCGGCTCGTAGGCGAGGACGAAGCCGGGCGGCAGGGCGTCGCCGAAAGCGTCGAGCGCCGTCATCTGGGCGGCGAGGACCTCCTCCGTCCTCCCGCCGTCCCGCTCCTCGAGCGTCTCCCCGACGCAATAGACCGGGGAGAGGCCGGCGTCGGCGAGGCGCTTCATCTTCCGCGTGAAGTCGGCCTCGATCTCCTTCCGGTCCCGCCGGCGCTCGCTGTGCCCGACGAGGACCATCGCGACGCCGACGTCGGCGAGCATCGCCACCGAGACCTCGCCGGTGTGGGCCCCCTTCGGCTCCACGTGGACGTCCTGCGCGGCGAGCTTCACCCGCGTCGGGAGGAGGTGCCGGCCGACCCTCTCGAGGGCGGGGAAGGCGGGGGCGATCGCGAGCTCGACCCGCTCCGGGAGCGCGGGAAGGCGCGAGAGGAAGTCGTCGCAGAAGAGGGCCGCCTCCGAAGGGGTCTTGTTCATCTTCCAGTTCGCGATGACGAGCGGCGTGCGCGAGGGGTGCATGGGACCTCCGTGCCGCGGGGACGGCGTGGGCCGGCCCCGCGAGTCTTCGTGAAGGGGGGGCGCGGGCTAGAGGAGCGCTTCGACGCCGGGCAGCTTCTTGCCGCTGATCAGGTCGAGCGAGGCGCCGCCGCCCGTGGAGACGTGGGAGATCTTCGGCCCGAGGCCCGCCTCGTTGATCGCCTCGACGCTCTCGCCGCCGCCGACGACGGTGAAGGCTCCCGACTCGGCCATCATCTTCGCGACGCCGCGCGTCCCGGCGTCGAACGGCTTCGTCTCGAAGACCCCCATCGGGCCGTTCCAGAAGATCGTCTTCGCCCCCTTCGTCATCCGGGCGAACATCTCGAGCGTCTTCGGACCGATGTCGAGCGCCGCCTGGTCGGCGGGGATCGCGTTCATCGCGACCGCCTTCGCCTGGGCCGCCGCCTCGAGCGCGGGGGCGACGAGGAAGTCGGAGGGAAGGACGAGGTTCACGCTCCGCTCCTTGCAGCGGTCGATGACCTTCCGGGCGATCGGGACCCCCTCGGGCTCCAGGAGCGACTTCCCGACCCCGAGGCCGAGCGCGACGACGAAGTGGTTCGCCATCCCGCCCCCGACGAGGAGCGTGTCGGCCCGCTCGACGAGCGCCTCGAGGGCCGCGATCTTCCCGAGGATCTTCGCGCCGCCGAGGATGCCGACGAACGGCCGGTCGATGTCGTCGACGACTTTCCCGAGCGCGTTCAGCTCCTTTTCCATCAGGAGGCCGACGCCGCGGGCGCCGGGAGCGAAGTGGACCGCCATGCCGGCCGTCGAGGCGTGGGCGCGGTGCGCCGTGCCGAACGCGTCGTTCACGTAGACCTCGGCGAGGGAGGCGAGGGCCTTCGCGAAGGCGGGGTCGTTTCCCTCTTCCCCGGCGTGGAAGCGGGTGTTCTCGAGGAGGAGGACGCCGCCGTCGGCGAGCCCCTTCGCGGCCGTCTCGGCCGCCTCGCCGACGCAGTCGGCGGCGAAGGCCACCGGTGCGCCCAGGAGCTCCTCCAGCTTCTTCGCGACGGGGGCGAGCGAGTACTTCGGGTCGGGGGTCCCCTTCGCCTTGCCGAGATGCGAGGCGAGGATGAGCCGCGCCCCCTTCTCACGGGCGAGGCGGATCGTCGGGAGCGCCTCGGCGATCCGGGTGTCGTCCCTGACGACCCCCTCCTTGATCGGGACGTTGAAGTCGACGCGGAGGA
>JAKLER010000434.1 GCA_022711615.1 Acidobacteriota bacterium
GATAATCGACGAGGGCGTCGGCGCCGAGGCCGGCGAGGCGCTCGTGCTTCCCCGCGCTCGCGACGGCAGTGACGTGGGCGCCGAGGATCTTCCCGATCTGGACCGCGAAGACGCCGACTCCCCCGCCGGCTCCGTTCACGAGCAGTCGATGCCCTGCGCGGAGCCCGCCGAGGTCGCGGAGCGACTGGAGCGCCGACATTCCCGCGGCCGGGATCGCCGCCGCCTCTTCGAAGGAGAGCGCAGCGGGCTTCCGGACGACCTGAAGGGCCGAGACGGCGACCTTCTCGGCGAGAGCGCCGCCGAAGCCGGTCGAGCAGACGACCTCGTCGCCTTCGCGGAGACCGGAGACGCGTGGGTCGAGCGACTCGACGACGCCGGCCGCCTCACAGCCGGGAACGTACGGCCGCTTCGGAAGGAAGAGGAACGGGAGCTTCCCCTCGACGACCTTCCAGTCGGCCGGGTTGAGCGCCGCCGCGACGACGCGGACGACGACCTGCCCGGGGCCCGGCCGCGGGTCGAAGACCTTCCTCACGACGCCCTCGCGCGGGTCGCCGTGCTTCTCGTAGGTGAGCGCGCGCATCGGACCTCCCCGAATCCCGCTCCCCGGACGCGGGACGCCGGCCATCGTACCGGTTCCAGCACGCGGCCGGCGGGCGGGAGGCGGCCGGGAGGACGCTCGTGACGTGGCACCGGAAGACGCGCAGACCGGCGACGGGCGCCGCGCCGGGCACGAAGGCGCGGCCGCGAGGGAGCTCGAGACTCCTCGCGTACGCCTCGTCCCTCAGCCGGCCTCGCCGTGAACGAGCGCTACCGTCGAACGCTCGAGCTCCTCTCCCGCCACGGCGTCGTCATCATCCGCATCATCCCGGAGGCCGGAGACGCGCGGGTCGGACCGCTCGGGGGTCCTGCCCGGACACGGCAGACGGGAGCCCGGCGGCCTCCTTGTCGCTGCCGTGCGCCCCGAGGTTGGACGGGAGGAAGGCCTCGGCCCCGACGGCAGGAGCGGCGAGGTGGTGGAACCTCGTGGGCTACGCCACCGGGCGCCGGTCCAAGGAAGAACCCAGCGAATTCCCGGTGGCGGCTCCCCCGCAGCGGGCCTACGTATCGGGTGAGGCGTCCTCTGGACACTTCCCGGAACGCCTCAGGAGGCAAGGCCATGCGAAGTCTGCCCGTGTCGCCGATCGTAGGAGTCTTCCTTCTCCTGATTCCGGCGTTCCCCGCTGCCGCCCAGGCGGGGGCGGTCGAAGGGACCTGGCTTCTGACCCAGGGGGTCGACCTGGGGCTCGCGGCCGGGGAGGGCCCGGGTCTGCAGCTGCCGGTTGCCTTCGAGCTCCTCCACCTCGACGAGGACACGGAGGTCCGGGAGCAGTCCAGCCTCTTCCGGGCGGAGACGTGCGGCCGGGAGATCCCCGTCGGGAACGGCCTGCGGATGACGCTTCCGTTCTCGGCGGAGCCCGGCATCGGCCACTGGTCCTACTCGGGGAACGTGGTGAGGGTCTCCTCGTATCACATGCTCTACGACTGCTCCGGGGACCCCCTCGGGGTGGCCTGGGCGGTTCGCGAGGCGACGGTCGTCCACAGAGCCGTCGCGCCCGGACCCGAGGAGGCGTCCGACCAGACCGCGCTCCGCGTCGTGTTCTGGCAGGGGGAGGCGACCATCCGGTTCTTCACTCTGACCGGAGAGCCGCTCCCGCTGCCGCTCTTCTTCAGGCCCCCTTTCCCCGGGACGGACTCCGGAGTCAGCGAGCTGTCCGGCTCGTTCCGTGCCGTCCGGGCGTTCGGGGAGCCGTCCCGCTAGGAGCGTTCGCGAGCGGAACCGCGGCCGGGACCGGCCCCGCCGCGCCGGTCCGGCCCGGGGCGTAGGACGACTATCCCCGCCGGTCCCCTACTTCCAGTGCCCCCGCACCCACTCCTCCGTCTCGGGGAGGCCTCCCTGCATGACGAGGTAGCCGTTGTGCGGCTCGCGCGGGGTGATCTCGTGCGCGACCGGCGTCGTCATCATCCGCATCACCTCGGCCCGCTCGCGCGTGTGGCCGAGGACCCACGAGAGCTTCATGAGAGCCGTCTCGGGGATCATGTTGTCGAGCGGGACGATGCCGAGGTCCATCAGGTCGCGGCCCGTGTCGTAGACGTACATCTGGGCGAATCCCCAGAGCGTCTGGACCGCCATGACGACGTGGACGCCCGCGTCCGTCGCCCGCTTGATCGCCGGGTAGAGGGGCTTGTTGACGTGGCCGAGGCCGGTCCCGGCGATGACGATGCCGTGGTACCCCTTCTCGACGAGGGCGTCGACGAGGTCGGGGTTCATGCCGGGGTAGTAGTAGAGGATCGTCGTCCGGTCGTCGTAGACGGCGTCGATCCGCGGCACGCGGCTCTTGTCGCGCTTCCGGTAGTCGTCCGTCAGGTAGTTGAAGGAGTCGCGGCTCACCATCGCGAGCGGGATGTCGCCGACCGTCCGGAACGTCGAGCGGTAGGAGCTGTGCATCTTGCGGCAGCGCGTCCCGCGGTGGAGGAGGCCGTAGCGGTCGGACGTCGGCCCGAACATGCAGATGACGACCTCGGCGAGGTCGGAGTACGCCGCGGTGCGGACCGAGTGGATGAGGTTGAGCGCCGCGTCGGACGACGGGCGGTCCGAGGAGCGCTGCGACCCGACGAGGACGATCGGGACGGGGGAGTCCTGCACCATGAACGACAGGATCGCGGCGGTGTGCCCCATGGTGTCGGTGCCGTGCCCGATGACGATGCCGTCGGCCCCGGCCGCGATCTCCTCGCCGATCGCCTTCGCGAGGACGAGGTAGTTCTCCATCGCCATGTTCTCGGAGAAGACCCCGAAGATCTTCTTCGTCGTCAGG
>JAKLER010000435.1 GCA_022711615.1 Acidobacteriota bacterium
GGCCTCGGGGGCGGACCTTCATCCGGACGGTCCATCGATACGGGTACGCCTTCGACGGCGACGCGCACGAGATGCCTGTGGCGCCACGGCACGTCCTCGTGCGCGGGCTCCAGCACGTCGAGCTTTCCCAGGGAGGGAACCTCCTCGGGCGAGAGCGCTCGGCGACGGTGCGCCTGGGCCACCCGTCGGTCGCGCACGAGCACGCCCGGATCGTGGTGACGGACGACCGGGCCGAGCTGGAGGATCTCGCCGCGACCGGAACGACGTTTCGCGGTACGGAGGCGATCCGAGGGCGCGTCGTCCTCGAGGACGGCGACGAGATCCGGGTCGGGGCCATCCGGCTCACCTACCGGATCCTCGCCGCGGTGCCGGGAGGCTGACGCATGAGGGCCTCGTTCGCCGACGTCACCTTCGACGGCGACGCCCGCCGCGTTTCTCGGGCGGGGGCGCCCGTGCACCTGACGCCGAAGGCCTTTGCCCTGCTCGGGCTCCTCATCGAGAAGCGGCCGGCGGCCGTCTCGCGGCTCGCGATCCAGGAGAAGCTCTGGCCGGGAGTCTTCGTCACCGAGGGGAACATCGACTCCCTCGTCAAGGAGATCCGGAAGGCGCTCGGCGACGGGCACGGGCCGAACGCGCTGATTCGCACGGTCCACGGCTTCGGTTTCGCGTTCGACGCCCCGGTCCGAGAGGAGGCGGAGCCCCCTTCGGCGAGGTCTCACCTCCTCGTCTGGGGGGCTCAGACCTTTCCGCTCGCCGAGGGTCCGAACGTCCTCGGCCGGGTGCGGGAGGCGAACGTCTGGCTCGGGCACGACTCGGTCTCCCGCGCCCACGCACGGGTCTTCGTGGCGGGCGACCGGGCGGAGATCGTGGACCTCGGAAGCCGAAACGGCACGCGAGTCGGAGAACGGCCCGTCCGCGAAGCGGTCGTGCTCCGGGACGGGGACGAGATCGTCCTCGGCTGCGTCCGCGTCGTCTACCGGTTCTTCGCCGCCAGCCCTTCGATGCCGACGCGCTCGGCCGGCTGAGGGCGGCGCTGCGGCGAGGGCCGGCCGCGGACGCGAGGGGAATCGCCGCCGCCGGGACGGGCACCGCTCCCGGCCGCAGCGCCTTCACCTCCCGCAGCGGCGGACGACCGCCGCCGTGATCTCCTCGGAGGAGGGCGGGTTCTCGCCGAGCCCGAGCGTGTGGAGCGCCTCGTGGACGAGGACGTTCCCGGCGAGCCGCTCGTCCTTCCGGACGAGGTCCGTGAATCGGTTCCGGCAGACGAAGACGACGTCGGCACCGACCGGGACCCACGCCCACGTCGCCCGCCGGCGGCACTGGACCATGTGGTCGGCGTCGACGAACCGGAGCGAGGCGAAGACGTCGGACGGTCCGCGTCCGGAGGCGGCGAGGGCCCGAGACAGCGGCTCCCCGGAGCGGACGTCGGCGAAGTCGTCGAGGAGCATCGCGCAGCCAGGCACCGCGAGCCGGGAGGCGGCGCGCTCGACGGTCCGGTGGACGAGCGGCCCGAGTCGGGGCTCGACGAGCGGGCCGCGGCCGTCGGCGGACGACGCCCGGGGCGATACGACGAGGAGCGGAGCGACGAGGGCCGCGAGGAGGGCCGACCGGGACGCACTTCGCACGGCCTCTCGCATGGCGGGCTCCTTCCCGGCCCGCCGTTCGGCCCCTGGGGTTCGTCCTCGGCTTCGGCGGGTCTCGGGAAGAAGGTGTCGGCGTGCGCGTGACGCCGCCTGAGAGCGCGCGGGGAGCGAGCGGAGGAATTTCGGGAAGGCTTCCGGGAGGAATCGGGGAGGGCTCGCGGCGGGGCGGCTCCGGGGGATCGCTCGATGGCCACGGGGCAGCCGAGAAGCGAGGGCAGCGATTCGGCCGAAGGAACGCCCCGATGCGAAGGCGCTGGATGGGACGGACGGTCGGGATCGAAACGGAGGTCAGGCCGATATGCCGCGGTTGAAATACACGATTTCACGCCTGACCCCGGATTCGTCTGACCCCGGATTCGTCGCGGTGTCCCGAGCATCCGACCATCGGGATCGTGCGGCGATTCTCGCGTCCGGTCTCCCGCGCCGCCCGGGCGGCCCGAGGCCCGGAGTCGGCCCGCGCGCGGCGCGAGTCTCCGGCGTCGAAATGACGAAGGTCACACGCCGCGGGCCGGGCCGGGGCTAGAGTCGGAGGATCTGATACACGGAAGAGCCCGGGGAGGTCGCAATGTTCGTGCGTTCGCAGGTCCGGATACCGTTCGTCCTCGTCGTGGCCGCGACGGCGCTCGCCGCAGTGGCTTCGGCCCAGCAGCTCCCCGCGGGGGCGGAGAAGAAGATGGTTCTCGAAGAGCAGGACTCGATGGCGTCCGTCCTGAAGAGGCTCGAGGGCAAGCCGGTCCGCCTTCGCATGGCCGGGTCCGGCGAGGAAGTCCTCGGGAAGCTCCAGAAGGTCGGCAGGGAGCTCGCGCACCTCTCCGACCTCTCGGGCCGGGAGTTCTTCGACGCGGTCGTGCGGATCGACCAGGTGGCGGCGGTCTCGGTCCAGGTCCGCGGACGCTGATCCGCGGGCGGCCCGGGCCGCGGCACGCAGCAGCTGCCCCGCCACGCGGGGTGCCCACGATGGGGGCCACCCACGTTGGGTGCCCCACGTTGCGTGCCAGGCGTGAATTCGTGTATTGTTTCAAACAATACACGAATTCACGCCTGGCACCAGAGCTCGTCCTCCGGGCGCGATCCGGGGGTGGGGCTCCGCCTGAATGCGACGGGCCGCCCGCGAGGGCGGCCCGGGAACGCGGAGAGCGAAGAGGGTAGACCTCTCGTGTGGGCTA
>JAKLER010000436.1 GCA_022711615.1 Acidobacteriota bacterium
GCGGCGCGAGCCCGGACGCCGCAGGGCCCCGGACCGATGCCTTACCAGACGCCCCCGGAGAGACCGGTCGGGCCGTCGATCGGCACGCTTGCCGCCCTCCGAGAGCCGGCGGACAATCCGACTCCCAGGGCGGCCGGCCGTTTCCTCGGGACCCACCTCTGCTCCTCGGGCGAAATCCACTCCATGCGGGGGATGCCGTGAACGTCAGTCGCGAGTCGACCAGCGGGCGGGACCGCATCTCCCGAGGCGCCGCGCGCTGCCGGTGCGTCGCCGCGAAGGCCGCCGTCGCCGGCCTCCTCGTCGTCCTCGCCGCGGCCTGCGGGAAAGGCCGCGCCCGGGAGGGGGCCGAAGCCGCCCCCGCGGACGCCCCGGCCCGGGCGGTCCACTGCCTCGGACGGGTCGTCCCCGGCGAGAAGGTGCTGGCGCTCGCCGCGCCGCCGCAGTCGGTCGTCAAGGAGCTGCTCGTCCGCCGGAACGACCGGGTCCGGAAGGGCCAGGCGCTCGTCGTCTTTCGGAGCTTCGACGCGGCCGACGCCGCCGCACGCCAGGCCGAGGCCGAGGTGCGGGTGGCCGAGGTGCTCCTCGCGCAGGCGCGCGGCGAGGAGAAGCTCTCCGCGATCGCCGCGCTCGAGGCCGGCCTCGAGCGCGCGCGGAGGGAGGTCGAGAAGGCGAAGGCCGACAGGGCGCGCGCGGAGCGCCTCCGGGCCGAAGGGCTCCTCCCCGAGAGCGACCGGGAGGCGGCGGAGCTGGACCTCCGTCGCGCCGAGACGACGGAGGAGGAGGCGTCCCGGCGGCTCGTCGCCCTCAGGACCTCCCGACCGACGGAGATCGCCGTCGCCGAGCGCCGCCTCGCCTCGGCGAAGGCCGCCCTCGAGCGCGCCCGCGCCGAGGCCGACCTCTGCGTCCTCCGGGCGCCGATAGACGGTGTGGTCCTCGACGTCGCCGCGTGGCCCGGCGAGACCGTGGGGACGCGGGGCGTCCTCGACCTGGGCGACACCGACGCGATGCGCGTCGAGGCCGAGGTCTACGTGACGGACGTGGCGCGCGTCCGGGTCGGCTCGCCGGTGCGCGTTCGCGGCGACGGCGTTCCCGGCGAGCTCTCGGGCCGCGTGACCGAGGTCGTCGGCCAGGTGGGCGGCAACGCCCTGAGGGAGGCCGACCCGAACTCCTGGGCCGACCGGCGCGTCGTGAAGGTCCTGGTCCGCCTCGACGAGGGGCGGACGCTCGCCTCGCTGAGCAACGCGCAGGTCGACGTGACGATCGGGCCATGAGCGGGCTCCTCGCGGCGGCGCGGGACCGTCTCTTCCCGCTCGGCGTCCCGCTCGCGTGGCGGCAGCTCGCCGCCGAGCGGAAGCGCTTCCTCGCCGCGGTCGCCGGCGTCACGTTCGCCGTGACGCTCATGCTCTTCCAGATGGGGATCTACGTCGCGATCTTCGAGAAGGTCGTCTACCCGCACCGTGCGCTCCGCGGCGACCTCGTCCTGACGAGCCGCGACTACCTGAACCTCTACTCCAACGGCCTCTTCACGCGCCGGCGGCTGGAGCAGGCGCTCGCGGTCGAGGGGGTCGAGTCCGTCGCCCCCCTCTGGGTCGGCAGCGCGACGATGCGGAACCCGGTGACGCGTCAGAACATGCGGATCTGCGTCTTCGGGATCCTCCCGTCGCGGAACCCCTTCGCCCTTCCGGAGGTGGAAAGGAGCCTCGGCGTCCTCTCGACCACGGAGGACGTCCTCTTCGACCGCAGGGGGCTCAAAGAGTACGGGCCGATCGCGCGGCTCCTCGCCGAGCGGGGCCCGGTCGAGACGGAGATCGGCGACCGGCGAGTCGTGATCCGGGGGCTCTTCTCGATGGGCGGCACGATCTCCTCCGGCGGGCACGTCCTTGCGGGAGAGGAGGCCTACTTCCGGCTCGTCCCGGCCCACCCTCGCAACATGATCAACGTCGGCCTGGTGCGGCTCCGGCCCGGCGTCGACGCCGCCCTCGCGGCGGAGCGGCTGCGCGCCGCCCTCCCGCGGGACGTCACGGTCTTCACCCACGAGGCCTTCGTCGCGGAGGAGAAGAGGTACTGGAACGAGCGCTCCCCGCTCGCCTTCGTCTTCCTCGGGACGATGCTCGTGGCCATGACCGTGGGGGCCGTGATCGTCTACCAGGTCCTCTACACGGACGTGAGCGACCACATCCACGAGTACGCCACCCTCAAGGCGATCGGCGCGGGCGACCGCTTCTTCCTCTCCCTCGTCCTCCAGCAGGCCGTGATCCTGATGGCGTGCGGCTTCGTGCCGGGCACCCTCGCCACCGCGCTCCTCTTCGCGGTGGCGCGCTCGAAGGCCGTGATGCCCGCCTACCTGACGGCGGGAAACGTCTCCCTCGTCCTCGTCCTCGCGTTCCTCATGTGCGCGCTCGCCGGCGTCCTCGCGCTCCGACGGCTCCGCAACGCCGACCCGGCGGACGTCTTCTGAGGAGGAGGCGTGGGGGCCGTCATCTCCGTCCGCGACCTTCGGCACTCCTTCGGCGAGGGCGCCCTGCGCCGGGAGGTCCTTCACGGCGTCAGCACGGAGTTCCACGCCGGCGAGATCGTCCTCCTCACCGGGCCCTCGGGCTCCGGCAAGACGACGTTCCTGACGCTCGTCGGGGCGCTCCGGTCGGTCCAGGAGGGGACCGTCCGCGTCGAGGGCGTCGAGCTCGGGAGGCTCGGCGCCGCGGAGCTCGCGCGGGTCCGCAAGCGGATCGGGTTCGTCTTCCAGGCCCACAACCTGATCGACTCCCTCACCGCCCGCCAGAACGTCCAGATGGCGTTCGT
>JAKLER010000437.1 GCA_022711615.1 Acidobacteriota bacterium
CCGGGAACCGGACGACCGGGATCATCGGCTTCCGCAACAGGGACCTCGTCTTCTGGGAAGACCGCTTCAAGAGGTACTGCGACGACCTGATCGTCTGCACCGACGACGGCTCCTACGGCAAGCCCGGCTTCGTCACGGCGGCGCTCAAAGAGGTCCTCGAGAAGGAGAAGCCCGACCTCGTCGTCGCGATCGGCCCCCTCCCGATGATGCGCGCCTGCTCGGAGACCTCGCGCCCCTTCGGCGTGAAGACGATGGTCTCGCTCAACGCGATCATGGTCGACGGCACGGGCATGTGCGGCTCCTGCCGCGTCACGGTCGGCGGCGAGACGAAGTTCGCCTGCGTCGACGGCCCCGACTTCGACGGCCACCTCGTCGACTTCCCCGAGCTCCAGCTTCGGCAGGAGCGCTTCAAGCCGCAGGAGACGCAGGCGAAGGACGACTTCTCGAAGGTCTGCTCCATCGAGGAGCAGCTCTTCGAGATGAACAAGCGGAACTACAAGAAGTTCAAGGACCTCGACGAGCACGCCGTGAAGATGCCCGAGCGAAACGCGCTCGAGCGCTCCCGCAACTTCGAGGAGGTCAACCTCGGCTACACGATGGCCGACGCGCTCCAGGAGGCGGACCGCTGCATCCAGTGCGCCCGCCCCACCTGCGTCGCGGGCTGCCCGGTCTCGATCGACATCCCCCGCTTCATCCGGCACCTCCTCGTCCGCGACCTCGAAGGCGCCCTCTCCGTCATCCAGGAGAGCAACCTCTTCCCCTCGATCTGCGGCCGCGTCTGCCCGCAGGAGTCGCAGTGCGAGATCCAGTGCATCCTGGAGAAGAAGATGGAGCCGGTCGCCATCGGGCGGCTCGAGCGCTTCGTCGGCGACTTCGCGCCTCTGCCGGACGTGAAGCCCCCCGAGAACGCCGGGACGCTCGGGAAGGTCGCCGTCGTCGGCTCCGGCCCGGCCGGCCTCGCCTGCGCGGGCGACCTCGCCCGCAAGGGGGCCTCGGTCACCGTCTTCGAGGCGCTCCACGTCGTCGGCGGCGTCCTGAAGTACGGCATCCCGTCGTTCCGTCTCCCCCGCACCACGATCGACCGCGAGGTGAAGGCGCTCGAGAAGCTCGGCGTGAAGTTCGAGACGAACAAGGTCATCGGCAAGACCTTCACGATCGACCAGCTCAAGGGGGAGATGGGCTACGACGCCGTCTTCATCGGCACGGGAGCCGGCTTCCCGATGTTCCTCGGCATCCCGGGCGAGCACGCCGGCCAGGTCTACAGCGCCAACGAGTTCCTGACGCGCATCAACCTGATGCACGGGAACAAGTTCCCGTTCGAGGACACGCCGATCGCCATGGGCAAGAAGGTGGCCGTCTTCGGCGCGGGCAACACCGCGATGGACTGCCTCCGCGTCGCGCGGCGCCTCGGGGCCGAGGAGGTCCACTGCATCTACCGGAGGACCGAGGCCGAGGCCCCGGCCCGCGTCGAGGAGATCCGCCACGCGAAGGAGGAGGGGATCCACTTCAACTGGCTGATGAGCCCGACGGAGATCCAGGTCGACGAGAAGGGGGACGTGAAGGCCGTCGTCGTCGAGAAGATGCAGCTCGGCGAGCCCGACAAGTCGGGCCGGCGCCGCCCCGTCCCGACGGGCGAGCACGAGACGTTCGCCTGCGACACGGTCATCTACGCGCTCGGCACGCGCGCCAATCCCGTCATCGCGCGCTCGGCGCCGGACCTCGGCGTCCGCGGCGAGGGGTACGTCAACGCCGACGCGAAGACGCAGGCGACGAACCTCCCCGGCGTCTTCGCGGGAGGCGACATCGTCACCGGCGGCGCGACGGTCATCCTCGCGCTCGGAGCGGGCCGAAGGGCGGCGCGGGCCATCGAGACCTACCTGAAGACGAAGGAGTGGCCCGTCGTCCTCGAGGACGAGGCCGCCGGCGCCGGCGTTCCCGTCCCCGCGCCGGCCGCGGCCGCCTGCGCGAAGTGCCGCCGTCCCTTCGAGCCGGGCGAGGAGGACCACCTCTGCTGCGGCGGCGAGAAGGTCACCTGGACCTGCACCTCCTGCCAGAAGGTCTCCGAGGGCTTCGCCTTCCCGTACGGCCTCTGTCCCGCCTGCGGCGGGACGCTCGAGCTCGGGCACGACACCGAGGTCACTTCGGAGGCCGCCGTCGCGGCGATCCGCCACGCCTTCGAGATCGAGCTCGGCGGCGTCAACTTCTACTCGCGCGGGGCGAAGGAGCTCGAGGCGAAGGACCCCGACCTCGCGAAGCTCTTCCGCGACCTCGCCGAGATGGAGCGCGGGCACATGGACGTCCTCGCCCGGCGCTACCACGTCGAGGCGCCCGCGGAGGCCTTCTCCGAGAGCCTCTCGCCGGCCCAGGTCGCCGTCTTCGCCGGGGCCGACGTGAAGGACTTCACGGGGGCCTCGCTCCTCCGCCTCGCGGTCCACCTCGAGAAGAGGGCCCGCGCCTTCTTCCTCGACGCCGGCCGGAAGTTCCCGACCGGCTCGCACGAGTGGCGCCTCTACCGCGAGCTCGAGGCCGAGGAGCGCGAGCACGTCGACATGCTCTCGACCGTCCTCGCGCGGATCGTCGCGGAGAAGCCGGTCGTCCTGTAGCGCCACGGTCGCGGCCGCCCCGGAGGGGTCCCCCTCCGGGGCGGCCGCCGCAGTATCCCGTCGTCACCGGCGCCGTTTCGAACGATCATGCTCCGGGAGGTCTCCGTGCGCTCTCGACGCCTCTCTGCCTTCGGTCTGCTGGCCGCCCTCGCCGTTCCGGCCGCGGCTGCGGACGGACCCCGCGCCGACGGCC
>JAKLER010000438.1 GCA_022711615.1 Acidobacteriota bacterium
GCTCGCCCGAGAGGAGCGAGAGCGCGTCAACGACGAGCGACTTGCCCGCGCCGGTCTCCCCCGTCAGGACGGTCAGGCCCGGCTCGAGCGCGACGTCGACGTCCTCGAGGACGGCCAGGTCGCGGACGCGGAGCGACGAGAGCACGGCCTCAGCGTGCGGCGCGGTCCCGGAGCCAGCGAAGCGTCATCGCGAGGCCGATCGACGTGGCGCCGGGCGGGTAGCCGGCGTGCTCCCGCTCGAAGTAGGCGTTCGGCGCGATGTCGACGTGCGCCCAGGGCGTCTTCGGGTCGACGAACTCCTTGAGGAACATCGCCCCGTTGATCGACCCGCCGTTCCGCCCTCCCGTGTTCTTGAAGTCGGCCCAGTCGGAACGGATGTTCTCCTTGTAGTCGTCCCAGAGCGGCAGGCGCCAGAGGCGCTCGTCCGTCCGCTCGCCGGCCGAGACGAGCTCCCTCACGAGGTCGTCGTGGTCGCTGAAGACGATCGAGGCCTCGAGCCCGAGGGCGACGAGGGCCGCGCCGGTGAGCGTGGCGAAGTCGACGACCGCCGCGGGCGAGAGCCCCATCGCGTAGTCGAGCGCGTCCGCGAGGATGACGCGCCCCTCGGCGTCGGTGTTGTCGATCTCCGCCGTCTTCCCGTTCCGGAAGGTGACGATGTCGCCCGGCTTGTAGGCCGTCCCCGAGGGCATGTTCTCGGTGAGCGTCGCCAGCGCGACGACGTTCACCGGAAGCCCGAGGCCGGCCGCCGCGAGGACCGCGCCGCAGACCGTCGCCGCGCCGAGCATGTCCCACTTCATGTCGCCCATCCGGTCGGCGGGCTTGAGGGAGATGCCCCCGGAGTCGAACGTCACCCCCTTGCCGACGAGGACGACCGGCTTCTCCCCCTTTCGCCCGCCGCGGTGCTCGAGGATCACGAAGCGCGGCTCCTCGGCGGCGCCGCGATTGACGGCGAGGAGGCCGCCCATCCGCTCGCGCTCGATCTCCTTCTTCCCGAGGACGGTCGCCTTCACGCCGCGCTTTCGCGCCTCGGCCTTCACGGCGTCGGCAAACGTCCGCGGGACCATGTCGCTGCCGGGGGTGTTCCCGAGGTCGCGGACGAAGGCCGACGCCGCCGCCACGATCGACGCCTCGTCGGACGCCGCCTTCAGCTCCTTCGGCGTCGCCGCGAAGACGCCCCGCCCCGCGGAGAGGGCGAGCGCGGAGAGTCGCGCCGCCTCCCGGGCCGAGGCCTTGTACCGGGGGAAGACGTAGCCGGCGACGAGGAGGCTCCGGACGACGAAGTCGCGCGCCTCGGCCGCGGTCATCCGCTGGAGGGTGAACGGAAAATCGACCAGCGCGGTCCGCTCGCCGTTCTTCTCGAGCGCCTTCACGGCGCCCCGCAGCAGGACGCGCGCCTTGCGCGGCGAGAGCTCGTCGCCGGTCCCCGTGCCGAGGACGTAGAGGCGCCGCGCCGGGGCGTCCGGCCCGAGCGGGAGCGTGAAGAGCGACCCGTCGTTCCCGGCGTCGGGAGGCGCAGCCGCCCGGACCGCGTCCCGGAACCCCTCGGGCAGGCTTTCGAAGCGCGCGGGCCCCTTCTTCTCGGGTCGCGCCAGGAAGGCGACGGCGGCGTCCCGCCGGCCGCCCGTTCTCTTCTCGTCGGGTCGAACGATCTCGAGCTTCACGCGTGTCTCCTCCGCGGGCTGCGGCGGAGGGAGTCTAGCCGAGGCCGAATAGAATCCGCCCATGCCGCCCGCCGCCCTCGACGCGACCGCCCTCCCCGGCCTGCCCCCGCCGCGGCGCGGGAAGGTCCGCGACGTCTACGACCTCGGCGAGCGGCTCCTGATCGTCGCCACGGACCGGATCTCCGCCTTCGACGTCGTCCTCAGCCCCGGCATCCCCGGCAAGGGGGCCGTCCTCACCCAGCTGTCGACCTTCTGGTTCCGGAAGTTCGAGGCGCTCGTGCCGAACCACCTCCTCGAGACGGACGCGGCCGCGTTCCCCGCCGAGCTCGCCGGGTTCGCGGGCCTCCTCGCGGGGCGCTCCGTCCTCGCGCGCAAGTGCCGGGTCGTCCCGTTCGAGTGCGTCGCCCGCGGCTGGCTCGCCGGCTCGGGCTGGAAGGACTACCGGCGGAGCGGCGCCGTCTGCGGCGTGCCGCTGCCGGCCGGCCTCTCCGAGGCGTCGCGGCTCCCCGAGCCGATCTTCACCCCCGCGACGAAGGCGGAGGAAGGGCACGACGAGAACGTCTCCTTCGAGGCGATGGCGAACGCCGTCGGGCGCGACCTCGCGTCGCGCCTGCGCGACCTGACGCTCGCGATCTACACCGAAGCGGCCTCGTACGCCGCCGGGCGCGGCGTCATCGTCGCCGACACGAAGCTCGAGTTCGGCCTCGACGATGCCGGCTCCGTCGTCTGGATCGACGAGGCGCTCACGCCCGACTCCTCCCGCTTCTGGCCCGCCGCGTCGTGGCGCGAGGGGGGCTCGCCGCCGTCGTACGACAAGCAGTTCGTGCGGGACTGGCTCGAGACGACGGCCTGGGACAAGACGCCGCCGGCCCCGGTCCTCCCGCCGGGCGTCGTCGCGGGGACCCTCGAGCGCTACGTCGAGGCGTTCCGCGCCCTCACGGGCGCCGAGCCGCTCCTTCCCGGCTGACGCCGGCCGTCCGCGCGAGGAGCTCGCCGACGCTCGCGACGGGCGTCACGCCGAGGTCGGGGAACGCCGCGGCCTCCGCCGCGTTCCCCGCCGGGAGGAACGCCTCGGTGAAGCCGAGGCTCACGGCCTCCTTCAGGCGGAGCGCCGCGTCAGT
>JAKLER010000439.1 GCA_022711615.1 Acidobacteriota bacterium
TTCGGCCAGAACTCCCCCTGGCTGAAGAGCTGCTCGAGGTCGGCCAGCTTCTCCTCGCCCCCCTTCATCCCGAGGTAGCCGTGGCGGGCGAGCCAGGTGTTGTAGTTGATCGACCGACGCCAGCTCGCGAAGCCGTGGTCGGAGCAGACGAGGAGGAGGTCGTCTGGGCCGAGCTCCTTCTGCGCGTCGCAGACGATCTGGTCCATCTGCCGGTAGTTCCGCTCGACGGACGGGCCGAACTTCGCCGCCTTCTCCGCGTCGTACATCGGGTGCTCCGGGTCGAGGAAGCGCCACATCACGTGCCCGACCCGGTCGGTGAACTCGTAGACCTGGACGTAGAGCCGCACGCCCTTCTCCGAGAGGAGCCCGTCCATCATCTTCCGGTACTGCTGGACGGTGTGGGTCACGTCGTCGAGGAACGTCGGCTCGTCGATCGTCTCCTCGCTCATCGACCAGGTGTCGATCGACCAGCCGGCCGTCTTGTAGAGGCCGAACCGCTTCGCCAGGCTCTTCGCGAGCCCCCGCGGGGCGGTGATCTTCACGTTCGGCGGGAGGTCGACCGGGTTGAAGTGGATCGGCGAGAGGTAGAGCTCGATCTCGGGAGCGATCCGGGTCAGGTGGAAACGGCCGATGCCGGTGAGCTTGACGACCGGGTTGAACGCGAACGTGAACGTGACCCAGGGGGACCACTCCCCCGGCTTGATCGTCACCGCGTCGCTCCCCTCGGGCTCGATCCGCAGGCGGCCCCCGTCGGGGAGGACGGTGAGCGTCATCGGCGTCTTGATGACGGGCGGCTCGGGGAAGAGCTTGTTGTAGGGCCCGAAAACCTCCGTCCGGATCGTCCCGACGTTCGACTCGAGGCGGATGAGCTCGACGGAGAACTCGTTCTTGTTCTTCGGGGCGAAGAACGGGTCGGAGGTGTAGTAGCTCGGTGTCCCGATCCGCCCGCGCAGGTCCGGGACTCCGAGACCCGAAAGGAGGCGCCCCTCGTCGTAGTCGACCGCGGGGAACGTCACCGGGACGTGGAGGACGACGGACTTGATCCCGCTCTTCCCGGCCACCTCCCAGAACGGCGTCCCCTGGCGGTGATTGATGACCGTCTGGAGCGACTCGGGGAGGAGGCCGCCGAACCGGTACGAGAAGAAGGCGGCGGGGAGCGCGAGGCCGAGCGCGACCAGGGCCGCCGGCTTCCACCGTTTCAGGACGAGCCGGCCGATCAGGAAGACGAAGAGGAACGCGAGGAGCGCCCCGATCGCCGCCGCGCCCGCCCGGTTCCCGCGGCCGAGGAGGAAGCTCTTCCTTCCCTCGGAGACGATCGCGAACTCGGGCCGGTAGGTCTTCGGATCGCGCTTCAGGAAGTCGAAGATCAGCGTCCGGCCCGGGGAGAGGCCGGTCGAGAACGTGGACCAGGAGACCGGGGTCTGGGCCGGAATCGTCGGCCGGAGGGGGGAGAAGCTCCCCTCCCGGGCCAGCTTCGCCAGGTTCGGCAGCTTCCCCTCGGCGATCATCTGGGAGACGAGCCTGTGGTCGGCCCCGTCGAACCCCAGGACGACGACCCGTCCTTTCACCTCCTCCGAGCGGGCAGCCGGGGCCGGCGCGGCGAGGACGGCGAAGAGGACGGCCGGGAGGAAGAGGCCGGCGGCGGGTCGGGAGGTCATCCGGAGGTGCGGCACGCGGCATTCTAAACACGCGGTCGCGCCCGCCCCCGGCCCTCGGGCGGAGGTAGAATTCGGGGTCGCGCCGTTCCCGTTGCGCGGAGGAGTCCCTTGTCGACCGGAATGCTCGTCGCCCTCGCCGTCGCGGCCGTTGCCGTGATCGCCGCCGTCGTCCTCTTCCGCTCCCTGTCCGCCCTCAAGACCGCCTCCGCCGAGCAGAGCGCTCAGCTCGAGGAGAAAGCCGGCCGGCTCGAGCAGGAGAAGGAGCGGCTCGCCGGGCAGCTGGCCTCGGCCATCGAGGAGCGGGACGCCCTCGCGGAGAAGTCCGCCGAGCTCGGCACGCGCCTCGCCGCGGCCGAGGCCGAGCTGGAGACCACGAAGGCCGAGCGCGACTCGCTCGCCGACAAGGCGAAGCGGGAGCAGACGACCCAGCGCTTCTTCTTCGGCCGGAAGGCGCGGGAGGCCTTCGAGGTCTTCCGCCAGCGTCTGGCCGCGGACGGCTTCCCGGAACGGCTGGAGGAGCTGGCCGGCGAGAACCCGAAGACGCTCACCGAGGAGGCCCGGAAGATCCTCAAGGACGTCGAGTCGTGGGCGGAGCAGGGGGGCGTCGAGGACGCCTCGATCCTCCACACGCTCGCCCTCGTCGACTACTCCCGGGGCGACGTCGAGCGCGCCCGGCTCCGCCTGCGCAAGGCGGCCCGGACCTCGTCCGACGCCCTCCTCTTCGAGAACCTCGGCGATCTCTACCGGATCTCCGGGAAGCTCCGGACGGCGCTCGAGAACTACAAGATCGCCGCGAAGACCGCCCCGGAGACCTCCCCCGTCCACCGGAAGCTCGGCCTCGCCCTGTACGACGCGAAGGACTTCGGCGCCGCCGTCAAGCCGCTGAAGGTCGCCCTCGAGCAGCACAAGGAGGATCCCGACCTCCACCTGCGGACGGCGCGGGCGCTCCTCGAGTCGGGCGACTTCCAGGGGACCGTCGAGGTCGCGCAGACTGCCGGCCGGAAGTTCCCGAAGGACCCGCTCCTCCCCTCGTGCGCCATCCTCGCGTACGGCCGGATGAAGAAGTTCCGCGACGCGCAGAAGACGTTCGAGAAGGCGGTCGAGATCGACCCGAAGAGCG
>JAKLER010000044.1 GCA_022711615.1 Acidobacteriota bacterium
GCGCTCCGGCGCGTCGACCGCCTCCGCGTGAGCGGGATCCCGGCGCCCTTCCTGAAGCGCCTCCGTCTCGAGGGGAGCGGCGACCGCGCGCGCTGGGCGCTCCTCGCGGAGGAGGGGACGCTCTTCGACCTTCCCGAAGAGGGGCTCTCGCGGACGGTCGTCGCGTTCGCCGCGGGGGAGCACCGGTACTTCCGGCTCGTCTGGAACGACGCGAAGAGCGGCCGCGTCCCGCTGCCGTCGCGCGTCGAGGCCCGCGCGGCCGGGACGGGCGGCGCGCCGGAGGCGCTCCGGGCGGAGGTCCCGTTCGAGCGACGGGAGAGCGAGCCGGGGAGGAGCCGGTATCGCCTGCGGCTTCCGGCCGCGGGGCTGCCGATCTCGGCCCTCGAGGTCGGAGTCCGCTCCGGGAACGTCCTGCGCGAGGCCCGCGTCCTCGAGTCGCGCCTTTCGGCCGGGCGGCTCGTCCCGTACGAGCTGGGCGCCGCGACGCTCCGGAGGGCCGAGCGCGAGGACGCGGCGGCGGCCGAGATGACGATCTCCGTCGCGCCGCCCGCGGAGGCCGAGCTGGAGCTCGTCGTCGAGGACGCGGGGAACCCGCCCCTCGAGCTCGCGTCGGTGACGGCCCTCTTCGAAGGGCTCCCGTTCGTCTACTTCGAGAGCCCGGACGGCGCGCCCCTCGCGGCCCGGTACGGGGCGCGGGCGCTCGAGCGGCCGCGGTACGACCTCGAGGCCGCGCGTTCCGCCGTCACGAGGCGCGGCGCCGCCCCGCCGGCGCGCGCGGCGTGGGGAGAGGCGCGCCCGCGGCCGGCGTCCGCCGCGGAAGCGGCCGTGGCCCCGTCCGTTCCGGCGGGCGCGGCGCTCGACCGCACCTCGTTCCGCGTCTCGCGAGCGATCCCGCCCGGTCCGCCCGGCCTGACGGCGCTCCGTCTCGACGCGGCGGTCCTCGCCCAGAGCCCGAGCCTCGCCGACGTCCGGATCGTCTCCTCCGACGACCGGCAGGTCCCCTATCTCCTCGAGACGCTCGGGGAGCCGCTCGTCGTGAGGCTTCCCGCCCCGCAGTCGACCGGCGACCCGCGTCCGCGCGCCGGAGAGGGGGCGGAGGGTCGTCTCTCGTTCCACCGGATCGACCTCTCGTACGAGACGCTCCCCGCGACGCGTCTCGAGCTCGCGACGACGGCGCGGGTCTTCGCCCGGAACGTCGTCGTCTACCGCGAACGGCTCGGAGGCCGGCCCGAGACGGCCGGGACGTTCACCGCGATCGCCTCCTCGGCGTGGCAGAGCGCCGACCCGGCGCGCGAGGCGCCGCGGCTCGTCCTCGACCTGCCGCCGGGAACGGGAGGGACGCTCTTCGTCTCGATCGACGACGGTGACAACGCGCCCCTCCCGCTCGCGGGCGCGTCGCTTCTTCTCCCGGCGCACCGTCTCCGCTTCGTCCGGGAGGACGGCGCGCTGGCGCTCCTCGCGGGCCGGCCGGGCCTCGCCGCGCCCCGCTACGACCTCGAGCTCCTCGCGCCGCGGCTCCTCGGGGCGCCGGCGACCGAGGTGGGGCTCGCGCCGGCGCCGCTCCCGGCTACGGCGCCTTCCACCGGGTCGAGGCTCTTCTGGGCCGCGCTCGTCGGGGCCGTCGTCGCGCTCCTCGTCCTCCTCGCCCGTCTCCTGCGGCGGCCGTCCGGGCCGGCCGGGAGCGAGGCCGGGAGCGGGGAAGGGTAGACTCGCGTCTCCGGAGGAATTTCAGTGGTGAGCGCGCGCGTGCCGAACGTCCGTACGGCGCGGCGGGCGGGAGGGTCCCGGTGAAGGGCCTTCCCACCGCCCGCCTCCTCCCTCCGGGCGACGCCCCGTCGCCCTTCGGGCTCCACCTCGTCCTCGGACCGCTCGCGGGCGGGGCGGAGGAAGGGCCGGTCCCGCTGCCGCTCTCGGCGGACGAAGGGACGAGCCGCGTCTACCTCGGAGCCCTCAAGGGGGACGCCGACAGCGTCGTGGAGCTCGTCGCCGTCAAGCTCCTGCCGAACGTCCTTCCCGAGGCGCTCGCCGAGAGCGCCGCGCGCCCGACGAACCGGACCCTCGTCGCGCGCTTCGCAGCGGAGAGGGAGCGGATGCGCGCGCTGCGCGCCGAGAGTCCGTACTTCCCGAGGCTCCTTCAGCCGGACGGCGGCCCCGAGGCGACGCTCCCGGCCCTCGTCTACGACAAGCCGTCGCGGACGTTCTTCGTCCCGCCGTGCGCCGCGTGCGGCCGGCCGCTGGAGCTCCTCACGGACGAGCAGTTCCTGCGCGAGCGGCGGCTGCCGTCGTACCTCGAGTCGCTCCACCGCCTCGTCGGCTGCGCGAGCTGCGCCACGACGGACCGCGTCATCGCGGTCTTCTCCTACGCGCCCCTCCCGGGCGAGGCCGACGTCCCGGTGGGCGGGCCCGACGAGCTTCTGAAGGGGCTCTCCCGGGCGCTCCTCCGGGACTGGGACGAGAGCCAGGTGAAGGCGTTCGCCTCCCGCGAATCGGCCGAGGAGGCCCTCCGTCTCCGCGCCTCGGGCGGCGGCTCCCTCGGAGACTTCGCCGCGCGGTGGAGCCCGTTCTCGTTCTGTCCCTCCCCGTTCCTCGTGAGCGGCCTCTCCCCGGTGCGCTGGGACGAGTGGGCCGACTTCGTCGGCGGTCGCACGGAGGAGGACCTCGTCTCCGCCGCCGCACCAGAGAGCCTCGAGACGCAGTCGGCGCGCCACCGGCTCGAGTGGTTGCGCACGTCGCTTCCGCCGACCGGGCGCTTCCTCTACGGACACGACGGATCGGGCGTCGACGCGATCGAGGTCCTCTACCTGAAGATGACGGCCTTCCGGCAGCTCGCCGCGGGCCTCCTTTCGTTCTATCGCGCCACCGGGCAGCCGCACCTCGACCTGCACCCGGGGCACGTCCTCCTCGACAGCTACGGCACCGGCGCCTCGCTCCCGGCCCTCTGGACATTCCAGGCTCGGCTGCACGGTCTGGCCGCGGCCTCGAGGACGTCCTCGTTCGGCGTCGAGGTCGTCGTCCCGCCGCCGGAGCCGATGTTCCCGTACGCGGCTCCCGAGATCCTCGAGTTCCGCCTCGCCTCGCGCCGTCCCGGCGACGTCTACCTCTCCGAGGTCGAGCCGGCGGACGCGGGGCTCGGCGTGAAGGTCGAGGGGCGGCTCAGCGACCCGAACGGCCTCTTCCCGAGGCCGGAAGAGCCCGACTGGATCCACGTCACGTTCCCCGACGAGGCGCTCGGCCTCGGGATCGACGCCCTCGTCGTGAGGCGGAAGCCCGACGTCCCGGCCTCCTACGAGGAGCTGACGTTCGTCTCCGAGCCGATCGAGCTCGATGACGCCGCGGTGAAGCGGCTCCGCCGCTCTTTCGGAGTGCGCCTCCCCGGCGCGCGCTACAAGGTCTACCCTCGCTTCGGCGCGCCGTCCGACCTCTACTCCCTCGGCGTCCTCCTCCTGCGGTCCCTCGCCGGCGGCGAGCGGACCGAGCTGCCGGAGCTCCTGCAGGGGGTCCAGCGGGCCGCCGCGGCGGCCGTCCGTTCGAAGGACGGGGACCCCCTCGCGCGCGTGAGGGCGGCCCTGGCCGCGGAGGCGTCGACCGCGACGCTCCTCGATCGCTCCCGCGTCTTCTGGAAGGAGGAGGACCGCGTTCCGGGCCGGCCGAACGCGATCCCGCCGCCCCTGTTCGAGAGAGCGCTCCTTCTCGCGCTCCGTCTCCTGACGCGGATTCCGGGTTTCTCGATCGCGATCGGTCCGGGAGACTTCGTGGCGGAGGACCCGACGGGCCGCGTCGAGCAGGCGCTTCGGGAGACGGACGAGGTCGTCGCCGAGCTCCGGGCGCTCCTCGTCCACCGCCAGCCGCTGCATTTCGAGATCCAGGACGTCCTCGCGGAGCTGCTCGAGGCGGAGTCGGAGACGGCGCCGCGCACCTGACGCCGGGCCGGGTCGCGGGGTTTCCGGACCGAGGGTAATATCCGGCCACTGTGTCCGACAGGTCGTCCGTCTCCTCGTTCGAGGTGCTGGCGTGTCGCCCCTTCGCGGAGGGGCGCCCGTGAGCGTCCCGCCGCGCTCCCTCACGCTCGAGGTCTGGCTCGGCCCGATGGAGGGGCTCCGCTACGCCGCCGAAGCGCGGCAGGCGATGCAGCTCGTCCGCATCGGCCGCCTTCCGTTCGACCGGCAGTCGAAGGAGCGGAACCACCTCGTCCTCTCCGTCTCCGCCGGCGTCTCCGGCTCGCACGCGGAGGTTCGCTTCGCGCAGGGCCGGATCTTCCTCAGGGACCTCGGCAGCTCGAACGGGACGTTCGCGGCCCAGCAGGCGGTGACGACCGAGACCGAGGTGAAGTCGGGCGAGATCTTCCTCGTCTCGCTGACGCCGGTGCAGGTCTACCTGACGAGTCCGCTCGCGGCGCCCCCGCCCTTCGAGCCGCTTCCCGTGACGCACTGGGAAGGCGCCGCCGTCGAGCCGCTCCTTTCCGCGGCGGTCGCCTGCGCGGCCGGGAGGCGGGAGGGATACGTCGACACGCGCCACCTGCTCGACGCGGTCCTCGCGCTCGGCGACCCGGAGATCGAGGAGCTCCTCTCGAGCGGCGGCGCGCGGCCGGCGGAGGTCCGCGAGACTCTCTTCCGGAAGCCCTTCTTCCGCGATGCGATCGGCTGGATCGCCGAGATCCTCGTCAAGCCGGTCAACCTGACGGGGAGCTTCGAGACCGCCGTCGTCTCTCCCCGCGTCGCGCGCCTCCTCGACGGCACCCGCACCGCCGTCCCCGACGGGGTCGCGGGCGACGAGGCGGTCCGCTGGGCCGCCCGAAGCGTCCTCGCCGGGCTCGTCGCCGACCGGTTCGGGCCGGTCGGCGACTGGCTGACTTCGTGCGGCCTCACCGCCGTCCCGGAAGGGTTCGTCGGGGAGGCGGGAGCGCGGGCTCCGGCCGCTCGCTCCGCGGAGCCGGAGCTCACCGGTCGGGCTTCTGTGAAGGGCGGCGTTGCGAAGGGGCGGGCCACGACGCTCCTGACGGAAGACGTCGGCGAGGCGACGGCAAGGGGCGGACCGTCCCCGCTCTCGCGGACGCTTCCGCCTCCGCCGCCCCCTCCCCCCGCGACGTCACCGGAGACCTCCGCGGTCGCTCCGGCTTCCGTTCGGCACCGTGAGCCGGAGCCGGAGCAGCGGACAGAGGCCGCCCCGGCCGCGCGGCACGAGCCGCCGCGCGAGCCGGAGCCCCTCCCCGCACCTCCGCCCGCGACCGTTGCGGCTCCGTTCTCGTGGGGCGCGGCGCGGACCCCGGCCGAGATCCTCCTCGACGGCCGGGCGCGCGAGCTCGCCGACGAGCTCTTCGCGCTGGCGGGGGAGCTGCGGTTCGGAACCTCCGACGACCGGCGCCGCCAGCTGAAGCGGCGCGTCGAGAAGGAGCTCGCCCCGCTCCCGAAGGAATCCCGTGCGCGGTTCCTGGAGCTCCTCCGGCGCCATTTCCCGGTGCTGCCGGCGGGCGCCGGGGCCGACCCCGAGGTGGCCCGGCTCCGTCGCAGGCTCGAGGAGTCGGAGCGCAAGCGCGTCGAGGAGAGCCCGTCGAAGAGCGTCGAGCGCCGGAAGCCCCCAGCGTCGGCGGCGCCCTCCGGGCCGCTTCCCCTCAAGCAGCTCGTCCATGGCGAGGACCTCGCGCAGGCGGACCGGAACGTCGTCGTCCTCCGTCGCGTGATCGAGTACGCGCTCGCGATGGAGGGGATGACGCTCGGCCTCATCCAGTCGCTCACGATGCCGGGGAACGAGACGATGGCCTTCAAGCTCCCCGGCTTCAAGGAGACGCTCCGCCACTTCCTCCACGCGATCGAGCAGGGCAAGCCGGTCAGCGTCCAGCGGGTGGAGGAGTACCTCGAGGAGCTGAAGAAGTGGCAGGTCGCGATCCTCGCGGCGTTCCACCAGGCCCCGGGGGAGTGGTTCGACCGCCTCTGGAAGCGGATCAACCCGGTCACGATCGAGTCCGCGCCCCGGAGCGCCGGCTGGAAGCTCCGGGGCGAGGCGGCGGAGTGGTGGGACCTCTACAAGATCGCGGTCCGGGACCTCTCTCCCGACCTGGTCAACGACCAGATCCTCCAGGGCGTGGCCCGACTTTCGAAGGAAGAGCTCGAGAAGCTCAGGAAGACACAGCGAGGAGAACACTCATGACGAAGACGCCGTCCCGCTTCCTGCTCCGGATCGCCGCCTGCGGCCTGCTCCTCGGGGCACTCCCCGCGCTCACCGGCTGCGCGTCGAAGGTCGGGACGATCTCGTTCCGATGCGGCGCCCAGATCAACGGCGGGCTCGCCCTCGCCGTCGACGTCATCCGCGCCACGGAGGAGGAGTCCCGGAAGATCCAGGAGATGGGGGAGAAGTGGTTCTACGACCAGACCCGCTTCAACATCCAGGGCCAGAACCGGATCCAGACCGTGACGTTCACGACCGGCGAGGGCGCCGGCGCCTGCGACAAGACCGTCTCCGTGCCGTTCTCGAAGGGCGAGCGGTTCCTCGTCCTGATCGCCGACTACAAGTTCCAGAACCCCGACCCGACGAAGCACGTCGTCGTCCTCTCCCGCGAGAAGTGGGTGGGGCAGAAGATCCTCGTCTCGGTCCTCGAGCGGGAGCTCGCCGTCGAGCGCCGCTGGTAACGGGGCCCCATGAAGAAGACGCCGCAGGTCCTCTGGGCCGAGGGGATGTTCCTTCGGCCCCACCACCTCCAGACGGCCGAGCGCTACCGCGAGGAAGCCCTCCAGCGCGAGATCCAGAGGATCCAGCCGTTCTACTTCGGGCTCCAGTCCCTGGACGTGGCGCCGGACCAGCTCGAGAACTTCGTCTTCGAGATCCGCGACGTCTCCCTGAAGCTGAAGGACGGCACCGCGCTGTCGTCCGACTCCACGCTCCGCCTCTCCCCCCGGAGCTTCAAGAACGAGCTCGACAAGGCGGGCGGGCGGATGCGCGTCTTCGTCGGCGTGCCGGTGATGCGGGAGAACGCGCCGAACACGTTCGCCCCGGGCGAGGGGCCGGCGGGCGTCGACCGGCGCTACGTCGCCGAGAACGCCGAGGCCCTCGACGAGAACACCGGGTCGAACCCGCAGCCGGTCGGCGTGCGGCGCTGCAACGGCAAGCTCTTCTTCGGCGCCGAGAGCCAGGAGGGCTACGAGTGCCTCGAGGTCGCCGTCGTGGAGCGCTCCGGCTCGGGGCGGAACTTTCCGGTCCTCTCGCGCGAGTTCATCCCGTCGCTGACCGAGCTCGGCGCCTCCCGGACCATCCAGGCGCTCTGCGACGGCGTGACGAACCGGATCGAGGCGAAGCATCGCCTGCTCCTGACCGACGTCGCGCAGGGGCGCCTGGCGATCACCTCCGACGGGACCTCGGGCTGGCAGGCGATCATCAAGCTCCAGATCCTCGGGAGCTTCCTCTTCCTCTTCCAGCAGCTCACGAAGATCCCGCGCATCCACCCGTTCCACGTCTACACCGAGTTCGCGCGCCTCGCGGGCGAGCTCTCGATCTTCGACGACGGCAAGGTCCCGGTCCGGATCCCCGTCTACGACCACGAGAAGCTCGGCCCGTGCTTCCACGAGACGTGCCGCGTCATCGAGGCCCTCCTCGAGAAGATCGTCGCCTCGCGCTTCGTGAAGGTCGACTTCGTCCTCCGGGAGGACCTCCTCGTCGCGGACCTCCTCGAGGAGTGGCTCGCCTCCCAGACCGAGGTCTTCCTCGCGATCGAGGCCGAGATGGAGGAGAAGGACCTGCGCGGCCGGATCGTCACGATGAAGCTCGGCACGGTGCGGGACATCCCGGTCCTCCGCCAGCGCCGGCTCTTCGGGCTCGACCTCGAGCTCCTGAAGCGGACGCCGCCGGGCCTCCCGCAGAGGGAGGACTTCTTCTATTTCAGGATCGAGAAGGAAGGGCCGTACTGGGCGAACGTCGTCCGCGACCGGAACGTGGCCCTCTCCGACGCCCTCGACCCCAAGCTCAAGTTCTCGCTCTACATCATCACCAAGCCCGGGAGCTGAGATGGACTACACGACCGAGCTCTTCAAGGTCGCGGCGAAGGAGTTCCTCTTCCTTTCGTCGTTCCGGCAGAAGGTGAGGAAGGGCGTCCGCGCCGACATCGAGGACGTGGCCGCCGACCTCGACGAGATCTTCCGGGAGCAGGCCTCCGCGGTGCGGAGCGACCCGCGACTTCAGGCGCTCTACGACCAGGCGCGCTACCCGCTCGTCGTCCTCGCGGACGAGATCCTGATCCACTCCGGCTGGGAGTTCGCGCGCGACTGGCAGGACCGCCTCCTCGAGGAGAAGTACTTCCGCTCGAACATCGGCGGCGACCAGTACTTCGCGATCGCGAAGGAGCTCCGGCCGGAGGACGTCGAGCTCGGCTCGATCGTCTACGCCGGGCTCGCGCTCGGCTTCCGCGGCAAGTACCGGGAGCGGCCCGAGAAGCTCGCCGAGGTGAGGAAGAACACCTACCGGATCCTCTCGGAATACCTCGCGAGCCAGAGCGACAAGATCACGCCCGAGGCGTACACGGTGATGGCCTCGTCGGGGAAGAGGCTGAACCCCGTCGTGACGCTCGGCCGCGTCGCCATCGTCAGCTTCAGCGTCCTGATCGGGTTCTGGATACTGACGTTCGTGGCCTGGGCCACGCTGGTGGGCCAGGTCAAGAGCGTGGCCGAGGCGATGGGAGTGATCTGAGGGCCCCATGTACGAGCTTCTCGACCTCCTCTACCGCCTTCCCAAGCCGATCAAGACGCTCGGCATCGTCGTCCTCCTCTCGCCCCTCTGCCTCGTCGTCGCGCGAGCGCTCGGCTTCGGGCACCTCTGGTGGGCCGTCATCGGCGGCCTCATCCTCATCGCCCTCCTCGTCGCCGCGTTCGACGTCTTCGTCAAGAAGGGCGACAAGGCGCGCGGCGGCGCGTTCGAGAAGGACCTCGCGCGGGACGCCCAGGGCGGCGCCGGCGCCTCCAAGCAGGAGGTCCGCGAGGCCGTCAAGGAGCTCTCCCAGAAGTGGACGGAGTCCCTCGCGCAGCTCAAGGCGACCGGGCTCCAGGTCTACTCGCTCCCGTGGTACCTCCTCATCGGCGAGCCGCAGTCCGGCAAGTCGACGACGCTGAAGAACTCGGGCCTGGAGTTCCCCGTCGGCGGGGACGGCCTGTCGGGCTCCGGCGGCACGCGCAACTGCGACTGGTGGTTCGCGAACGAGGCCGTGATCCTCGACACGGCCGGCCGCTTCACGTTCCAGGAGGAGGCGGCCCCCGACGCCACCGAGTGGTCGACCTTCCTGAAGATGCTCAAGAAGTACCGCAAGGAATGCCCGATCAACGGCGTCCTCGTGGTCGTCCCGGCGACCTCGCTCCTCGAGGACACGCCGGAGGAGCAGGACAAGAAGGCCGCGAACATCCGGACGAAGCTCCTCCACCTGCAGCGGGTGCTCGAGATCCGCTTCCCGATCTTCATCATGGTGACGAAGGCGGACCGGATCCTCGGCTTCTCCGAGTTCTTCTCGAAGCTCGACCCGGTCGACCAGCGCCAGCTCGTCGGCTGGTCGAACCCGAACGGCCCCGACAAGCCGTACGCCCTCGCCTCGTTCGACGAGGCCTGGGAGGAGATCCTCACCCGCGTCCACAAGCTCCGGATGAAGTTCACGGCGAACGAGGAGATCGTCCAGAACGTCGACCGGATCTTCGTCTTCCCCGAGGAGCTCCGCGCGCTCGGCAGCTCGCTGAAGCGCTACTTCCAGGGGATCTTCCAGGAGACGCGCTACGACGACCCGTTCGTCTTCCGCGGCTTCTACCTCTCCTCCGGCGTCCAGCAGGGCAAGCCGATCGCCCGCGCCACGCGCGAGCTCCTCGGGAGCTCGGCGGAGGGGATCGTCGAGAACCTCGAGCAGATCTTCAAGCGCTCGCGGGCGTTCTTCATCAAGGACTTCTACGAGAAGAAGGTCTTCCCCGAGCAGGGGCTCATCGCGCGGACGAAGGCGGCCCTCGAGCGCGAGAAGACGACCCGCTGGGTCATCCGCGCCGTGACGGTCTTCCTGCCCATCTTCTGCCTCCTCGGGATGATCCTGCCGTACGTCGCGATGCGGAAGTTCGTCAAGCCGATGCGCGAGACCGCGCTGAAGGCGCAGGCGTGCGTCGAGAAGAAGGAGGCGTGCTCGATCGGCGAGGCCTACGGGATCGCCGAGAGCATCTACAAGCACCAGGCGGCGATCCGCCAGCGCCCCTTCCTCTTCGCGCTCTTCTTCCAGCGCGCCTCCTCGGGCGAGCTCTTCCGGCTCCTCGGCAAGATCAACCAGCGCCTGACCTACGAGCGCGTCGTCAACCCGCTCATGGCGGAAGGCGAGGCGCGGATGGCGCGCCTCGACTGGGGCGGCCCGTACGACTACCGCGTCTTCTTCACGGCCCTGGACGGCCACATGAAGTGGTGGGCGGTGAAGAAGGGGGCCCTCGGAGCCGAGCAGAAGCCCCTCGTGGCCGCGTCGGAGCTGAAGCTGATCCCGCTCCTCGCGTTCCTCCAGAACACGAAGGGGGCGGCCGGGACCGCCGCGTCGAAGGAGATCGACGAGTGGGTCGCCTCGATCGGCTCGAGCGGCACGCCCGACGAGATCCTCGCGGCGCTGCCCGCGGACCCGCCGAAGGACCCCGGGCTGATCCGCGTCCCCGATCCCGCGGGGGCGCTCAAGAAGTTCGAGGAGTACTGGAGCGTCGCGAACCTCGCGCGCTGGGACTTCCGCCTGAACCAGCTCCTCGCGCAGTACGTCCAGCGGTACTCGGAGCTCCTCAAGATCGAGGACCCGTCGTCTCGGGGCTACCTCGACCGCGTCGCGGCGACCGGGAAGGAGTTCCGGAAGGTCTACGACGACACGACGAAGCACCTCGGGACGGCCCGCCCCGGGACGAAGGAGTTCCCGGGTGCGGGGCCCGACGACTGGAAGAAGAACTTCGACGCCGACTATTCGCAGCTGATGCGCTTCACGACGGTCGTGCCCGGAGTCGTGAACGAGCAGGCCCGCAGCCGGATCAAGGGGCAGATGGACTCGGACTGGAAGAACCTCGAGGTCCAGGTCCTCGCCTACGCCTACCTCGTCGTTCCCGACGCGCAGGACCCGGCGAAGAAGGGCTGGAGCCCCTCGGCCGCGGCGATCTCGCCCATGGTGGCCGACGCGACGGCGTTCGCCGACCTCGCGGCGTTCGAGGCGGCCGAGAACCCCGCCGCCGTCGTCGAGGAGGCGGCACGCAAGTCGACGCCGGCCGACCAGAAGGCGACGCTCGAGGCGTTCACGAAGAAGCAGGTCGACGCGAAGGCGAAGGCGGTCGCGAACCTGACCGCGATCCCGGCGATCCCGGCGGAGCAGAAGACGCTCTGGCAGGACACGGCGCTCGCGGCGTTCCTCCCGCGGACGGCCGACCTCGCCCTCGTCTACCGCGTCCTCCCGTACACGCAGCAATTCCTCGACCGTTCGGTCGGGCCGGCCTGTCTCGAGAACGTCTGCTTCACGCGCAATCACGCGCAGCAGATGGTGCCGCTCGGGGTCTCGTACATCAGCTTCGCCGAGGCGTCGTCGATCTCGACGCGCCCCGACGTCGACGCGCTCGCCCAGGGCCACGCCGAGGCGCTGCTCGACTACCTTCGCCGCTACGTCGACCGCTTCGCCGGCCGCGGCGGGGGAGGCGGGGGCGGCGGATTCGTCGTGCCGGGCTCGGCGCTCCGCGCGTCGTCCTGGCGCGAGTTCCAGGCCGCGATCACCCGCTGGAGCCCGGAGTCGCAGGGGGGCGACGCGCCCGTGACCGACATGTCGGGCGCGCTCGCGTTCGACGACGTCCAGACTTTCGCGGCGTCGAACCGGCGGCTTGCCTCGATCCTCCCGTACTTCAAGGGGAAGGCGGCGCCCCGGCGGTCGACCGGGCCGGCGACGGCGCCGCCGGAGCTCGTCGCGGCGGCCAACCTGTTCAAGAACAACGTCGTCCCGCTTCCCGAGCAGGAGCTCAAGGCGTGGCGGCAGCTCTCCCTCGGGCAGGACGGCGTCTCCCTCCGCGGCTTCCACGCGTTCTCACGCAACCCGGCCGTCCGGCGGAGCTCCTACGGGCGCCAGCTGATCGCCGTCGAGAACCGCGGCGCGAACCTGATCCGCGACGCGATCCAGCCCTCGTTCCAGCAGGCGGCCGAGCCGGTCGTGCGGAAGATCCGCGAGCAGTGCCTCGGCCAGTTCCCGTTCGTGAGGGAGAGCCAGCTCCGGCAGGAGCGAGTCGCCTACGCGGCCGGCTCCTCGCTGAAGCCGGGGGGGAGCGGGAACACCGCGACCTACCGGCTCGACCTCGCGACGATCGGCCAGAACCACTTCTCCGGCATCCTGACCGACGTCGGCGCGCTCGCGGACGAGTACGCCCTGAACCCGATCCTCTGGGGCTGGGAGCCGCAGTTCGACTTCGTCGGCGACGCGGGCCGCGGCCTCCTCGCCGTCGGCCGGGGCTGGCAGCTCTTCCTCTTCGGCGGCGGGCGCTCGACGTCCGTCATCAAGGAGCACAAGGTCGAGATCCGGCCGCTCCAGTTCTCGCCGGGCCCCGGGAAGCGCTTCATGGGCGACCGGATCAACTCCCTATTCCTCTTCGACCGGTCGGTCGTCGTCCGCCCCTCGACCGACTTCAAGACGGGCCGGCAGCCGAGCCCGTACGTCTGGCGCCTCGGTCCCGCGGACGCCCCGATGTCGATCACGGGGCGCGACGAGCAGTCGGGCTCCGGGTGGACCGGCAGCCTCGAGGCATACGGCGGCCCCCTCCGCTTCTTCTACTTCGTCCGCGTGGCGAGCGAGGAGCGGGACCGGCGCGACGACTCCGACGATTCCGAGCGGGCGCGGGAGAAGGAGAAGATCTGGACGATCCGGGTCGTCATCCCGAACGCCCTGCAGCGTACGGAGCCGCTCGAGGGGCTCTTCGAGCTCGCGTTCGAGGAGCCGATGCCGCCGATCCTGCCGAACTGACCGCTCTCGGGCGGGGCCCGGATTCTCCGGGCCCCGCCCGTCCCCTTTTCGATCCGTTTCCGAAGGAGCGAGGTGACCGAGTGGCAGCGTGGAGTCTCATCTCGAAGCTGAAGGAAGGTTTCGCGGGCGCCGACGGGCCCCCGAGGATGGAGACCTGCGCCCTGCACCTCTACGGGAAGCTCCCGATCTACAAGGACTTCATCTCGAGCGGTCTCACCGAGGAGGGCGCGAAGGAGTTCCGCGACTGGCTCGGGAACGGGTTCAGCCGCCGCTGGGCGAACGACGACGAGTACCGCGAGGCCGAGATCCCCCTCCACACGTTCCTCCTGCCGCTGCCCGGAGGGCGGCGGTCCGTGACGGGCGCGCTCTGGGGGAGCCACGACGAGGGCGGCCTCCGTCGCTTCCCGTTCACGCTCTTCTCCGTCGTCCCGCAGGGAAAGGCGATCGCCGACCCGCTCGTCGCGCTGTCGTACCTCGAGGTGTTCGAGGAGCGCGCGACGCAGATCCGGCGGACCTACGCGGCGGGCCGGACGCTCGCCTCGTTCTACGAGGCGTATCGCGGGGCGAAGATCGAGGTGCCGGTGAAGCGGCCGGCGAAGATCGCGGAGGGGGTCGAGAAGGAGATCCGCGACGTCACGCTCGGAGACTTCGCCGAGTCGCTCCTCGGCGAGGGCGCGGCCGCGTCCTGGCCGAAGTTCCTCGCGCGCCTTCGCGCGGCCTGCGACGCTCCTCCCGGCGAAGGGGCGGGCGCGGTCCGCGTCCCGGTCGGAAACCTTCTGCCGGCGACGGCGCAGCTGCAGCTCTGGCTCGCGTGGCTCGAGGCGGAAGGGGCGTTCGGGCGGAGGGCCCCCTCGGGCGTCCTCGTCTGCCGGGCGGGCGGCCGGTCCCGGGCCGTCCTCTTCTTCCGGGAGCTGCGCGCCGAGGACTTCCTCCTGCTGCACCCCGAGCGGTCCGACCACGAGTTCGTGGAGGAAGCGGTCCCGGCCCGGGGGGAGGCCGCGCCGGAAGGCCCGGGCGACGTGGAAGCTCCCGAGGCCGGGAAGCGGCCGCGCGGCTGGGACCGTCCGCTTGCGGGATTCCTGCGTCCCGAGGGGCGGGAGACGTGAAGGTGCGGGAGGTCACACCGATGTGCCGGGGCGTCGCGCGGGCCTTGAATTCCCGAAGGGCGACCCCCATCTTATAGGCCGGAAGCTGCCGAAAGGAGGAAGCAGAACATGGGTGGACTCGTTGACTATTTTCTGAAGATCGACGGAATCGAAGGTGAGAGCGCCGACAGCAAGCACAAGGGCGAGATCGACGTCCTGTCGTGGTCGTGGGGCGCTTCGCAGTCCGGCACGATGCAGTTCGGCGGCGGCGGCGGCGCCGGCAAGGTGCAGATGCAGGACTTCAGCTTCACGATGCGGATCAACAAGGCGACGCCGAAGCTGTTCCTGCACTGCGCGAACGGTGCGCACATCAAGCAGGCCGTCCTCACCGCCCGGAAGGCCGGCAAGGAGCAGCAGGAGTACCTGAAGCTGACCTTCTCCGACATCCTCGTCTCGTCCTACCAGACGGGGGGGAGCGGCGACAGCGACGTCGTCCCGATCGAATCGATCTCCCTGAACTTCGCCAAGATCGAGTTCGAGTACAAGGAGCAGAAGGCGGACGGCACCCTCAGCGGGCCGATCAAGACGCACTACGACCTCAAGTCGAACAAGGGGGGCTGAGCCCTTTCCCCTCCCGAGAACCTCGTCGGAACGAAGCCGGCCTCCTTCGCGGGAGGCCGGCTTCGAGTTTCCGGGGGTCGCACGCGGGCCCTTTCCCGGGGCGCACGGCGCTTCCGACTCAGCTCGGAAGCGGCTCGCGCTCCTCGAGCTCGATCGGGCCGAGCTCGAACAGGCTCACGTCCTCGCCGTCGACGAGGATCGAGCGGAGGCCGAGGCCCGCCTGGAGGTCCTCGGAGAGGCTCTTCCAGTCCGTCATCCGCCCCAGCTTCACGAGATCGTCCTCGTGCTCGGCGGAGCCGGGGTAGAGAGCGAAGAGGAAGACGTCGGCGCTCGTGCCGTCGTCGGCCGTGATCCGCGCCCCCGGCCAGATGAGGTCGCGGAGCTTCTTCGGCGCGTTCGGCTCGAGGCTCCGGGCGTACTCGAGCGGGAACCAGGTGTACTTCCCCTGGAAGACCATCTCGACGACGCCGCCGATCCGGTCGTCGAAGTCGCGGAGGTCCTCGAACGGGGCCTCTCCGCGCCGGCCGGCGAGGGCCGGACGCTCCTCCTCGGCCTCGTCGAGGAGAGTCCGGGCGCCGGCGAGGTCTCCCTCGGAGATCCGTCCGAGCGCGGCGAGCGTCTTTTCGACGCCGGACGGCACGGGCCGCAGGAAGTGCGGACGGGCCTTCCCGGCGAAGACCCGGGCACGGTCGCGCTCGGCCTGGAGGAGACCCCGGTAGACGCCGGCGGCCATCTGGGACGGGGCGTCGACGCCCGCGGCCGCGACGATCTGCTTCTCGGCGCGGTCCCACTCCCCGGCGAAGGCGAGGAGCTCGAAGAGGAACGTCCTCTTCTGCGGGTCGGCGGGCGCTTCCCGGACCTCCTGGGTCAGGGCCTCGATCGCGGCCTTCAGGTTCCCCGAGTCGAGGAGCTCCTTGGGAGTCGGCATCACGAACCTCCTACGCCCCTTCTCCTCCGGCCGGCGCAGAGGCCGTCCCGGCGGCGGGATTGACGGGATGACAGGGGCTGCTGAGTCAGCTACAGTACCACCAACTCGCAATTCTTTGGGAGGCACCTAGATGTCGTCGGAGGCTCCTCTCCTCGACTTCGACAGGCTCCTCGCCCCGCTGTCGGACGAACGTCCGTCGGGGGAGAGCCTCCAGTACGCCGGGCTCTACGACGAGATCCGGGAAGCGCGCCGCGCCGACGACCAGCTCGAGCAGGGGGACTGGAAGCGCGAGCTGAAGGTCGCCGACTGGGACGAGGCCGTCGCGCTCGCGACGGACGCGCTCCTGACGAAGACGAAGGACCTGCAGGTCGCCGCGTGGCTCGCCGAAGGGCTCACGATGCTCCACGGAGTCGCCGGCGCGCGCGACGGGATCCGGCTGATGAAGGGGCTCCACGCCGACTTCTGGGACACCTGCTACCCGGAGGTCGACGAGGGCGACATGGAAGGGCGGGCGAACGTCCTCTCGTTCTTCGACCGGCAGGTCGCCCTCGCGCTCCGCAAGGCGCCGCTGACGCGGGCGCCCGGCATGAACTACTCCTGGCTCGAGTGGAGCGAGTCCCGGCCTTTCGACGTCCCGGACACGGCCGCGGGGCCTCTCGACGGCGACACGCAGGCGCGCCTCGCCGACCTGAAGCGGCAGGCGGCCGAGGAGAACAAGACGAGCGGCGAGGACTTCCGGAAGGCGAAGTCGTCGACGCCGAAGGTGTTCTACGAGGAGGCGTCGAAGGCGCTCGCGGTCGCGTGGGACGAGTACCAGGCGCTCGACCGCGTCATGGACGAGAAGTTCGGACGCCAGACGCCGGGCCTCGGCGAGCTGAAGGTCGCTCTCGAGGAGGTCCGCCGCGTCGTCGACGGGATCCTCAAGGAGAAGCGGGCGCTCGAGCCGGAGCAGGCGGCGCCGGGAGAGGCGGCGGCCGAGGCGGCGGGAGACGTCCCCGCGGCCGGAGGCCCCTTCCGCGCGGCAGGCCCCGCGGGACCGGTCCGCAGCCGGAGCGAGGCGCTCGCCCGGCTCGGCGAGGTGGCCGAGTTCTTCCGCCAGACCGAGCCGCACAGCCCCGTCTCCTACCTCGTCCAGCGCGCGATCTCGTGGGGGCAGATGCCGCTCGAGACGTGGCTCGCGGATGTGATCAAGGACACGAACGTCCTGGGCGGGATCAAGGAGACTCTCGGGATCCGGCCCGGGACCGAATAGGCGCGACAGCAGGCGAACAGAGAAGCCGACGGACTTCTAGGGAGGAACGCTCATGGTGAAGAAGGAAAGCATCCAGCAGAAACTCAAGCGGGTCCGGCCGCCGCGCGTGCAGATCACGTACGACGTGGAGATCGGGGGCGCGATCGAGCTCAAGGAGCTCCCGTTCGTCGTCGGCGTGCTCGGCGACTTCTCGGGCCAGCCCGAGCAGCCGCTCCCGCGAATGAAGGACCGGAAGATCACCGAGATCGACCGCGACAACTTCGACCAGGTCCTCGCGGGGATGGCCCCGCGCGTGGCGACGTCCGTCGAGAACAAGCTCGCCGGCGACGGGTCGAAGATGGCGGTCGACCTGAAGTTCCAGAGCCTCGAAGACTTCGAGCCGGACAAGGTCGTCCAGCAGGTGGAGCCGCTCCGGAAGCTCGTCGAGGCGCGGCAGCGCCTCTCGGACCTCATGTCGAAGGCCGACGGGAACGAGAAGCTCGAGAAGATGCTGAACGACGTCCTCCAGAACTCCGGGAGCCAGCAGCAGCTCGCGAGCGCGCTGGGCCTCACGCCCGAGGGGCCGAAGAAGGGGGACGGAAATGAGTAACGCGACCGAACGCGGCAAGGCCGACGCGATCGTCCGCGAGAAGGAAGGCGAGGTCGACCTCCTCTCGAAGATCCTGGAGGAGGGGCGCCTCGTCCAGCACGAGAACCAGGCGCAGCAGGCGCGCGACATGATCGCCGAGTTCGTCCAGCAGGCGATGCAGGGCCAGATGGTCCTGTCGCGCAACCTGGAGGCGTCGGTCCAGGCGCGCATCGCCGAGATCGACCGGCTCCTGTCGGCGCAGCTGAACGAGATCATGCACTCCGAGCCGTACCAGAAGCTCGAGGGCTCCTGGCGCGGCCTCCATCACCTCGTCTACGAGAGCGAGACGTCGGTGATGCTCAAGATCCGCGTCCTGAACGTCTCGAAGAAGGACCTCCTCAAGGACCTCGAGAGGGCGGCGGAGTTCGACCAGTCGGCCGTCTTCAAGAAGGTCTACGAGGAGGAGTACGGCACGTTCGGCGGCCAGCCGTTCGGCGCCCTCATCGGCGACTTCTACTTCTCGAACCACCCGCAGGACATGCTCCTCCTCGAGAAGATGGCGCAGGTCGCGGCGGCGGCGAACGCCCCGTTCATCGCGGCCTCGGCCCCCCAGCTCTTCGGCTGGGAGAGCTTCCAGGAGATGACCGAGGTTCGCGACCTCGCGAAGATCTTCGACCGGACGGAGTACGCGAAGTGGCGCTCGTTCCGGGACTCGGAGGACTCCCGCTACGTCGGCCTCACGATGCCGCGGACGCTGATGCGCCTCCCCTACGGCAAGGAGACGATCCCCACGGAGACGTTCAACTTCGAGGAGGACGTCGACGGGAAGGACCACAACAAGTACCTCTGGGGGAACGCGGCCTACTCCTTCGGGACCCGCCTCACGGAGGCGTTCGCGATGTACGGCTGGTGCGTCGCGATCCGCGGCGTGGAGGGAGGCGGCCTCGTCCAGGGGCTCCCGGTCCACACGTTCCAGACCGACGAAGGGGACGTCGCCCTGAAGTGCCCGACGGAGATCGCCATCACCGACCGGCGCGAGAAGGAGCTCTCGGACCTCGGGTTCATCCCGCTCGTCCACTGCAAGAACACCGACTACGCCGCGTTCTTCGGCGCGCAGTCGGCGCAGAAGCCGAAGAAGTACGACCTCGAGTCGGCGAACGCGAACGCCCGCCTCTCGACGATGCTCCCGCACATCTTCGCGGTCTCCCGTTTCGCGCACTACCTGAAGGCCATGATGCGCGACAAGGTCGGCAGCTTCATGTCGCGGAAGGACTGCGAGATGTTCCTCAACCAGTGGATCTCGAACTACGTCTCCCCGGACGACACGGCGTCCGCGGACACGAAGGCCCGGTATCCGCTGCGCGACGCGAAGATCGAGGTCGCCGAGATCCCCGGCAAGCCGGGCGCCTACCGCGCGGTGGCGTTCCTCAGGCCTCACTTCCAGCTCGACGAGCTGCAGGTCTCGCTCCGGCTCGTGGCCGACCTGCCCGCCTCGGCGCGCAAGTAGCCCCTCCCGGCCGGACGGCGGCCTCCGCCGTCCGGCCGATCCGCCGCCCGTCCGCCCGAGGAGTCCGCCCGAGATGTCGCGGTTCGACAACGAGATTCGTGTCCACCCGTCGGTCCTCGACCGGCTGATCGACTACGAGCCCGAGTACTCCCGCGAGGCACCGGCCTCGCGCGTGAAGAACCTGCGCATCCTCAAGCAGTCGGTGCGGCGCGACCTCGAGTGGCTCCTGAACACGCGGGCGACGGCGGTCGTGCCGCCGGAGCTGAAGGAGGTCTGGTCCTCCATCGTGGTCTACGGCCTCCCGGACATCTCGGCCCTCTCGGGGCGGAGCCCGGCCGACAAGGCGAAGCTCCGGCGCGCGGTGGAGCGGGTCCTCGAGACCTTCGAGCCGCGCCTCGAGGGGGTCGTCGTGACGGTCGACCCGGAGCCCGGGCCGGGCCTCTCGCTGAAATTCCGGATCGACGGGAGGCTCAAGGTCGACCCCGCGCCGGAGCCGGTCTCGTTCGACACCCTGCTCCAGATCGGGAGCGGGGAGTTCCGCGTGAAGGGGGAATGATGCGCGACGAGCTCCTCGGATACTACGAACGCGAGCTCTCGTTCCTCCGCCAGATGGGGGCCGAGTTCGCGGAGAAGTACCCGAAGATCGCGGGTCGCCTGCAGCTCGAGGCCGACACGTGCGAGGACCCGCACGTCGAGCGGCTCATCGAGGCGTTCGCGTTCCTCGCCTCGCGCGTCCACCTGAAGGTCGACGACGAGTTCCCCGAGATCACCGAGTCGCTCCTCAACGTCCTCTACCCGCACCTCCTCGCGCCGATCCCGTCGATGTCGATCGTTCAGTTCGTCCTCGATCCCTCGCAGGTGAACCTGCAGTCGGGGCAGCGGATCCCGCGCGGGTCGATGCTCTACTCCCGGTCCGTCGCGGGGACGTCGTGCCGTTTCCGGACGGCGTACCCGGTCCGCATCTGGCCGGTCGAGATGCGGCAGGCGCGCTTCGAGCTGCCGATCCCGGGCGTCGGACCCGAGGAGGGCGTCCGGACCGTCCTTCGCCTCGAGCTGAAAACGTTCGGCGGCGCGCCCCTGCGCGAGCTGAGGGAGAAGGTCTCCGAGTCGGAGGAGAAGCCGCTCGATTCGCTCCGCTTCTTCCTCCAGGGGGAGGGGAAGCTCGTCTACGCGCTCCACGAGCTGATCCACAACCACCTCGTCGCGGTCGAGCTCCGGCCCGGCGGGCCGCGCGACGTGCCGTCGCCCGTGCGCCTCCCGAAGAGCTCCGTCGCCGGCGTCGGATTCGGCCGCGACGAGGGCCTTCTTCCCTACACGGACCGCTCCTTCCTGGGGTATCGCCTCCTCGCGGAGTACTTCGCGTTCCCGGAGAAGTTCTTCTTCT
>JAKLER010000440.1 GCA_022711615.1 Acidobacteriota bacterium
GCCGACGGCGTCGCCGACTCCACGTAGCGGATCGTGGCGACGGCGTCGACCGAAGCCGTGTTCGCGACGAAGAGCTCGCTCTGGAAGCCGCTGGTCTCGACGAGCACGGGGACCGTCAGGTAGGTCGCCGACGCCGAGCCGGAGGCCACGGGAGGCACGAACGACCCGTCGTTCGTCACGGCGTCGTTGATGACGGCGTACGCCGTCAGACCCCCGGTCGACGACGTCCGGTCGATCTTCGCCCAGGCCGTCGTGAGGCCGTTCGCCTCCAGGAGCTGAGCGGAGCCGTACTGGATCCAGCCGTACGGGGGAAGCGTCTCGTCCTGGCGGAAGACGACCGTTCGACCGGGCTCCGTCGCCGAGAACAGGGTGATGCGAATCGTCATCGGCTCCGCGGACGTGTTGACGACGGCGAGGTTCGTCCTGTCGACGCCGGCGGCGTTGCGAAGAGGGAAGAGCGTTACGGAGGCGGGCGAGGCTGCCGAGGCCCGGACGCCGCCGTACGCGAGGCCGGCACGTCCCACGGGCAGCGGCGCCAGGGTGGCCGACGTCGTGCGAGCCGTCGCCGCGACGTTCGTCTCGTCCACTGCGGGACCGACGAATGCGACCTTGAGCGTACCTCCCTGCTGGGGATCTGCCTTCGCGGTCGGCAGAGGCAAACCCGCGGAACGCAGGTAACCGAGAACGTCGTCGATGCGCCGCTGCTCGCCGGCGCCGAGCGTGAGTGTCGTCGAACCCGATCCCGCTTTCGATCCGAGAGTCGCGGTGTAGGCCAGCGTTGCGGTCGCCGGTCCCGAAGACCGGTTCGTCAGCGCCAGCTCGCTCACGTAATGCGCCGATCCGGTGTCGACGTCGAGGACGATGGGCACGACCCGGGCGGTTCCCTCCGGCGCGCAGGCATTCGCATTCAGGAAGGCCGTCCCGTTTGTGAGGATGTCGGGGGCGCGATCGTCATTGAGGTCCCCGAGAGTGACGGGCGAGAAGCGGGTGGGACCGAGCGTCGAGAGAAGGAGGAGGGGAGCGAAGCCGCCATCGCGCTTGCCCGCGAGGACGGCGACCTTCATCTCGGCGGAGTCGTTCGAGGCGACGAGGTCGGGCACCCCGTCGCGATTGAGGTCTCCGACCGCAAGGTTCCAGGGGTTCGTCCCGGCAGGGCTTGCGACGGCGGCTTCGAAAGACCCGTCGTTCTTTCCCTTCATGAAGAAGATGCTCGAGGCGGGCGTCGGGCTCCCATAGGAACCGATGGCGACGTCGAGAATCCCGTCGCGGTCGAAGTCGGCCAGCGCGAGGCCCTGGGCGGCGGTACCGGAGGCGTGGGGCAGAGAGCGTCGCCAGGGCGCGGCGAAGGCTCCCGCACCGTCCCCCAGCAGGACGACGAGCTCGGGCGGATAGAGAACCGCCACGGCGTCCGGCCTCCCGTCGCCGTTCAGGTCTCCCACGGCCGCGTTCACGTATTGCCTGTCCGTCACGTCGTCGAGGGTCCGCTCGGGACGGAACGTGCCGTCCCCGTTGCCGGGATAGAGAGCCAGGCGAGTTGCGGCGGAAGGCATGACGTAGGGAACGATAAGGTCGGCTTTCCCGTCTCCGGTCGCGTCACCGATCGCGAGGACCTGGAATCGTGCTGACTCCCCCACGGCGAGCGGAGATCCCTTGTCTTCAAACCCGAAGTAGTCATCGGGATCGCCTCCTGTGGGCCCCCCGCCTCCAGGCCCACCAGCGAGGCTCCTGTTCAGGAGGACTTTGCTGCGCGGTCCCGAGCCCGACGCCACGAGGTCGGTACGGCGGTCGCCGTCGAGGTCTCCCGCGAAGAGCCCCCAGACGTTGCCGACGCCGGCACTGGCGGTCCCGAGCGGCACGAATGAGCCGGCAGCGTCCCGCTTGAAGAAGCGGATGGCCGCGGTCGTTCCCGTTCTCGCGACGGCGACGTCGTTCGCCTTCCCGTCACCGTCGAAGTCCCCGGCGACGATCAGGTCCGTGTCGGCCGCCACGACGACGCCCGGCCCGTAGGAGGGCTGCGGGCATTCCGCCCGTGCCGATCCGGCGAATGCCACGACACAGAACGCCACGACGAGGGGCGAGAGCCGAAGAAGTCGGCGACACTTCCTGTCCATGTATGGCTCCTTTTCGGAGGAATGCCTGCCCGTAGTTTATTCCTCTCGGCTTTGGACAGGCAGATGAGACCGTCCGCTCGAACCGAGAGCAGCCGGGGAGAGCCCCCTTGTCGGGGGTCGACGTCACTGACGCCCGAGACCCACGGGAGGCCGGAGAGATCCCAGGCTTCCCTTCCGCGCGTGAGCGCGACTTCGAACAGGGGCACGGCGCTTCGCCGCTCCGGGCGGTCCGACCGGATCTGGCCTATCGTGGATCAGTGACGCGCCGCCCCTGGACCCCGCCGGAGACCATCGAGACGCCGCGGCTTCGCCTGCGTCGCCCGCGCGCCGACGACGCCGAGGCCGTCTTCGCGTACGCGCGCGATCCCGCCGTGACCCGGCTGATGGACTGGCCGACGCACGTCTCGGTCGAGACGAGCCGCCGCTTCCTCGCGTTCTGCGAGACGGGCTGGGAAACGGGTACGGAGTTCACGTGGCTGTTGACGCTCCCTCCCTCGGACCGGGCGGTCGGCGCGATCGCCTGCCGTCCGAAGGAGCGCGGCGTGGAGCTCGGCTACGTCCTCCACCGCGACGTCCACGGCCGCGGCCTGGCGACCGAGGCGTCGCGCGCCCTCGTCGGGTGGCTGACGTCGATGCCGGACGTCGTGCGCATCGAGGCGACGTG
>JAKLER010000441.1 GCA_022711615.1 Acidobacteriota bacterium
CGCCGCGGTGGCGGCACGACCGGGACGAGGAACGAGGGCGCGGAGCGCGAGCGCCGTTCTCGCCTCTCTCGCGGCGCTCAGCTCGGCCGTCCTGCTCGTCGCGAGCCTCCGCGGAGCGTACTGGCGGATCGAGCACATCGGCCTTCGGATCGAGGGGCGCGTCTCCGGCTGGCCGCTCGGGCACATTTCGCCCGTCGCGGCGGCCACGCTCCTCCTCGTGAGCGTCGCGCTCCTCGCGCTCCAGATCCCTCCGGGCCGGGGCCGGATGCGAGGCTGGCTGGCCGCGACCGGCGGCCTCGTGGCGCTCTCGTGCGGCGTCGTCTTCTTCCTCGCCTACGTGATGGGAGAGCCGCTGCTCTACCGAGGCGCCGTCCTGCCGCCGTCCGCCCCGACGAGCACGGCGCTCGTGACGCTCGGCCTCGCCGTCGTCCTCGCCGCGCGGGTCCGGGAGCCGCGGCCGGTCGACGAGGTGCGCCTGCCCCGGAGCGCGGAGGCGACGCTGGCGGGGCTCTTCCTGCTGTTCGCCGCGGGAATCGTCCTCTGGGGGGCGACCTGGTTCCGCGAGCAGGAGCGGCGCCTGCGGGAGCAGGTCGACCTGCAGGTCTCGACGATCGCGGAGCTCAAGGCGACCGGCCTCGCCCGCTGGCGGACCGAGCGGCTCGGCAACGGACGGGTCCTCCAGGAGAGCCGGGCCTTCCGCCGCCTCGCCGACGGTCTCCTCGCCGGGACGCTCCCGAGCGACGACGAGGCGGTCCTCGGGCAGTGGCTCGGCAGCGTCCGGGAGAGCTACGGCTACGCGAGCGTCGAGCTTCTCGATGCGGGCGGGGCGCGCCGTCTGTCGATCCCGACCGACGCCCCACCGATCGTGGGGGACGACGGCCGGCACTTCGCCGAGCTCCTCCGGTCGGGCGAAGCGCGTCTCGTCGACCTTCACACGCACGAGCCAAGGGGCATGCTCCGGATGGCGGTCGTCGTCCCGGTCGTCCTCGAGGGGCGCCCGCGGGGCGCCGTGCTCCTCGGGATCGACGTGCGGTCCCACCTCGAGGCGTTCCTCTCCGACTGGCCGGTCCCCTCGCAGACGGCGTCGACGCTCCTCGTCCGAAGGGACGGCGACGCGGTGCTCGTGGCGCGAGCCGCAGACGCGGCCGTGAAGGAGCCGAGGATCGAGCGGGTCCCGAGGATGCAGGTCGAGCCGATGCTCGAACGCGCGGCCGCCGGCGAGGAGGTGGTCGGGCTCTTTCCCCGCCCCGACGGGAGCCAGGTCGTCGCCGCGGCCCGACGCGTGGCCGGCTCGCCCTGGAAGCTCGTCGCGTGCGTCGACGTCGAGGAGGTCTACGGCCCCCTGCGCGAACGGCTCTGGCTCACGGTCCTCGCGATGGCGGGGCTGCTCGCGGCGGTGGCCGCGGGCGTGGTGGCGGTCTGGCGCCGCCAGCTGGGACAGGCCGAGCGCGCGCGAAGGCTCGCGGAACGGGAAGGCGCCTCGCTCCGTGAGGTCATCGAGCGGAGCCTGAACGAGATCTTCGTCGTCGACCCGGCCACCTTCCGCTTCCTCTTCGCGAACCGGGGGGCGGCACGGAACCTCGGCTACTCGGAGGAGGAGCTGCGCGGGATGACCCCGATGGACCTCGTCCCGGGGATGACGCCCGACGACCTCGGCGCGATGCTCCGAGCGACCGATGCGCGGCCGGGCGAGGTCCACAGGGTCGAGACCACCCACCGCCGAAAGGGCGGGAGTCTCTACCCGATCGAGGTCCACCTCCAGCGGGTGAGCGCCCCCACGGGCGACGTCTACCTCGCGGTCATCAACGACATCACGGAGCGTAAGGCTGCGGAGGGGAAGATCCGGCACCTGAATCGGGTCTACGCGGTCCTCAGCGACGTGAACCAGGCGATCGTCCGCGAGCGGGACGTCCCGTCCCTTGCCGCCGAGGCCTGCCGGATCGCGGTCTCCGTCGGGGGATTCCGAGAGGCGTGGCTCCTGCTCGCGGAGGGCGAGGGCGTCCTATGCGTGGGCCGGGCTCCGGCCGGGGGCGCGGACGACGCCGCGGGTGCGGCGGCCTGGGCCGAGACGCTCGCCCGGGAGTCGATCCGGAGCGGTCGCTCTGCGGCCGCGCCGCCGGGGCCCGAGCGCGGCCGGGCGGTTTCGCTGCCGCTCGTCGTCGAAGGGGACGCCATCGGAGCCTTCGTCCTCGCCGCGGGCACGGAAGACCCTCTCGACGCCGAGGAGATGAGGCTCCTCGAGGAGATGGCCCTCGACGTCTCGTTCGCGCTCGAGTCGATCCGGGGAGAAGCCGCCCGGAGGGAGGCGGAGGCCGAGGTCCGGCGCCTGAACGCCGACCTCGAGCGGCGCGTCGAGGAGCGCACGGCCGAGCTCGCGAGCGCGGTGCGCGAGCTCGAGACGTTCGCCTACTCCGTCTCTCACGACCTGAAGGCGCCGCTCCGGGCGATCGACGGCTACAGCCACCTCCTCGTCGAGGAGCACGGAGGCCGGCTCGACGGGAAGGCCCGCGACTACCTCGAGAGGGTCCGGAGCGGGGCGCGGCGGATGGCCGAGCTGATCGACGCCCTCCTCGCCTACTCGCGGGTCGAGCGGCGGGCCCTCCTTCCCGAGACGATTCCGCTCGGCGAGAGCGTCCGCCTGGCGCTGACGCACGCGCAGGAGGAGGTCGCCTCCACCGGCGCCTCCGTGAGCGTCGCCGTCGACGGCCTCGTCGTGCGCGCCGATCGGGAAGGGCTCGCGATCGTCCTGCGCAACCTCCTCGGCAACGC
>JAKLER010000442.1 GCA_022711615.1 Acidobacteriota bacterium
CGAGAAGCGCGATGTAGAGGTTCCTCGCCTCCATCAGCCCGCCGACGATCCTGTGGATCCGGGCGAACAGGTCGTCCAGGCCGGCGGTCGTCGTCACCGCGTGAGCGATGGCGTAGGTGGCCTCCTGGATCCGCCTCTGGCGGCGGTACCGCTCCGATCCCCCGCCGTCCGCGGGCTCGTCCGTCCTCATGTGCGCACCGAAGGGTGGATGTTAGCCGGTGGCCCCCGCTTTCGCTCCCGGGAGGAGAATCCGAAGGCCCCGGGGCCGGAAGCCTGCGCGACGGCGTCCACCGGCGCGTCCGGCACCGCGAGGAGACGGGGCTTGACAGCCGGATCAAATATAACTATATTTTCATATAGTCACACATCGGGGGCGTTCCGCCCCCGCCGGCAAGGAGGAGACATGCGATACGGAGTGGCGGCGGCGGTCCTGGGGCTCCTGGCCTCGGGCGCCGTCCGCGCGGACGAACCGCTCACCCTCGGGGAGGCGATGGCCCGCGCCCGCGACGGCGCCCGCGAGGTGGCCGCCGCGACGGCCCGGAAGGAGGCGGCCTCGGCCCGCGCTCGGCAGGCGTCGGCGTTCCGGCTCCCCTCCCTCACCCTCTCCGAGACGTACGTCCGGACGAGCTCCCCCGTCGACTCGTTCGGCCTCGAGCTGAACCGGGAGGAGTTCACGTTCCAGAAGTTCGTGGCGACCGACCCGAACGACCCGGGCTGGTCCGGGACGGCGATCACGCGCCTCGAGGCGCAGGCGCCGATCTTCACCGGAGGCGAGCTCTCGGGGCGGATCGCGCAGGCGCGGAGCGCGGCCGACGCCGCCGCAAGCCAGGCCTCCTGGGCGGCCGACAACGCCGCCCTCGCCGCCGGCGAGGCGTGGGTGATGCTCGCGCAGGCCGAGGAGTTCGTCGCCCTCCTCACGAAGGCGCGCGACACCGTCGCGGCCCACGTCGCGCTCGCGAGGAGCTACGTCGAGCAGGGGATGCTCGTCCGCTCCGAGCTCCTCCGGGCCGAGGTGGAGCTCGCGCGCGTCGAGGACCTCCTCGAGGACGCGAAGGGGAAGGCCCGGGTCGCGAACGCGAACCTCGCGTTCCGGATCGGCGTCCCCCAGGACTCCACCTGGAAGCTCGCGCCCCTCCCGGGCCCCGGGCCGCTCGACGGCGACGCCTCGCACTGGGTCTCCTCCGCCGACGCCCGCAAGGACCTCTCGGCGGCGCGGAGCCTCCTCCGGGCCGGCGAGCTCGAGGAAAAGGTGAAGAAGGCCGCCTGGCTCCCGAAGGTGGGCGTCCTGGCCCGCTGGGACCTCCACGACAAGAACCTCTTCGGCGCGAGCGGCTCGGCCGGCACCGTCCTGGCGTTCGCCTCGCTGAACCTCTTCCAGGGGGGCGCCGACAAGGCCGCCCTCGTCGCCGCCCGCGAGGAAGCCCGCGCCGGCCGCGAGGACGTCGCCCGCTTCGCGGACGGCGTCGCCCTCGAGGTGAGGCAGGCGTACGAGGAGGCCGCCACGGCCCGCGCCCGCCACGCGACGGCCGTGAAGGCGCTCGAGGCCGCCCGCGAGAGCGAGCGGATCACCGACGAGCGCTTCCGGAGCGGCGTCGTGAAGACGATCGACCTCCTAGATGCGGCGACCGCCCGGCGCGAGGCCGAGACCCGCGAGCTCGTCGCCCGGGCCGACGCGCACGCCACCGCGCTCCGCCTCGCCGTCAGGGCGGGGAAGGCGCCGGAGACGGCGATCCCGTGACGGCAGCCCGCCCCCGCACCCCCGACCAGATGAAGAAGAGCACGGAGGCTCGCATGACCCCTCGGAAGACCCTCTCCCTCGTCGCGCTCACCGTGGCGGGCACGCTCGCCCTCTCCGCCTGCGGAGGCGGCAAAACGGCCGGCGAGGCCGCCGCCCCCGCCCCCGTCACCGCCTCCCTCGCGAAGGCCGAGTCCCGCGAGCTGCCGCAGCGGATCGAGCTCTCCGGCACCGTGGAGGCCGGAAAGTCCGCGATGGTGAGCAGCCGCGTGATGGCCGCCGTCGTCGCCGTCCCGGTGAAGGAAGGCGACCTCGTGGCGCAGGGGCAGCTCCTCGTCGAGATCGACCCGCAGACGGCGAAGGGGCAGGAGTCGCAGGCCCGCGGCGCGCTCGCGCAGGCGAAGGCGGCCCTCGCCCTCGCGGAGCGGAACTGGCAGAGGTTCCAGGCGCTCCAGAAGTCGGCCGCGGCCTCCGAGCTCGAGGTCGACATGGCCCGGATGCAGTACGAGCAGGCGAAGGGGGCCGTCGAGCAGGCGACCGGCGCCGTCGAGGCCGCCTCCTCCGTCGCGCGCGAGTCGCGCGTCGTCGCGCCGTTCGCCGGGCGAGTCGCCCGGAAGATGGTCGACCCGGGCGACCTCGCCGCCCCCGGCCGGCCGCTCGTCGTCGTCGAGTCGACCGCGGGCCGCCGACTCGTCCTCTCGGTCCCCGAGAGCGTCGCCGTCGCCTCGAAGCTGAAGACCGGCGCGCTCCTCCCCGTCTCGCTCGACGCGATGCCGGGCGCGACGCTGCAGGGCCGCATCGTCGAGATGTCGGCCGGGGCCGACCCCGCGAGCCACTCCTTCACGGCGCGCGTCGAGGTCTCGGGGGCCCAGGTGCCGACCGGCGTCACCGGCCGGGCGCTCCTCGAGACGGGCCGGCGGACGGCCGTCGTCATACCCGAATCCGCCGTCCTCCGTCAGGGGGCGATGAGCCTCGTCGTCGTGAAGGACGAGGAGGGGAAGGCGCGGACCCGCGCCGTCACGC
>JAKLER010000443.1 GCA_022711615.1 Acidobacteriota bacterium
GGGAGCGCGAGGACGAGGAAGGCCCAGAGGTAGGGAAGCGGGTCGAACGGGGCGAGGCGCGCGGGATCGTGCGGGACGAGGAGCGCCCCGGCGGCGAGACCGGCGACGCCGGCGAGGACGGCCGTGGCCGTGGCGAGGAGCGCGCCCGCGAACCGCCCGAGGAGGTAGCCGGGCTTCGTGACCGCCGTCGCGTAGACGATCTCGGCCATTCGGTGCTCGTCGTCGCGCAGCAGGACCGGCGCCGTCAGGATCATCGCGGCGAAGACGGAGACGAGGGTCAGGAAGCCGACGGAGTTCGTGACGGTCCAGGCCCCGTTCAGACGGAGCTCCGCCGGGCCGAAAGCCGTCGCCGAGAGGGCGAAGCCCATGAGGCCCATCAGGATCGCCGCGGCGGCGAACGGGAGGCGCCTCGTCGCGGTGCGCCACTCGAAGGCGGCGATCGCCGCGGCCGACGGGGCGTTCGCCCTCACGCGGCCTCGCCCGAGCGGAGGGCCGTGAAGTAGACGTCCTCGAGGTCGGGCGCGACGGGCTCGAACCCGTCGTCGGGCCGGGCGTCGGCGAGGACCTGGACGTGCGTCCGGCCGGCCCGGAGCTGCGTCGAGAGGACCGTCAGGGAGGTTCGGCAGGCCGCGAGCTCCTCGCGCGTGACGACCTTCCGGTAGACCCGTCCCGCGAGCGACTCGACGAGCGGCCCGGGCTTGCCCTCGAGGAGGATGCGGCCCCCGGAGAGGACCGCCATCCTCGTGCAGAGCTGCCTCACGTCCTCCACGATGTGCGTCGAGAGCAGGACGATCCGGCTCTCGCCCGCCTCGACGAGGAGGTCGTGGAGGCGGTGCCGCTCCTCGGGGTCGAGACCCGCCGAGGGCTCGTCGACGATGACGAGCCGCGGGTCGCCGAGAAGCGCCTGGGCGATTCCGAAGCGGCGGCGCATCCCGCCCGAGAAGCCTTCGACCGCGCGCCGCCGGTGCTCGTGGAGGTTCGTCCGGCGGAGGAGCGCGTCGACCTGGGCCGCCCGCTCCCTGCGGTCCGCGATCCCCTTCAGGAGCGCGAGGTGGTCGAGGAGCGCCTCGGCCGAGATCCCGGGGTAGACGCCGAACTCCTGCGGCAGGTAGCCGAGCCGGCGCCGCAGCCCCTGCGGGTCGGCGAGGACGTCGGCGCCGTCGAGGACGATCTGCCCGGAGTCGGGCTCCTGGAGCGTCGCGAGGGTCCGCATGAGCGTCGACTTCCCGGCGCCGTTCGGCCCGAGGAGGCCGAAGAGGCCGGTACCGACCTCGAGGCTCACGCCCCGGAGCGCCTGCACCCCGTTCGGGTACGTCTTCGACACGTCGGCGATCGAGAGCACGGCTCACCTCCCCCGCCCGGATGGCAGAGGAAGGAACGAAGACCACGGGGGTCCGGTTCCCGGCGCGTCCCTATGGCAGCTCGACGAGCGCCTTCCCGCCCTCCGTGACCGTGAAGGCCTTAGGCTCCATTCCCTCGACTGCGAGCGTGTAGCTGCCCGGGGCGAGGCCCTCGATCGTGGCGAGGCCGGCCGCCGTGAGCGTGATGCGCCCCTCCGGACCGTACGCCCGGAAGGCGTAGGGCCGGCCGAGCGCGTCGAGGAGGGTCGCGAAGCCCTTCGCGAGCGCGGCCGGGCCGTACTTCAGCTCCAGCGTCCCGCCCGGCGTGAGGGTCACCTGGAGCGGCGGGCCCGGGACGCCGACGTTCTCGAACGTCCGGGGCGCGTAGCGCGACCCCGCGACGACGATCGTGTAGGTCCCGGGCCGGAGGAACGCGATCTCCCCCTTTCCGTCGCCGTCGAGCGTGAGCCACGTCGAGGAGCCGACGTCGCCGCGGCCGTCCTTCACCCGGACGAGCGCGCTCCGGAGCGGGATGCCGTAGATCCCGTCGCGGACGCGAACCTCGAGCCCGTCGCCGCGCGTCATCTCGATCGTCCCGGCGTCGCCGCCCCCCTCGGCGGCGCGCGCGCTGCTCTTCGCGTCCTGGTAGCCGCTCCTTCTGAGGCTCAGCGTGTAGCTCGCCTCCTCGAGCTCCTCGACGAAGAACCTCCCGTTCGAGTCGCTCGTCGCCGCACCGGGACGGCTTTCCGCACCTCCCTCGAGGGAGGCGGCGACCCGGACCTCGGCGAGCGGCTGCTTCGTCGACGCGTCGACGACGATGCCGAAGAGGCTCGCGACCGGGAGCTCCACGTCGAGGCGCGCCTCGCCGTCGACCTTCACCGTGCGCGAGACGTTCCCGGCCCGGCCATATGCATCGGCCTGCACCCAGACCTCGTACTCGCCCGGCGTGAGCCCCTCGATCCGGTAGGCGCCTGTCTCGTCGGTCCGGCCCGATGCGCTCCGTCCCGTCCGCGCGGCGCCGGCGACGATGCGGGCGTCGGCCACGGGTTTTCCGCCGCGCGTCACGCGCCCCGAGAGGGCGCCGTCCCCCTCGAAGACGACCTCCACCTCGGCCTCGGTCTGCCCCTCCGCGACGGTCACCGAGGCACTGGCCGACCTCATCGTCCCGGACGCGAAGTCTCCCGCGGAGGCGCGGACCGAGATCTGTCCGGCCGGGACGCCGGAAAGCTCGAACCGTCCGTCGGGGCCGGTCCGCACCGTGGCCCAGAAGTCGCGCGGCCCGTTCGCCGAGATGCTGACGGCCCCGCGGAGCGTCTCCGGCAGCCCGGAGACCGAGCCGCGAAGCGTGGCGCCGCCCGAGAGGACGAGCGTCACGTCGGGCACCGGCTCTCC
>JAKLER010000444.1 GCA_022711615.1 Acidobacteriota bacterium
GCGCGGCGAGGGGGGCGAGGACCTCCGGGCCGAGCGCCCCCGAGAGGTGCACGGCGGCCGCCCCGGCCGCGGCCGCGGGGAGGACGGCGGCCAGGTTCGCGGCGAGAGGCGCGAGGGCGTCGTCGCGAACCGCGAGTAGGAGGATCGGAGCTCGGCCGTCGCCGCCGAGGAGGGGGAGAAGGCCCTCCGGGCGCTCCCGAACCTCCCGTCCTCCGGCGCTGCGCGGAGCGAAGCCGGCCTGCCCCAGCGCCGCCACCAGAGCGGCACCGAGCCGGCCGCGGCCGACGACGACGGGAAGATGCGGAAAGGCGACTGCTATCATGTCGCAACGCCAGGGGGCACGCTCCGGACGTTCGTCTACGGGCCGAGGCGCCGGGCCGTGCCTTGCATACGTTAGCTCAGGAGGAGAATCGCACGGGATGGGCGACGTCACTCGCCAGCTCGACCACAGGTCCCGCGAGGTGCTCGCATCGGTGGTCGGCACGTACATCCGGAGCGCCACCCCCGTTTCGTCGCGCCAGCTGACGGGTTCGGGAGGGTTCTCGCTCTCGTCGGCGTCCCTCCGGAACGCGATGGCCGATCTCGAGGAGCTGGGCTACCTGACCCACCCGCACGCGTCCGCGGGGCGGGTCCCGACGGACCTCGGCTATCGGACGTACGTCCGGGAGCTGATGCCCTCCCGGCCGCCCGGCCTGGCCGAGAAGGCGAAGATCGAGACCGGTCTCGGCGCCGGGTCCTTCGAGCTCGAGCGGTTTCTCCACGCCACCTCGCGCGTCCTGACCGAGCTGACGGGGGAGGTCGCGGTCGTCGCGGCCCCCGACTCGGCGCACGTCGTCCTCCGGTCGGTCCATTTCACGCGGGTGGCGGAGCGGAAGGTCGTCGTCGTAACGGTCTCGGGCGAGGGGCTCGTCGGGAGCCGGCTGATCGAGACGCGGGACGACTATTCGCCCGAGGAGCTCCAGGCCGTCTCGAACCGGCTCACCGCGGACTACGGCGGAAAGACGCTCCTGGAGATCCGCGCGCTGCTCCTGGCCGCGCTGCAGGAGGAGAAGGTCCGGTTCGACGCCGGAATCGCGCGCGCCCTCGAGCTCGCGCGGCGTGTCTTCGCCGAGGAGAGGCCGGGCGGGGAGACGCTCGTCGTCGAGGGGACGGGCACGATCCTCGAGAAGCCCGAGTTCCAGCGGGACGTGGATTCGCTCCGCCGGATGTACCGGGCGCTCGAGCAGGAAGCGCGGCTCGTCGACCTCCTCACCGACTGCCTCGCGGGAGGCGGGCAGCCGGCGGTCCTCATCGGGTCGGACTCCGCGTTCACCGAGGAGACGGGGACGGCGGTCGTCGTGACGGCGTACTGGAGCGGGGACAGGGTCCTCGGCGCGCTCGGCGTCATCGGTCCGAGGAGGATGGAATATCCTCGCGTCGTCCCGCTCGTGGAGGAGCTCGGGCGCTACGTGACGAGGCGCCTTTCGGAGGGTGTGTGATGGCCGAGAACGACGGACGCCCCGTCCCGCCGGACGACGAGGTCGTCTACCTGGACGAGGACGGCGGGAGCGACGACGTCGCGAGCGCGCTGGAGGCCGCGGAACGGGCGGTCGCCGCGGTCGAGGAGCGGCACCGGGCGGCGCCCCAGCCGGTCCGGGCCGCCGGGGAGCCCGCGCCGCTCCCGGAGACGGTCGAAGCGCCCGCCGGAACCGTCCGAGCCTCCCTGGCCGAGGAGCGCGAGCGCGCGATCCGGGCCGAGGAGGAGGCCGGTCGGCTCCGGGAGGCGCTCCTGCGGAAGGTGGCCGACTTCGACAACCTCCGGAAGCGGAACGAGCGCGAGAAGGCCGAGTACACGCGCTACGCCCTCTCGGAGGTCATGCTCGACCTCCTCGGAGTCCTCGACAACTTCGAGCGCGCGCTGGAGCATGCCCCGTCGTCCGTCGGGGACGACTTCCGGACGGGCGTCGAGATGATCGCCCGCCAGCTCACGGAGGTCCTCCGGAAGCACGGCGTGGTCGAGGTGAACGCCGAGGGCGTTCCGTTCGACCCGCAGGTCCACGAGGCGATCATGAGGGAGGAGACCGCGGCGGTCCCGCACGGCACCGTCGTCCAGGTCTTCCAGAAGGGGTACGTCCTGAACGACAGGCTCCTTCGAGCCGCCCGGGTGAAGGTCTCGGCGGCCCCGGCCGCTCCCGCCGGAGAGGCGTGAGCTTGCGCGGGGCCGGGAGGTAGAGAGTGGGGAAGGTCATCGGCATCGACCTCGGCACGACGAACTCGTGCGTGGCCGTCATCGAGCTCGGCGCGCCGCAGGTCGTCTCGAACCGCGAGGGGGCCCGGACCACGCCGTCGATCGTCGCCTTCACCGAGGACGGGGAGCGCCTCGTCGGGCAGATCGCGAAGCGGCAGGCCATCACGAACCCGACCCAGACGATCTACGCGGTGAAGCGCCTGATCGGCCGGAAGTGGGACGACGCCGAGATCCGCCACGCGCGCGAGCACCTCGCCTACCCGATCGTCGCCGCCCCGAACGGAGACGTGAAGATCCGCGTCCGCGACCGGGACTACGCCTCGGAGGAGATCGCCGCCTTCGTCCTCCGCGAGATCAAGGAGTTCTGCGAGGAAGCGGTCGGGGAGGAGATCCGGGAGGCGATCATCACCGTCCCGGCCTACTTCGACGACTCCCAGCGCCAGGCCACGCGCGACGCAGGCCGGATCGCGGGCCTCGAGGTC
>JAKLER010000445.1 GCA_022711615.1 Acidobacteriota bacterium
CCGCCTGATCCCCCTCGCGTCCGGCAGAGGCCGCGCATCCGCGCCAGATCTCCCGAAGCTCGGCCACTCCGCCCGTCGCTCGCTCGTCAAGAACGTACTTCGTCGGACGCTTACGTCCGCACGACCTCGCGTTCACGTATGACGCCGCCGTGAGGCTGACGCAGGTGGCGCAGGCGGACGCTTCCGGCAACCCCGGCACCCCGGTCGTCACGGCGTTCTCCTACTCGACTGCGAACGGCGCCTCCAACTGGAAGAACGGCAAGCTCGAGACCGCCACGGCCTACAACCCCGACCTTACGGGCGCCTCCGTCGTCGAGACCTACACCTACGGGGGAGTCGCCGGCCGAGTCTCCGCCCGACAGACGCAGGTCGAGGGACGGACGATCAACCAGTCGTTCGCCTGGACCGACCTCGGCCCGATCGGGACGCTGGGCTACCCCGACGACACCGTCCTGGCCGACCCGGCCCGGCCGGTCTCCTACGGCTACAGCCTCGGGTACCTCAAGTCGGTCGGCTCGTTCCTCACTCGCGGCACCGGCGCGAGGGCCGCGGCGGCGAAGACCAGAAGCGGAGCGGCCAGGCGAGGGATCGACAGGGCCGGAGATGCGGGCGACCCTCTTCTCGCTCCTGGGCTCGTCGCCCGAAGACTCTTACGCCGGACGGCGGGGAACCACCGTCAGAGGCCGAGGACCTTCAGGAGCTTCGCCGTCGGGTAGAGGTCGACGGGAACCACCCGGAAGTCCTTGTCGTTCGACCAGACCGGGATCCCCAGGTGGAGCGCCAGGGCCGCGAGGCCGATGTCGTCGGGGTCTCGGAGCCCCAGGTAGCGCCGGGCGGCGGGGAGGCTCCTGCGGTAGGCGGACTCTGGGTAGGCCTCGATCGGAAGCGCCGCCAGGTGCCCCTCGGCCTCTTCCTCCGTCACGCCGTTCGCTACCGCCAGCTCGGCGAGGTACTCGCGCACTTCGTCGAGGACCTCCTCGGTCGTGACGACGACGAGGCTCGATTCGTGGAAGACGCGCTGGGCGGCCTTGCCGGTGGCCGCCGAGAGAAGGACGTTAGCGTCCGCGGCGACGCTTCTTAAACTCGGCGAATCCACGCAGCACGTCTTCCTCGGAGACGCCCCTGGCCTTCAGCGACCGGGCGAGCTTCTGGCTGAAGGCGAAGAAGACGTCCTTCCTCACCTCCATCGGCACCGCATCGGGGTCCGACAGCGGGTAGACGACCGCGGCCGCCTTGCCGTGGCTCGTGACGAGCACGGCCTCCTTGCCGTGGATCATCTCGCTGAACTGGCTTCGGGCGTCGCGGACGGAGGCGGTCTTCATCGGAGTCTCTCCGCGCCCGAGCCTACCATCGTGTACTCGATTGTGTACACACGATTCTTCCCCCTCCTCGTTCCCAGGAGACGCGCCGGGGATTCAACCAGTCGTTCACCTGGACCGATCTCGGCCCGATCGGGACGCTGGGCTACTCCGACCAGAGTCGGCGATAAAGGAAACGGGGCGGGCCGATCGGCCCGCCCCGCGAGAGGAGTCCGGGATGCGGGGAGCTACTTCTTCTTCTCGGCCGGGGCGGCGGCCGCCGGGGGAGCGGGCGGCTCGACGGGGGAGATGCCGAGCTTCTCGCGGATCTTGTTCTCGATCTCGAGCGCGACGTCGGGGTTGTCGCGGAGCCACGCCTTCGTGTTCTCGCGCCCCTGGCCGATGCGAAGGTCGCCGTAGCTGAACCAGGCGCCGCTCTTCTCGACGACCTTGTGCTCGACGCCGAGGTCGATCAGCTCGCCGGTCTTCGAGATCCCCTCGCCGTAGCCGATGTCGAACTCGGCGACCTTGAACGGCGGGGCGACCTTGTTCTTGACGACCTTGACCTTCGTCCGGCTCCCGACGACGGCGTCGCCGTCCTTGATGGAGTTGATCCGGCGGATGTCGAGGCGGACCGAGGAGTAGAACTTGAGGGCCCGGCCGCCCGTCGTCGTCTCCGGGTTGCCGAACATGACGCCGATCTTCTCCCGGATCTGGTTGATGAAGATGAGGCAGGTGCCCGACTTGGAGACGACGGCGGTGAGCTTGCGGAGCGCCTGCGACATGAGGCGGGCCTGCAGGCCGACCATCGCGTCGCCCATCTCCCCCTCGAGCTCGGCCTTCGGGACGAGGGCCGCGACGGAGTCGACGACGACGATGTCGACGGCGGCGGAGCGGACGAGCGCCTCGGCGATCTCGAGCGCCTGCTCGCCGGAGTCGGGCTGGGAGACCATCAGGTTGTCGATGTCGACCCCGAGCTTCTTGGCGTACTCGGCGTCGAGGGCGTGCTCGGCGTCGATGAACGCCGCGAGGCCGCCGAGCTTCTGGGCCTCGGCGATGATGTGGAGGGTCAGCGTCGTCTTGCCCGACGACTCGGGGCCGTAGATCTCGGTGACGCGGCCGCGCGGCACGCCCCCGATGCCGAGGGCGGCGTCGAGGTTGATGGAGCCGGTCGAGATCGCCTGGATCGCGTCCTGCGGCTTGTCGCCGAGGCGGACGAGGGCTCCCTTGCCGAACTGGCGGTCGATCTGCTGGAGCGCTTGCTCCAGGGCTTTCAGCTTTTCCTTCTCGATCGGGGGCATTCGGGTCCTCGCTTTCTGCGTGAAGACGGCGGATTATAGAAATCGGGTGGCGGGCGCGCGGACAGTTGATGTCCTATCGAGCGCCGCGGCGGC
>JAKLER010000446.1 GCA_022711615.1 Acidobacteriota bacterium
GGTAGAGGCCGCGCCACGTGCGGCGGACCTTCAGGTTCGCGAGCTTCGGCATCAGGCCGACCATCCGCCGCGCGATGAGCGGCAGGAACTCCGACGTCTCGCGCCGGTCCGTCCCGATCAGCGGCGGGTCGGGCGTGACGCAGAAGATGACCTGCCCCGAGTGCGCCTGGTAGAAGTAGTAGTTCGCCGCGCCCGGCGTCCGCCGGATGTCGACGACCATCGGCTCGAGGAACCGCCGGGCCGGCTCCGTGATTCCCGCCTCGTGGCAGTCGGGGTTCACCGGCACGTCCTGGCCGCCGAGGTGCGCGAGGCTCCGCGCCCAGGCCCCGGCGGCGTTCACGACGCAGGAGGTGGCGTAGCCCCCCTTGTCGGTGCGGACGCCGACGACGGCGCCCTTCCTCCGCATGATCGCGGTCACCCGCTCGTTGAACCGGCACTCGACGCCGAGCTCGACGGCGCGGCGGTGGAAGGCCGCGGAGGAGAGCATCGGCGAGGCCGAGCCGTCCTCCGGCGAGAAGGTCCCGCCGAGGAGCCCGTTCGCGTCGAGGCCGGGCGCGAGCTTCAGGAGGTCGTCCTTCGCGTACCAGTCGATGTTGAGGCCCGCCTTCTTCTGGACGACGAGGAGCTCCTTCAGCGTCTTCTCCTCCTCGGGGCGGTAGGCGACGAACATGTAGCCGCCCTGCCGCCACTCGATGTCGAAGCCGTGCGTCTCCTTCCAGGTGGAGAACGTCTTCAGCGAGTCGAGGCAGAGCCGGATCTTCGCGAGGGAGGAGTGCGTGGCGCGGAGACCCCCGATGGCGGCCTTGTTGCTCCCCTGGCCGGCGGAGGCGAACTGGTCGAGGCAAAGGACCTTCAGCCCCTTGGCGGCGAGCTCCATCGCGGTGGGCATGCCGACGCTCCCGGCGCCGACAACGACGACGTCGTACACGGACGAGGCCATCAGACGCCTCCCACGAGCGCGCCGACGGCCGTCGGCACCGCGTCCTTCGTCGGGCCCTCGCCCGTCACGACCCCCGCGAAGGCGCCGAGCGGCACCTCCATGAAGACGGGCCGCTGCGTCAGCGGCGTCACCTGCGTGAGCGGCACCCCCTCCTCGCGGAAGATCCGCGCGATGAGCGTGGGGCAGGTCTTCCCGCCGCAGGCGCCCATCCCGGCCCGCGTCAGCGCCTTCAGGTGGTTGAGGTCCCGCACCCCTTCGCGGATGAGCCCTCGGATCTGGCCGGCGGTGACCCGCTCGCAGCGGCAGACGACGTCGTCGTCGCCGATCCGCTCGACGTTCTCCTCCATCGCCGCCGAGACCCACGGCTCCTGGACCTGGATCCCCGCGATCCGCTTCGCGATCTCGGCGGGCGCCTTCACCTTCACGAGGAGGGCGTGGTCCGCGAACTTCGGCGCGCGGACCTTCACGACCGGCACGTGCCCGAGGACGGCGCCGAGCGTGTCGAGGACGGTCACCATGTCGCCTTCCTTGATCTTCGCCTTCGGGAACTCGTAGGGGATCGAGACGAGGAGCCCCTCGGCGTCCTTCTTCCGGTAGTCGACGAGCGTCACCGCGAGGCCGGGGCAGATCGCGACGCACTGCTCGCAGGCGATGCAGGCGCTCTCGTCGAACGTCGGGAGGCCCAGGATGTCGTCCCCCTCGATCCTGATCGCCCCCTTCGGGCAGATCGAGGTGCACGGGTTGCACGGGATCTCCTGGGAGCAGTGAAAGATCGGGAAGACGCCCGTCTCGTCGGCGGGGATCTCCTCCGTGATGACGGCGCCGGGGCGGGCCTTGAGGACCTCGGCCGTCCGGAGCCACTCCGGCGGCACCTCGCCGACGTCGCGGCCGAGCGTCCGGGCGATCTCGGTGCCGCGGATCTTCCCGGTGAAGATCGCCGCGCTCGCCTCGGCGATCTCCTCGGCGTCGCCCGCCGCCACGACCGGCAGGCCGAACTCCTTCGCCTTCTTCAGGAACTCGTCCACCGGGTCGAGGCCGACGGCGACGAGGAGCGTGTCGCACGCGAACGTCTTCTCGGTCCCCGGGATCACCTTCCAGGACGGGTCGAGCTTCGCGATCGTGACGCTCTCGACCTCCTCCGTCCCGTTCGCCGAGACGATCGTGTGCCGCGTGTGGATCGGGACCCCCATCCGCGCGAGCTTGTCCCTGTGGACCTTGTAGCCGCCGCACTCCTCGAGCGCCTCGCAGAGGCCGACGACCTGGATGCCGGCCTGGAGCGCGTGATAGGCGCCGATGAGGCCGACGTTCCCGCCGCCGACGACGAAGAGCCGCTCGGAGGGCCTCACGAGGTCGCGGTTCACGAGCGTCTGGAACGCGCCGGCTCCGTAGACGCCGGGGAGCGTGTTCCCCTTGAAGACGAGCGATTTCTCGCGGGCGCCCGTCGCCACGAGGAGCATCTGTGGCCTCACGAGGACGTAGTGGTTGTCGCGCAGGACGCCGACCTTCCGGTCGGAGAAGACGGCGAGGGCCGTCGTCTCGGTCCAGATGCGGACGCTCGGGTAGGAGCGGACCTCCGCCTCGAGCTTCTTCCCGATGTCGAGGCCGCGCGTCCCTGCGTGGCACGCCTCGATCGAGCCGAAGAACTTGTGCGTCTGGAGGACGAGCTTGCCGCCGAGGGCGGCCTTGTCGTCGACGAGGACGACGTTGACCCCCGCCTTCCCGAGCTCGATCGCCGCGGCGAGGCCGGCCG
>JAKLER010000447.1 GCA_022711615.1 Acidobacteriota bacterium
CCCGGTCGAGCCGGCCCCCGACGGAAGCGCCGAGGCCGACGAGGAGGACGGCGCCGAGCGCGCCCGCGAGGGAGGCCAGCGGAAGGGCGAACGAGCCGAAGAGCCCCGCGGTGCCGAGGCCGAGGACGACGGCGCCGAGCGTGCCGCAGGCGGCTCCCCCCGAGACGCCGAGGAGGTACGGATCGGCGAGGGGGTTGCCGAGGAGCGCCTGGAGCGCGGCGCCCGAGAGGGCGAGCGCCCCGCCGACGAGGAGCCCCAGGAGGGCCCGGGGAAGGCGCAGGTCGCGAATGATCGTCCGCGTGGCCGCGTCACCGTCCCCCGCGAGGGCGGCGAGGGCGTCGGCCGGCGCGATCGGGACGCTCCCGACGAGGAGGGACGCGGCGACCGCGCCGAAGGCGAGGAGCGCGAGGAGGGCGAGGAAGCGGCCCGTCCTCCTCACGGCGTCCCCGCCCGGAGCTCTTCGACGAGCGCTTCGAGGGCGTCGACGAGGCGCGGCCCGGGGCGCTCGAGCCAGTCGCCGTCGAGGACGACGACACGCCCCGCCCGGACCGCCGGGAGGAGCTGCCAGCGGCTGGCCGGCGCGAGCGCCGCCTCGAACGCGGCCCGGTTCTCCCGTGTGTCGGGCCGGACGAGGAGGCGGGGGTTCCAGCCCACGAGCGTCTCGTGCGAGACCCGCGGCCATTCGCCGGCGCTCCTCGGGACGACGTTGTCGAGGCCCGCGCGCTCGAGGAGATCGCCCACGAACGTCGCCCGCCCCGCCACGACCGGCGGGTCGGGCCAGATCACCGCGAGCGCCGTCGGCCGGCGCGCGCCACGGCGAAGGCGGACGCGCTCCTCCGCCAGCGCGACCCGTCGCTGCATCCGGTCGACGATCCGCTCGGCCTCGGCGGCCCGGCCGAGGGCGGCGCCGACCCTCCGGACGTCGGCGTAGACGCCGTCGAGAGAGGCCGCGTCGGTGACCACGACGCGGACGCCGAGCGCGGCGAGCCGCTCGGCGGCTCGACGGTCGGTGCCGTCCCGCGAGACGACCGCGAGGTCGGGTGCGAGCGCCGCGATTCGCTCGAGGTCCGGGACGAAGCCGCCGAGCCGCTCCTTCCCCTCCGCGCCGGGAAGGCCGGCCGCGAAGTCGGAAACGCCGACGACCCTGTCCGCCGCCCCGAGGGCGAAGACGATCTCCGCCGCGGACGGGGCGAGGACGACGACGCGGCGGGGCGGCGCCGCGGCGAGGGGCGGCGCGACGAAGGCGCACGCGACGGCGACCGCGGCGAGCAGGAGTCGAGGCTTGCGCAAGGTCGAGAGAGAAGGCGAAGGCCCCGGCGCCCTCACGCGAGGGAGTCGCCGGGGCCGGTCCGCGGTCGATCGGACGGCGGGCGCCCGCCGCCCGTCAGGACTCCTCGGACTCCTCGAGGTCGTTCTGGATCCCGAGGCGGAGGCACGCGGCGGCGTACATCTGCCGCGCGGCCTTCTGGCCGTTCTGAAGCTCGGCGAGGCGCTCCTTCACCTTGGCCAGCTCTTCCTGGATGTTGGCTTCCAGGTCGCTGATCTCCTTCTTCGTGACGCGGAGCGTGTTCTCGTAGAACTTCCTCTGATCGTCGCTGAGGCTCATGCCGGAACTCCTTCTCGAGCTACTTCACCGTGATGGAGAACGTCTTCCACATCTTCACGCGGACCCCGGTCTTCGTGGCGGGCTCGATCTGAGCCCCCTTGAGGGCCGAGACGGCCGCTTCGTCTGCGATCGGGTTGCCGGACGACTTGACGACACGTGTCGAGGTGACGCGTCCGTTCTCGTCCACGAGGGCCATGATCGCGGCCGGACCCGTCACGCGCCGCGCCTGGGCGGGGAGCCGCGGGAACGCCCCGAGCTTGACGAGCCGGGCCTCCTGGACGCCCGGGCCCGCGCCGACGAGGTCGCCCTCGCGAACGGCAGCCGCGGCGGGGGCCGCCGGGGCCGGAGCCGCGGGGCGCGGCGCCTCGACGGCGCGCGGAGGCTCGGTCGGGCGGACGGGGACCGGGGTCGGCTCGGGGGCCCGCGTCGGCGCCGGGACCGGGGTCGCCGTCGCCTCGGGCTTCGGCGGCTGGAGCGGCTGGCTCGGCGCGAGGGAAACGGCCGGAGCCGCCGCCGGGGCGCCGGAAGCCGGCTTCGCCTGCTGCTCGGCCGCCGCCTTCTGCGCGGCCTCGCGCAGCTTCTTCGCTTCCTCGGCCGTCGCCTTCTTCAGCTCGGCCTCGAGCGCCTTGGCGTCGATGACCTTCTCGGGGGCGGCCGGCGCCTCGGTGGTCGCCGGGGCGGGCTCGGCCGCCGCGGTCGGAGCGGCGACGGGGGCCGGGGCCGGCTCCTCCTTCTTGCCACGCGTCAGGAAGACGGCCGCGGCGATGAGGACGACGGCGGCGACGCCGATGCCGGCGAACAGCCCCGTGCGGCTCTTCCCCGCCTCTTCGTCCACGCTGATGGCCGGCGGGGAGACTTCGACGGGCTCCGGGACGGGAAGCGGCTCGGGGACCTTCTCCTTCTTGGAGATGACGAGCCCCTTCCCCTTCTTCTTCTCCTCGGGCGCGGGCGTCGTCGCGGCCGCCTGCGCGAACGCCGCGTCGATCTGCGCGTCGGAGGCGACCGGGGTCGCCTCGACGAGGCGGTGGAGGAAGATCGCGAGGTCGGCCGGTCCCGGCGCCGGCTGGAAGGAGTAGAGG
>JAKLER010000448.1 GCA_022711615.1 Acidobacteriota bacterium
CGGATGTTATATTACCGTATGGTGATATGGTCATGAGGAAGGCCGCCTCGCTCCCGAAGGAGCAGCTCATGGAGGGGATCGCGAGCTTCCTGAAGGTGCTCGCCGACCCCACGCGGCTCCGGATCCTCCACGCCCTCCAGGGCGGGGAGCGGTGCGTGAGCGACCTCCTCGCGGAGCTGCCGTGCACGCAGGCGAACGTCTCGAAGCACCTGGCCCTCCTCCGGACGGCGGGGATCGTCGAGTTCCGGAGGCAGGGGACGCAGGTCTACTACCGGATCGCGGACCCCGCGGTCTTCGCGATCTGTGGCGTCGTCTGTGGCGCGATGCAGAGGAGCCTGGACGAGAGGCGGGTCGAGCTGAAGGCCGGGAAGGCGGCGCTCGCCGCCGGGGCGCGGGCATGAGCTCCGACCTCCTGCTCGTCGGCGGCTTCTTCGTCGTCTGGGTGCTCCTGCAGTACGTCGTCCTCCCGAGGCTCGGCGTCCCGACGTGAGCGGTCCCGAATCCGGCCGGCGGCCGGAGCTGCGCGACGAAGCCTGCGACGACGAACGAAACGAACCCGGTGTCCGGGGAGCGCCCGGAAGCGGCGCCCGCCCCGAAGGCGGACGCGCGAGGAGAACGATGAACGCCGAGACCGCGGGCTCCCCCGTGAGCGTCGAGGAAGGCCGCTGCCGCGTGTGCGGCGAGGAGGTCCTCCCCGTCCCGACGTGAGGGGGGGTCCTGCTCTGGCGGTGCCAGGGCTGCTGGAACCTCTACCGAACCGATCAGATCTACCCCTCCGGCCTCCCGGCCCACGTCTGGGAGAAGCTGACCGGAGGCTGCTGAGCCGGCCGGCTCGGCGCACGACGACACGGGAGGGCCGCGACACGCGGCGCCTCCCCCGAGGCGAGACGATGCCCCTCTACGAGTACTCATGCGACGAATGCGGGCGGACCTTCGAGGAGCTCCGCCCCTCGAGCGAGGCCGACGCCACGATCGACTGCCCCTCCTGCGAGTCGCGCCGCACCTCCCGCAAGCTCTCGAGCTTCGCCTCCGGCGCGAGCTCGTCCGGCTCGCCGAAGGGGGGTTCCGGCTGCGGCACCCGCTTCACGTGAGGGTAAGCCCGGGGGGCCCGTCGGGCCCCCGCCGCACCGCCCCTCCGCTCACCGATCCGGCGCCCGCGGGCGCGTAAGGAGCTTCGATGAAGGATTCCCCCGTCGCCCTGCAGACGACCACGTCCCTCTCCTTCGCCGACGCCGTCGCCCGCGCGCGCGAGGAGCTCGCGAAGGAAGGCTTCGGCGTCCTGACCGAGATCGACGTGGCGGCGACGCTGAAGAAGAAGCTCGACGTCGACCGCGAGCCCTACCTCATCCTCGGCGCCTGCCATCCGCCGTCGGCGCACAAGGCCCTCTCGGCCGTTCCGGAGGTCGGCGTCCTCCTCCCCTGCAACGTCACGGTCTCCGTGGAGGACGGGACGACCGTCGTCCGCGCGATGGACCCGGCCGGCGTCATGGGGATCCTCGGCTCGGAGGAGCTCGCCGAGGTCGGCGCCGACATCGGCGCGCGCCTCCGGCGCGTCGTCGACGCCTTTCGAGCCTGAGGGACGCTCCCGTCCGCTCGCCTTCCGCGTGACGACCGTCATCGCGGAGACCGCGGACGATCCGTAGAGTCCATTCACCGAAGACGACTCCGGAACGCTCCCCCGGGCAGGCGATCCCCGACTCCGGGCAGCGCCGCCCCGGGGCGCGCCGGGGCGTCGACGGAACTCTCTCCCGGAGCGCTCAGAGAGCGAAGCGCGCGATCAGCGCCGCGACCGCGGCGCCCGCGAGCGTGTTGTAGAGGTTCAGGACGTGGCCGTTCGTCACGCGCCAGGAGGCGCCGTCGCGCCCCAGCAGGCTCTCGACGACGGTTCCCGCGAAGGCCGCGGCGACAACGGCGGGGAGAGCGGCGAGAGCGTAGAGATCGAGGAGGGCGCCGAGCGCGGCGAGGAGCGCCGCCGCGAGGAGGCCCGCGAGCGTCCCCGCGATCGAGACGGCGCCGTCGGTCCCCGGCGGGACGCGGCGAAGGTCGGGGAGGAGGACGGTCGGCGTCCGGATCGCCTGCCCGACCTCGGTGCCGATCGTGTCCATCAGCGCCGTGGCGAACGCCGCGGCCGCCGCGAGATGCAGGAGCCCAGAGGCGGCCGGCGTCAGCGCCGCGCAGGCGACGAGGAACGCCGCGACGGAGCAATTTGCGAGGACGTTCGCCGCGCTCCGCCGTCCCCCCGCCGCCTCGGCCTTCCCCATCGCCTCCTTCCGCGCCCGTCCGAAGCGGGTCGCGAGCGTCCCGCCGGCGAAGAAGGCCCAGAGGAGCGCGTACGGTCCGAAGCCGCCGAGGCCGAGGACGAGGGCGCCGACGATTCCGCCCGCCACGGCCCCCGAGGGACGGACGACGCCGAGCGCGGCCGCCAGCGCCGGCAGGGCGACGTTCACCCCGACGCCGGCGGCGAGGCGCCGGACGGCCTCCGGCTCCAGGAGGAGCGCGGCGTTCGGGAGGGCGGGAAGGAGCAGCGCGAGCGCGCCCGCCGCCGCCAGCGGAGGGACGACGTTGTCGTCGAGCTCCGACGGAAGGCTCTCGAGGACGGCGCCGACGAGCGCGGCGAGGAGGAAGGCGGCGAGCTCGAGCGGTGCCGGGAGGCGTCCGGCGACGAAGGACGAGAGCGCCG
>JAKLER010000449.1 GCA_022711615.1 Acidobacteriota bacterium
GCTCGTTACGGCTTCTTTCGCTGCGAGACCGCGAAGGGGTCCTGGGTGACGTTGTCGATGACGTAGGCGACGCCGCCGACGTAGCAGCCGGAGGTCCCGTTCGTGAGGGTAACGGAGCCCGAGGGGAGGCTCGTCGTGAGGCGCGTGAGCGGCTCCTGCGCGTAGCGGGTCGGCGGGAGCGTAAGGGCGAGCTTCGAGCCGACGGTGTGCCCCTCGTCGTCCTTCGCCTCGAGCTCGACGACGCATTCCTTGTCGCTCACGTTGTAGACGCCGATGTTCGTCCGGAACGCGGAGTCCTGCCGGGCCCCGGAGAGGACCCCGACCTCGCCCGTCCGCAGGAGGGCGGGGGAGGAGCTCGTGCGGACGTCGCCGGCGAGGGCGAACTGACCGGTCGTCCCCCCGGCGAAGGGCGCCCACGTCCGCGCCCCGGCGACGATCGCGCCGGTCGAGGAGATGTAGAGCGTGCCGAAGGTCTGCTCGAGGCCGAACGCCGTCTTCACGACGTCGGGCACCGTCTTCGAGCCCTTCGGCGCGAGGCGGATCGAGGAAGCTTCCCGCCGGCCCGCCGTCGTCCAGAGCTCGAGGCCGACGATCGTCTCGGTCGACTCGAGGTTCGTGAGGGAGAGGTCGGAGACGAAGGGGACGCCGGCGGCGTTCTTCGTGCTCGCGACCGAGGGGATCAGGCTGTTGTACCGCCAGTCGGGCGCGTTCCTCTGGACGGAGAGGCGAAGGATCCCTCCCGGTGAAGGGAGGGTCGCCGTCTCGCCCGCCGCGAAGAGGACGGGGGCCCCGGGCTCGTCCGAGGTCGCCACGAGGTTCCCGGCCGCGCCGACGGAGATGGGGAGCTGGCGGGTGATCGGGCTCTGCCCCGGAGGCGTCCAGTTCAGGATGACGTTCGTCGACGCGACCGGAGCCGTGTACTGGAAGGCGACCGACGGGCTCGTCGAGCCGGCGGGGGAGGCGTTCTGGCCGAGGTCCCAGCTGAAGGCTCCGGTGAGGAGGAGGGTGTCGTTCAGCTCGTTGTAGGCGCGGGCCGAGAGCGCGTCTCCGACGCGGACGGAGATCGCGCCGCCGCAGCCGCCGCCGCCCGGCCCGGGCCCGCCCGGGCAGAGGTCGACGCCGTCGAGGGCGATCCGAATGGCGGGGTTCACGACGATGGCGTCGCCGGCGACCAGGAGGTAGTACGTCGCGCCGGCCTCGAGGAAGGAGACGAGCCGGCCGCGGCCGCACGCTCCCGCGACGGGGGTGAGCCCGGCGCAGCCGCCCGTGTACAGGGCGAGGATCGGCTGGTAGTCGGCGGGCGTGCTCCCGCCGGTCTCGAAGACGTAGGAGTCGGAGGTGGCCGGCTGGAACTTGAACCAGACCGACTTCCCCGGGGTCGAGGTCGCGCACGGCATCGCGGGATCGCCGTCCGAGGTGGCCAGGACGGTCTCGAGCATCTGGGTGTACGGGAGCTCGAGCCCGGAGATCGTGATGGCGGCGGGGCAGGTGTCGTTCGGCGGCGGGGCGGCGCCGGCGGACGGCGAGACGAGAAGCAGAACCGCGAGGGCGAGGGACGAGGAGTGTCTGGGCATCCGGGGTCCTCCTGCAGGGGTGGATTGAAGGCGAAGGTTCGACGGTAGTGTCGCTCGGTCGGCGGTTCCCACGCACGGCTATGATGCGCCGATGTCCCGGACCGCTTGGGGAGCGATCGCTTTGGCGGGTGTCCTCTGCGCGTCGCCTGCCGCCGCGCAGCCGGAGAGGAAGCCGACGGACAGGCCGACGGTCGGTCTTGTCCTGTCGGGAGGCTCGGCCCACGGGCTCGCCCACGTCGGCGTCCTGAAGGTCCTTCACGAGCTGCGGATCCCGGTCGACGTCGTCACGGGGACGAGCATGGGCTCGGTCGTCGGAGGGCTCTTCGCCGCCGGGATGTCGCCGCCCGAGATGGAGTGGCTCCTCGGCACGATCGACTGGGAGGACATCCTCGACGACCGCCCGTCGCGTGACCGCCTCTCGTTTCGTCGGAAGCAGGACGAGGTGCCGAGCTACGTCGACCTCGAAATGGGCCTGACCCCGCGGGGGATCGCGTTCCCCTCCGGGCTCATCGCCGGGCAGAAGCTGGGCTTCCTCCTCAAGTCTCTGACGCTCGGGACGGTGGGCATCGGAAAGTTCGACGACCTGCCGATCCCGTTCCGATGCGTCGCGACGGACATCGCGACGGGAGAGAAGGTCGTCCTCTCCGACGGGAGCCTCGCCGAGGCGATCCGGGCGAGCATGTCGATCCCGGGCGTCTTCTCGCCGGTCCCGCGGGGCGCGCGTCTCCTCGTCGACGGCGGGCTCGTGGAGAACCTCCCGGTCGGCGAGGCGCGCGACCTGGGGGCCGACGTCGTCATCGCCGTCGACGTCTCGAGCGACAAGTTCGACCCGGAGAGGCTGAAGTCGTTCGGGGGCGTCCTCTCCCGGATGACGAGCCTGCCGGTCGTGCGGAACGTCTCGGAGGCCGCCCCGCGCGCGAACGTCGTCCTCTCCCCCCGCGTCGGGGACATCCCCTCGATGGGCTTCGGCCGCGCGGCGGAGATCGTCGCGCGCGGGGAGGAGGAGGCCCGCCGGCTCGCGCACCTCCTCTCGGCGCTCTCCATGACGGAAGAGGAGTACCGGGCCCACCGGGAGCGGGTCCGGGGGCGGAGGGCCGAC
>JAKLER010000045.1 GCA_022711615.1 Acidobacteriota bacterium
CTCGAGGATCGAGAGCTCGGCGCGTGCCGCGCGCTCGGCCGCCTCGAGGCGGCGCGTGACGGAGGCCGACTCCGCCTCCGCGAGCGCGAGGTCGAGGCGCGCCTTCGTCAGCTCGATCGCGCCGGAAATTTCCGGGGGGACGTCGACTTTCAGAGCCGCCTTCGCGCGGCGCGCCTCGGCCTGGGCCTTCTGCAGCTCGAGGTCGGCGCGGGAGAGCGCGAGCGTCCGGCGCCGCCGCTCGATCTGCTTGGCCGCCGACTCGGCCTCCGCACGCTTCTCCTCGAGCTGCTGGGAGACCGCGGTCGTGTCGAAGCGGAGGACGGGCTGCCCCTTCTTCACCTCGGAGCCCTCGGGCGCGAGGAAGGAGATCCTGTAGTCCCAGACGTCGGGGAGGCGCGTGGGGCCGATCGGCTCGCCGTCGAGCGCGGCGAGCTCGCCCTTCAGCTCGACGGAGAGGACGAGGTCGCGCATCTCGGCCTTCGTGCGGCGCGCGCTCGCGAGGTCGGGAGGTGAGAGCGGGACGGGGCTCGGGTCGGCCGCGACGGACCCCGTCGGCGCGGGAGGCGTCTCGACGCGGACGGACATGCCGGGGCGGAGCCCGCCGAGCTCCCCTCCGGTCACGTCGACCTGGACGCGGAAGGCCATCCGCGGCGAACCGCGCCCGATCGGCTGCGCGACCGGGGCGACGGAGGCGACCCGGGCCGGAAGACGGCGGTCGGGGAAGGTGTCGGGGACGACGACGGCGGCGTCGCCCGCACGGACCCGGCCGTCGTCGACGTCGAAGAGGAGCGCGTCGACGCGGAGCGCCCCGGGGTCGGGGATGCGCGCGAGCGCGAGGCCGGGCCAGAGCGTGTCGCCCGTCAGGAACTTCTTCCTCTCGCGCGGGTTCTCGGCGACCAGGAAGACGCCGTCCTTCGGCGCGCGGAGAGTGAGGGCGGCGACGGCCGCCTCGAGCTTGTCGCGCTCGGCGCGCGAGCGTTCCAGGGCGATGAGCTTCGTGGCGCGGTCGGCCGCCGCCGCCGCGCGGTACCCGGCGAGGTCCTCCCGGGCCTTCTCGAGCTCCGTCCGCGCGCGGCGGAGGGCGAGCTGCTTCTCCTCGTGGTCCCGCCGGGAGCGGAGCTCGGGCGGGAGGTCGGCGTCGAGACGGGCCTTCTCGAGGTCGGTCGTCCGGGCGAGGACGGCCTGCTCCCGTGCGAGCTCGGCGACCTCCCGGTCCGCGTCGAAGCGGACGAGCTCGGTCTCCGCCTCGATCGCGGCGATCCGCTTCTGCTCGAGCTCGGAGGCGAGGTTCCCGGCGTCGAACTCGGCGACGCGGTCGCCCGCCTTCACGGCGGCGCCGTCCTCCTCGAGGAAGCGGAGCTGGAGCTCCCAGAGCGGCGTCTCGGGGACGAAGAGGTCGGCCGAGCGAAGGGCGGCGAGCTCTCCCGTCAGGAGGAGCGGCCGGAGGCCGTCGGCGTCCGGCGTCGCCGGGAGGGGGCCGTCGCCGGCCCGGGCGCCGCGGCAGCCCAAAAGAACGCTCGCGGCGGCCAGCAGGAGCACCACCGCGAGCGCGAGCCGGGAGAGTCGTCCCCGTTTCATTCCCCGCACTCTTTTACGGAGGCAGCCGGCGAAGCGTTGCCGGCAACGGATAGGATCCTCCGGATGAGAACGCGCGCCGCGGGCCTCCTCCTCCATCCGACGTCCCTGCCGGGCCGGTTCGGGATCGGCGACCTCGGGCCGGAATGCGACGCCTTCCTCGACTGGGCCGCCTCCGCCGGCCAGTCGGTCTGGCAGGTGCTGCCTCTCGGCCCGACCGGCTTCGGGAACTCGCCGTACGGGACGCTCTCGGCCTTTGCTGGCAGCCCGATGCTCTTGTCGCCCGAGCTTCTCGTCGCCGACGGCCTCCTCCCCGCCTCGGCGCTCGACGGGGCCCCCGGGTTCCCCGAGCACCGCGTCGACTTCGAGCGCGTGATCCCCTGGAAGGAGGGGCTCCTGCGCGAGTCGTGGCGGCGCTTCCGGACCGACGCTCCGGCGGACCTGCGGGCCGGGCTGCAGGGCTTCGCGGAGGCTTCGGCGCACGGCTACTGGCTCCGCGACTGGGCGCTCTTCATGGCGCTGAAGGGACGCTACGGCGGGGCCGCCTTCCGCGAGTGGCCGGAGGAGCTCCGGCTCCGGAGGTCCGCAGCCCTCGCGCGCGCCGAGAGGGAGCTCGCGGAGGAGACGTCCTGGCACGCGTACCTCCAGTACCTCTTCTTCCGGCAGTGGGAGAGGGTGAAGGACGCCGCCCACGCGCGGGGCGTCCGGATCCTGGGCGACGTCCCGATCTACGTCTCCGGCGACAGCGCCGACGTCTGGGCGCACCCCGAGATCTTCGAGCTCGACGCGGAGGGGGACCCGGTCCGGGTCGCGGGCGTCCCGCCCGACTACTTCAGCGAGACCGGCCAGCTCTGGGGGAACCCGCTCTACCGCTGGGACGTCCTCGAGCGGGACGGCTACCGCTGGTGGGTCGAGCGGATGAGGGCGAACCTCCGGCTCACGGAGCTCCTCCGCCTCGACCATTTCCGCGGCTTCGCCGGCTACTGGGCCGTCCCCGCCGATGCCGAGACGGCGATCGCCGGCTCCTGGCAGGAGGGGCCGGGCCGGAAGCTGTTCGACGCCCTCGCCGCCGAGCTCGGGGAGCTCGACCTCGTCGCGGAGGACCTCGGCGAGATCACGCCCGACGTGAAGGCGCTCGTGGCCGCGCTGGACCTGCCCGGCATGAAGATCCTCCAGTTCGCGTTCGGCGGAGACGACGAGGACTACCAGCCGCACAACCACGCCCCGAACGGCGTGGTCTACACCGGGACGCACGACAACGACACGACCCGCGGCTGGTGGGAGAAGGCGGACGACGCGACGCGTCATCGCGTGCGCGCCTACCTCGGAGGCGACGGGACCGACCCGATCGGGACCTTCGTGAGGGCGGCCTACGCCTCGGTGGCACGGCTGGCCATCCTCCCGGTGCAGGACGTCTTCGGCCTCGGGAGCGAGGCGCGGATGAACACGCCGGGGAAGGGGGCCGACAACTGGGCGTACCGGGCGCGGAAGTGGGACTTCAACGGGGAGCGCGCCGCCTGGCTGCGCGAGCTCGCGACGCTGACGGGACGCTTCCGTCCGGCCCCGGCCGGGAACGGCCCGAACGGCGGCTGACCCCGCTCAGCCCTTCGCGTTCCGCGACCGGCTCCGCTTCGTCTGGAGGCGGAGGTGCTTCACCGCGCGGGCCGGCGCGACACCGTCGCCCCAGCGCTCCCGGAGCGCGTGGAGGTGCCGGGCGACGAAGAGGTAGAGGTCCGCCTCCGTTCGAGCGGGGAAATCCGCGAGGACGCCGCTCGCGCGGATCGTCTCCGTCATCGGGCGGAAGAACGTCTCGTACCAGGAGCGCACGGCCTCCTCCCACGACGCGCACCGCGAGTGCTCCTGGCCGAGGAAGTAGCGGTGGACCGCGATGTGCTCGAGCATCTCCGCGTAGTCGCCCGGGTGGGTCACCCGGAACTCGTCGGGAGACGACGGGACGAGGCCGGTCGCCTCGAGGAAGTCGGCCAGCCCCTCCTTCCGGAGGACGTCCTCGAGCGAGGCGTCGGGGCCGAGAGGGACGGGCGTGAGGAACTCGAGGACGTGCGCCTCGATCGTCCGCGCGCCGAGCGAGCGGGCCACGGAGACGCGGTGGTGCCCGTCGACGGCGAAGTAGGCGTCGCCGACGAGGTAGAGCTCGACGGGAGGGAACCCCGCGGCCCCCTCGGCGAGGTCCTTCACGTCCTCCCACCGCTCCCGGAGCGCCTCGGAACGGGGAAGGAACGCCCGGTTGAACTCGCCGCGCCGCCCGAACGTTCCGACGATCTTCTCGAGCGGCACGTCGGACGTCCCGCGGTCGACGACGCGGCTGAGCTTGAGGCGCTCGCGGACCTCCTCGAACGGGAGGAGGTCGGCCGGGCGCCGCCTCACGACGGCGAGGAGGTCGTGCACGAGGGCGCCGAGGCGGGCCGCGTCGAAGCCGCTCACGGTCTCGCCCCTCCGATATGCTTCCCGCGGGCCACGGCCCGGAGGTCCCCATGCGTTCGACGCGACTCGCGCTCGTTGTCCCGATGGCGCTCGCCGCCCTCACCTGCGGCAGCTCGCCGTCCGAGAGGGAGGTCGTCCCGGCTCCCTCCCGCGCGGCCTCGGCGGGCTGGGACCACGAGTGGGCCCGCGGCGCCGTCTTCTACGAGGTCTTCGTCCGGAGCTTCCAGGACTCCGATGGCGACGGCATCGGCGACCTGCCGGGCTTGATCTCGCGCCTCGACGACCTCAACGACGGCGACCCGGCGACGACGACCGACCTCGGCGTCGACGCCCTCTGGCTCATGCCGGTCTTCGAGTCCCCGAGCTACCACGGCTACGACACCACCGACTACCTGAAGATCGAGCCGGACTATGGCACGAACGCCGACTTCCTGCGGCTCCTCGACGAGGCGCACCGGCGGGGGATGCGGGTCATCGTCGACCTCGTCGTCAACCACAGCAGCTCGCAGCACCCGTGGTTCGTGGCGGCCTCCTCCTCGCCGGCGTCGCCCTACCGCGACTGGTACGTCTGGAGCGCAACGGACCCGGGCTGGAAGCAGCCGTGGGGCGGCAACGCCGGGACCTGGCACCGGAGCGGCGACGCCTTCTACTACGGAGTCTTCTGGAGCGGCATGCCCGACCTGAACTGGCGGAGCGCGAGCCTCCGCGGGGAGATGCGGCGGATCTCGGCCCTCTGGCTCGAGCGGGGCGTCGACGGATTCCGCCTCGACGCGACGCGCTACCTCGTCGAGGCGGGCGCGGGGGGAGGGCAGGCCGACACGCCCGAGACGCACGCGGCGCTGAAGGCGTTCGCGGCGCACGTCCGGCGCGTGAAGCCGCAGGCGTTCGTCGTCGGAGAGAACTGGGCCGACACCTCCGTGATCGCGACCTACTACGGCTCGAAGTCCGTCCCGGGCGGGGACGAGCTCCCCGCGAGCTTCAACTTCCCGCTCTCCGACCTGGTCCTCAAGGCGGTCTCCTCCGGCAACGCCGCGCCGGTCGCGGCGAAGCTCGAGGAGGTGGGCCGGGTCTATCCGGCCGGCGCGATCGACGCCCCGTTCCTGACGAACCACGACCAGGTGCGCCTCGCGACGCAGCTCGGCCGGAACGCGGGGCGTCTCCGGAGCGCTGCGGCGATCCTCCTGACGCTGCCGGGCGCGCCGTTCCTCTACTACGGCGAGGAGGTCGGCCTCGAGAACGGGACGACCGGGGGCGACGAGTCGAAGCGGACGCCGATGCCGTGGGACGGGACACCCGGCGGCGGTTTCACGACCGGGACGCCCTGGTTCCCGTTCGCTCCGGGGCGCGAGACCGCGAACGTCGCCGCGCTGAAGAACGACCCCTCCTCGCTCCACTCGCGATACCGGAACCTCATCCGCGCGCGGGCCTCGTCGGAGGCTCTCCGGAAGGGCGAGACCACCCTCGTCTCGAGGACGGACGGGGTCACGCCCTTCCTCGCGTTCCTCCGGAGGTCCGCCGGGGAGACCGTCCTCGTCGTCCACAACCTGTCGGATTCCTTCCAGTCGGCCGGCCCGTTCGTCGTGCCGGGGAGCACGTTCGAGCGGGTCTTCGCCGATCCGGGCGCGGCGGACCCGAGCGGCGCCCCCGAGGCGATTCGCGTCTACCTGCCGGGGCGCGGCACGGGGATCTGGCGCGTCCGCTGAGGGGACGCCCCGGGGAGAGCTCGGCCCGGGAACCGCGCTTCTCTCTGTCCCCGCGCCGACGCCGGCGCTAACCTGAGGGCGAAACCGCAGCCGGGTGGAGGTGCTCCGATGATGGACCTGCAGACGACGTGGTTCCTCGTGGTCGGCGTCCTCTTCGCCGGGTACTCGGTGCTCGACGCGATCGACGGCGGCGTCGGGACGCTCGTGCTGTCGCGGCCGGGGGACGACGAAACGCGCCGGAGGCGGCTCGGCACTCTCGGCCCGGCCACGCTCGGGAACGAGCTCTGGCTCGTCGCAGGGCTCGCGGCCCTCTTCGCCGCGTTCCCGCCGGTCCGCGCGGCGGTGACGTCGGCCTTCGGCGGCCTGCTCGCCCTCCTCGCGCTCGTCTTCGTCCTCCGGGCCGTGGCGCTCGGCAGGGGAAGGGGGCCGGAGCCCGCCGACAGGTCTCGCGACGTCGCGTTCGGGGCGCTGAGCGCCCCCGCCGCCTTCCTCCTCGGCCTGATGCTCGGGAACGTTCTCCTCGGCCTCCCGCTCGACGAGGCGGGGCGAAGCACGGCCTCGTTCGGAGACCTGCTGTCGCCGTTCGCGCTCGTCGTGGCGGCGGATGCCGTCGCCCTCTTCGCGCTCCAGGGGGCCTGCTGGCTGAACCTCCGCGCGGGCGAGGGCGAAGACGTCGTCCTGCGCGCCTGGGTGACCGCGGTCGCGCTCCACGGCCTCACCGGCGTCTCCTCGCTCTTCGCCGCGCCCCACCTCTGGGAGCCGTATCACCACCCGCTCACCTGGATCGCGCCCGTCGTGATGCTCGCGTCCCTCGTCGCGCTCCCGTACTTCGTGAAGGCGGGGCGGCCGGCCCTCGCGCTCGGGGCCTCCTCGCTCTCGATCGCCGCCCTCTGGGGGATCGTCGGGCAGGGGCTCTATCCCGCGCTCGTCCCGGGGCGGGGCGGCGCCGGCGAGAGCCTGACGATCGCGAGCTCCGCGGCGAGCCCGGACGTCCTGACCTCGCTCCTCGTCGTCCTCCTCCTCGCCCTCACGCTCGTCGCGGGCTACAGCGCGTTCGTCTTCCTCCGCTTCCGGCGCTCGGCGGCCTGAGGGTCCCGCGCACGCCGATCCCCGCGGAGGGCGTTCGCGCTCGGTGTCCCCTGGCCAGCAGACTGTAAAGTGTAGACCAGACCCCCATCCCCGGGGGGCAGCAGGAGGGGCGGGGCGTCTCACAGGCGACCCCGGGAGCGGCCCCCGAGGAATCGACGAAAGGTCGGCGCGGGGCGGCCCGCGGTCTCCGGTCCCCGGCCCCTTTCAGCCGGCCTTTCGGCGCGCGAGCTTCCTCAGGGCGGCGAGCCCGTCGCGGTCCCACGTCCCCTCCTCGTCCTTCGGGGTCTCGAGGATCTTCGGGACCTCCTCGAAGGCGCGCTCGGTCATCAGGTTCGCGAAACCCTTCAGGCCGATCGCTCCGTGGCCGATCCGCTCGTGGCGGTCGACGCGGCAGCCGCGCTCCTTCTTCGAGTCGTTCGCGTGGATCACCTTCACGAGGCCGAGCCCGCAGGAGGCGTCGAGCTCGTCGAGCGTCTTCCGCCAGCCGTCCTTCGTGACGACGTCGTAGCCGGCGGCGTGGACGTGGCAGGTGTCGAAGCAGAGGGCGAGGCGCGGGCGGCTGTCGGCGCGCTCGAAGATCGCCGCGAGGTGCGCGAAGTCGTGGCCGAGACAGGCCCCCTGGCCGGCGGCCGTCTCGAGGAGGACGGTGGTCCCCGAGGACGGGCACTTCGCCGCGGCCTCGTCGAGGCCGCGGGCGATCCGGTCGAGGCCGACCCCCTCGCCGTCGCCGCCGTGCGAGCCGGGGTGGAGGACGAGATAGGGAATGCCGTTCGCGTCGCACCGCTCGATCTCGTCGACGAGCGCCCCGACCGAGCGGGTGCGGACGACGGGGTCGGGCGAGGCGAGGTTGATGAGGTAGGCGGAGTGGGCGACGAGCGGGGCGAGGCCGGCGTCGGCCGCGGCCTTCCGGAACGCGGCGGCTTCTCCGGCGACGACGGGCTTGCCGTCCCACTGGTTCGAGTTCTTCGTGAAGACCTGGAGCGTCCGGCAGCCGGCGGCGGCTGCCCGCTCGACGGCCCGGACGAGGCCGCCGGCGGCGCTCATGTGGGCGCCGACGAGGGGTCCCGTCCCGGCGAGCCGGCGCCTCACCCTTCCCTCGGCCGCGCGAGCCCCGTCCTCGTGAAACGCCACTTCAGGTTCTTCGAGAGCGCGACCTGCTTGGCGTAGTTGAGGCTGAGGACGGCGGCCGGGAAGCCGGTCGCGAAGATCGGGAGGGAGGCGATCGAGAAGAAGAGGTGCTGCGCCCTCTCGCGGGTCGAGTACTCGGGGTTCCGGAGCTTCGTCACCTCCCGGTAATGCTTGCCGATGCTCCGGTAGACGTCCCCGAGGACGTTCGTGAACCCCATCTCCGAGCCCCACGAGAAGCACTCGCCGCGCCGGATGGAGGCGAGGAACTCCTGCCAGGTCTTCCCCGGGGCCATCGTGAAGACGGAGGCGATCGGCGGGTAGGTGTGCGCGTCGGAACCCCCGACGAGCGCGAGGCTCCCCCTCTTCTCCTTCGCCACGAGCAGGAGGTCCTCGACGAGGGCGTTGTGCTGGTAGGCCATCGAGCCGTTCTTCACCTCGAAGACGTCGAAGAGGGAGAGCATCGTCTCGAAGAAGACCTCGGGGGCCTGGCGCATCCGGTACGACTGGAAGAGATGGTTCGCCGAGAAGAGGAGGTCCTCCGCCCGGAGGTACTCGACGAGGTCGAAGATGCTCCTCCTCTTCCGGTCGATGACCGCGTGCTGCTGGCGGGTCAGGTCGAAGACGTTGACGTGGATCCGGTGCCCCGTCTTCGGGAACCAGGTCTCGACCTCCACGGAGACGAAGAAGTCTGTGAGGTCGGGGTGGCGGTCCTGGAAGCGCAGGCACCCCTCGATCGAGTCGTGGTCGGAGAACGTGACGAAGTCCATCCCGCGCGCCTTCGCGAGCCGGTAGACCTCTTCCGGGTCGTTGTAGGAGTCGTGGCTGTTGGCCGCCTTGAAGTACTTGAAAATGGAGGCGTTGGTGTGAACGTGGAGGTCCGCCCGCGCGAGCGGGAGGGCGGGCGTCGCGGCCGCGCCGCGGGATCGGGTCGTCCGAGGGGTTTCGACCATGGAGACGGAGTCTCCTCGCCCCGGAGGAGCGGGTCAAGGCACGCCCCCTGCTAAAGTCCGCGCGAATGAGCGGCGTTCTGGCACGGATCCTCTACGCCCTCCTCCTCGCCGGAATTCTCGGAACGGCCGCATGGATCTCGTTCTCCCGGTTCGTCCTCGGGAAGGCGGAGGAGGTCCCCGACCTGACGGGAAGGTCGGTCGACGAGGCGACGGCCCTCGCGGCCGAGCGGGGGCTCCGCGTCGTCGTCGACGGCTCGCAGGAGGGGTTCGACGAGGAGATCCCGGCCCACAGGGTCCGGGGGCAGAGCCCGGCGGCCGGGATGGCCGTCAAGGCGGGGCAGGACCTTCGGGTCTTCCTCTCCCTCGGCCCGCGGATCATCCGGACTCCCGACCTCGCCGGCCTGACGGCACGAACGGCCGCCCTCGCGCTCACGCGCGAAGGTCTCGTCGCGGGGGCGGTCTCGGCCGTGCGGCTCCCCGGTCCCCAGGGCGTCGTCGCGCAGGGGGTCGTCCCCGGGGCGCCCACGGAGCCGGAGACGCCCGTGGACGTCCTCGTGAACCGGGGTGCTCCCGACGTCCTCTACGTCATGCCCGACCTGATCGGCCGCGACTTCGAGCGGGTGCGCCTCGCCTTCGAGGCGCGCGGCTTCCGCCTCGGGGGCGTCAAGGCCCAGCCCTACGAAGGGGCCGCCGCCGGGACGATCCTTCGGCAGTACCCGCTCGCCGGCGCCCCCGTCGGCCTTCGCGACACCCTGTCCTTCGTCGTCGCCTCGCCCGAGCCGCAGCCGGGCTGAATCCGGAGAAGAGAATGGCCCATCGCATCCACCGCATGACCGCCGCGTCCGTCCTCCTCGGCCTCGCCGTGCTCGGGGCCGGCGCCTGCTCCTCGAGCGACCCGTCCCGCGTCACGCGGGAGCTCCTGACGATGTCGAAGGAGGACGCCTACGCGCAGGGGGACGCCCTCGTGACGAAGAGGAAGTTCGAGATGGGGCGGCAGTACCTGCGGTTCGTGGCCGAGAACTACGCGAACGACCCGCTCGGCAAGCAGGCGGCGCTCCGCCTCGCGGACTCCTTCCTGGAGGAGAAGTCCGCCACGGGGTACGCCGAGGCGCAGGCCCGCTTCAAGGACTTCCGGAGCCGCTACCCGTCCCATCCGAGGTCGGACTACGCGCTCTTCCGGCTCGCGCAGGTCTCCGACCGCCAGGCCGAGAAGCCCGACCGGGACCAGGCGAACACGCGGCTGGCGGCCCAGAGCTACAGCGAGCTCGTCGTGAACTACCCGAGCTCGCCCTACGCGTTCGAGGCGCGAGCGCGCTACAAGGCGATTCTCGACCTCCTGGCCGAGCACGAGTACCTCGTCGCCCGCTTCTACTACCGGCGGGGGGCCTGGCAGGCGGCCCGGAGCCGCTTCGAAGGGCTCTTCGCGGCCTTCCCCGAGTACGCGGGGATGGACAAGGCGCTCTACTGGGCCGGGCAGACCGAGCGTCGACTCGGCCGGACCGAAGACGCCCGGGCGCTGTTCGACCGGCTCCGCCGGGACCATCCCGAGAGCCGGTTCCTCCGGAAGGTCCCCCGCCTCCCGGAGACCCCCGTCGCCGCCACGGCCGCGACGGGGCTTTGAGAAACGTCGGCGTTGCGGTAACTTAGCATCGATAGTCCGGAAGAATCGAGCCGAGGCCGTCGGGCGCGGTGGCACCGCGGCGTCCTCGAGGAGGTCGGAGCCGTGAAGCGCGCGTTCGTTCCCGCGATGGTCGTCCTCGCCTGTTCCGTCATTTCTCTCTCCGCCGCAGCCGCCGGACCGGGGGGCCTGCGGGAGGCCGCGCCGGTCCCCGTGCCGCAGGAGGCCGTCGAAGCACCTGCGGCGCCCGCGGTGATCGAGCAGGCCCCCACGGAGAGGACCTCCACGTCCGCGCCGTTCCCGGTCGGATGGGAAGACGACGTCTACTGCGCCGGCTGGATCGGGGTCGACGAAGAGCCGGTGACGGGTCGGATCGTCGCCGCGGAGTACGAGGACAGCCGGCACATGTTCGGCGTCGGCGACATCATCTACTCCGACGTCGGCGCTCGCGCCGGCCTCATGGCGGGGCAGGAGTTCCAGGTGATCCGACCGGCGCACGAGGTCTACCGGTGGGGCTCGTACACCGCGACGATCGGGCGCTTCTACGAGACGCCGGCGCGGGTGCGGGTCGTCTGCGTCCAGGACGATTCGGCGATCCTCGAGATCACGGAGTCGTGCGAGCCGACCTACCTCGGCGACCTCCTGATCCCGTTCGAGCCGATCCCGATCCCGCTCGTTCGCGCGAGCGCGCCCCTCACGCAGTGCGACCCGCCGTCCGGGAAGGTGACGGGCCGCATCGTCGAGGTGAAGGACCGCGCGACGCCGGTCGGGACCGACTCGGTGGTCTTCCTCGACCTCGGCGAGGAGGACGGTCTCTATCCGGGAGACTTCCTGACCGTCTACCGCGCCCGAAACGACAGCGGCACGATCCGGACGCTTCTCGGCGAGGCCGCCGTCCTCTGGACGAAGGGGAAGACCTGCGTCGCGAAGATCACCTCGATGGTCGATTCGATGCGCGCCGGAGACTTCGTCGAGCTGAAGTAGCGCGAGGCCGCTCTGACGCGAGCCGGCTCGCGAGGTTCCGCTGCGCGCCTTCGCGTGATAAGTTGCCGTCCCTTTCGCCCGAAGCGGGCTTCCTTTCTTCGAGGAGGATGAGGTCACCGTGATGCTCGACGGACAGCTCCAGCGGATCATCGACGAGCTCGTTTCCAAGGGGATCCCCCTCGAGACGGCGAGGAAGGAATTCGAGAGGAAGTACGTCGCCACGGCCGTGACCCGGGCCTCCGGGAACATGGGCCAGGCGGCGAAGTCCCTCGGGATCCACCGGAACACGCTCCGCGCGAAGATCTCGCTGCTCCGTCTGAAGCCCGCCCCGAAGCGCCGGGACCACGCGTGAGCCGAAGGTCCCGGCCATGACCGGGACCGCCTGAGCTCGAACCACGAGGTTCAGACGGGGGAGGCGCTCTCCGCGCCTCCCCCGAGCCGTCTCTGCCCGGCGCGCCCGGAGCCGAATAGGGAAGAGGCCGGCGCGACGCGCCGGCCTCTCGGGCGACTACGGGGCGAAACGGCGGCTACGCGAGCATCTTGAGCCGGGCGATCCGCGTCTCGAGCGGCGGGTGCGTCGAGAGGAAGCGCATGAGCCCCTTCGGATGGCCCGAGATCTTCATCGTCTGGACGGCGGCCTGCCGGTCCGACGGGTCGACGATGCCGTAGGTGCGCTGGAGAGCCTCGAGGGCGCCGATCATCCGGTCGCGGCCGGCGATCCGCGCCCCGCCGGCGTCGGCGCGGAACTCGCGCAGGCGCGAGAACCAGGCGACGACGAAGGAGCCGAGGATCGAGAACGCGATGTCGAAGACGAGCGTCGCGACGAAATAGACGAGGTGGGAGACGCCGCCCCCTTCCTCGTCGCCGCGGCGGAAGAGCTGGGCGACGAAGAACGCGAGGACGCGGGCGAGGAACATCGTGAACGCGTTCACGACGCCCTGGACCAGCGTCATCGTCACCATGTCGCCATTGGCGACGTGGGCGATCTCGTGGCCGAGGACCCCCTCGACCTCCTCGCGCCGCATCCGACGAAGGAGGCCCGTCGAGACGGCGACGAGCGCACGGTTCTTCGTCGGTCCGGTCGCGAAGGCGTTGACCTCGTCGGAGTCGTAGACGCCCACCTGCGGCATGGTCCGGAGGCCGGCGGCCTGCGCCAGCCTGTGGACGGTGGAGACGAGCTCCTGCGCGCCGGGGTCGGGCGTGCCCGGGTCGACGAGCTTCACGCCCATCCCCCACTTCGCCATGACCCGCGAGAGGGCGAGCGAGATGAAGGCGCCGCCGAAGCCCCAGACGAGGCAGAAGACGGCGAGGGCCTGCAGGTCGAGGCCGTAGGCGTTCAGGTACGGCCGGACTCCGAGGAGGCTCAGGACGACCGAGATCGTCGCGACGACGAGGACGTTGACGGCGAGAAAGAGAAAGACGCGCTTGGCGATCTTCATGCTGGCGACTCCCGTGGGGCGGGCCGCGCCGGCCGGTCGCTTCCGGCTCCGAGCGCGCTCCTGCCCGGCGAGGAAAACGCCGGGACGCGGCCCGCTATTCCGGCGCCCGGCGGCCGACGGAGGTCACTTCGGGGCGGAGGGGCCGTTCCCGGAGCCGTTGCCGGTCGGAGGCTCCTTCTTGTCGGAGTCCTGGCCGCCGTCCTTGACGGCCTGCTTGAAGTTGCGAATCCCCTCTCCGATCCCCTTCCCGAGCTGCGGGAGCTTCCCGACGCCGAAGAGGAGGACGACGATGAAGAGAAGGACCAGAAGTTCGGGGAGTCCGAGGTTGGGCACGTGGGCCTCCTGAGGGCGGGAATGATACCCGCTCAGCCGGGCAGGAACGCGAGGAGCGGCGCGAACGGCCCGTCCGGCCGGGTCCGCTCGCGGATCGTGCGGAGCGCCGCGTCCCGGTGCGGCCGGTAGACCTCCCGTCCGAGCGCGAGCATCTTCTCGAACGTCCCGAGGACCTTCCAGGCGCGCTGGAGGAGGACGGCCTCGCTCCGGTCGCCTCCGCTCGACGACACGAGCGCGCCGGCGCGCTCGAAGCGGAGGGAGACGGGGTCGTAGTCGGGGTGGCCGAGGCGCAGGTCCTGGAAGTCGATCAGCGCCAGCGCCCCCTCGGGGGTGCGCATCAGGTTGTTCGCGTGGAAGTCGCGGTGGGTCGGGACGGGCCCGCCGACGCGGGAGGCGTCGGCCGCTTCCCGGGCGAGGCGGGCCGCGAGCTCCTCCCACTCGGCGGCGCGCTCCGGCGCGAGCGGACGCGCGCCGTCGCCCTCGAGCGCCCACCGGCGCGTGTGCCCGAGCTCCGAGGCGAGGAAGGCCGCGTCGAACGGCGGGTTGAGGAGCGCGGCCTCGGGCGCCATCCCGCGAAGCGGAGCGAGGAGCTCCTCGGCCTCCTCGAGCAGGCGCGCGCGCTCGTCGGGAGCCGCCTCGCGGAGATCCGCCGCCAGGTCGCGGTCGCCGAGGTCCTCGACGAGCGCGGTCCCGGAGGCGGGGTCGTCGTCGAGGAGAGCCGGGACGCGCAGGCCCTCGCGTGCGAGCGCCTCCCCGATCCGGCGCCACCTCTCCTGCGCCGGAGAGGACGGCTCGGGGTAGAGGACGAGGACGACCGTCGCATCGGCCCAGGTGCGCAGGCGGACGTACCTCCTCTGTCCGACGTCCCCGGCGAGGAGCTGGAACGGTCCCGACTCCGGAAGGCCGAACCGGGAGCACGCCGAGGGAACGCGCGCCTCCTGGCCGGCCGGGGCGGGAAGCGTCACGCGTTTCCGGGCGCCGCCTCGGCGACGAGCTCGACCTTGAGGATCTTCTGGTACGCGCGGGGCTTTCCGCCGCTGCGCGGGTCGGACGTGTCGGAGTTCGACTCGGTGACGAGCTTGTCGAGGACCTCGAGCCCCTTCACGACCTCGCCGAACGCGGTGTACTGGCGGTCGAGGAACGGCGAGTCCTGGACGACGAGGAAGAACTGGGACGAGGCCGAGTGCGGGTCGCTCGCGCGGGCCATCGAGAGGATGCCGCGCTTGTGGCTCACGTCGTTGAACTCGGCCTTCACGTTGACCGGCTTGCCCGCCTTGTCGGTGTTCCCGCCGGTGCCGAAGAGCGCGCTCTTGCTCGGGTCCTTCGTGAGCGGGTCTCCGCCCTGGACCATGAAGCCCGGGATGACGCGGTGGAAGAGCGTGCCGTCGTAGAAGCCGCGCGCGGCGAGGTCGACGAAGTTCTTCACGTGGCCCGGGGCCTTGTCGAAGAAGAACCGGATCGTCACGTCTCCCTGGGAGGTCTTCAGGACGGCGAGGGTCTTCGCGTAGTCGCGCGGGGTGGACGACACCATCTTCTCCTTCTTCGGCGCGGCCTTCCGGGGCGATGCGCCCTTCTTCTGGGGCGTGGCCGCGTCGGACGAGAATGCGGTCGCCGCGAGAGCGAGACCCAGCGAGAGGGCGAGGGCGAAGCGGACGGGGCGGATCGCGTGCACGGGACCTCCTTGTTCCTTCGGCGGCCGTCGCCGGCGCCGCCTTGTTCCGGCGGCGGGGCGGGGGCGATGATACTTCGACGGAGCCGACGTGAAGATTGCCGAGTCCTTCCTCGCCCTCGTCCGGCGCGCCTCGACGGACCTCGACGTGGAGCGGATCCGCGACGGGGTGCGGGAGCTCTCGCGGCGGCATCCCGACCTCTCGACGCGGAGGAAGGCGGCGCTGATGGTGGAGTCGTCGGCCCGGAAGGCCGCGCTCGTCGGCGCCGCGGCCAGCGTTCCTCCGGGGTGGGCGGCCGTCGCGGCGACGGCGCCCGAGCTGACGACCCTGATCGTCCTCCAGAGCCGGATGATCGTCGGGCTGCACCTGCTTTACGGAGCCGAGCTCGACCCGGAGGAGCGCGCCCTCGAGGTCGTCGCGGGGCTCGCGGCCGGCGCCGGCCTGTCGGTCGGGCGAAGGCTCACGGTCGGACTGGCCGAATCGCTCGCGACGCGGCTCGCGGCGAGGTCCGCCGGACGTCCGCTCGCGCACCTGATCCCGCTGGCCGGGATCGCGGCGTCGGCGGTCCTGAACTACGCCGCGGTCCGGGCCGTCGGCCGGGCCGTCGTCGTGCGGGTGGAGCGCCGCTGGGGGCCGCCCGAGCTCGCCGGCCGGGGCCCCGTCCTCGCCGCCGAGGGACGGGTCGAGTGACGCGGACCCTGTCTTCCGCGGACGTCGTCGTCTGCGGCCCCGGCCTCGCGGCGGCCGCCGTCGCTCTCGAGCTCGCGCGACGCAACCTCGACGTCGTCCTCCTCGCGCCGGGGAGAGTCGGCCGCCCGGTCGGGCCCGGCGCCCCGGTTGCGGCCCAGGCGTTCGTGGAGGAGGCGACCCCCGAGGCGGGGGGCCGCCTGGCGCTCTTCGCGCGCGACCTCTTCCCCGACTGGCTGTCGGGCCTCGAGGAGGAGACCGGGGTCTCGGGCGAGCTCGACCAGCGGGGTGCCCTGACGGTGGCGTTCGACGAGCCGGAAGAGGTGCTCCTCGACCGCGCCCTCGACGCTCAGCGGAGGCGGGGGATGCCGTTCGAGGTCCTCGAGCCCGAGGAGGCGCGCGGCCGCGAGCCGGCTCTCGCCCCGGAGCTCCGTGCGGCCTTCTCCTTCCCGCGCGACGGGGTGGCGAGGGCGCGGCGGGTCGGCCGGGCCCTCGTCCTGGCCGGCCGGGGCGCCGGGGTCCGGCTGAACGAGGGGACCGGCGCGCGGGTCGTTGCCCGAACCGGAGGGCGCGTCTCCGGGGTCGAGACGCCGGCCGGTTTCCTCCCGGCCGCCGCGGTCGTCCTCGCGGAGGGCGAGGCGGTGGAGCGCGGCGAGGCCGGGCTGCCGCCGTTTCCGCTCGAGGCGTCCGTGCGGCCGTGGCTCCGGCTGGACGCGTCCTCCGATCCGGACCGACCCGGCCGCCTGCTCGTCTCGAGCGGAGTCCGTCTCGTCCCCCGAAGGGACGGGACGCTCGTCGCCCTCGGCCGGCCCGGGCGCGACGGACGGACGGCCCGGTGCGGCGCGGGGCGCCTCGCCGTCCTCCTCGAGGAGCTGCGGCGTCTCGTGCCGGGCTCGACGGCCTGGGAGGCGGGCGAGTCCGGGGCCGCCCTCGAGCTCCGGGCGCCGGACGGCCTTCCGCTGGCGGGAGAGACGGACGTGGCGGGCCTCTTCCTGGCGACGGGCTGGGGGAGCGACGAGCTCCTCCTGGCGCCCGCCGCGGCGCGGCTCCTCGGGGACCTCGTCGCGGGGAAGGAGCCGCCGGTCCCGGCCGCGCCCTACGCTCCCGGCCGCTACGGGCTCTGAGGCGCCTGGAATGCTATTCTGTCCGGCTAAGTGTGCAAGGCGGCGATCCGCTCCTGCGGAGCGGGCTGGCGTCGCCTTTCAGGGAGGACCCGAGAAATGATGCGTGAGGCCTTCTATTCGACGGTGCGAGGTGCCGCGGACGTCGCCTGGAAGGGGTTCCAGTGGGTCAACCGGAGGGTCCCGGCCCGCTCCTTCCACCCGGCGTGGTCGCCCGAGCCGTTGCCGAAGAGCCACGAACGCACGAAGCCGCCGCTCGGGTTTCCGCGGAGGACCGACTCGCTCTGTCCCGTCTGCACGCGGGAGGTCCGCGAGGCGATCGTGAAGGGGCAGGAGGACCTGAAGGCCCTGATCGACGGGCACCCGGGCGAGATCCCGGCCGACATCGTCCAGCGCGGCCAGGAGATCTGGATGGTCAAGACGTGCCCGAAGCACGGCACGTTCGAGGACCTGATGTCGAACGACGTCGACTTCTACCGCCGCCTCGAGGGGAACTTCTTCGGGCGGGACGTGAAGATCGGCAAGGACGCGCTCCACGAGCACGGCTCGTCCTCGATGCGCTACGGCCGCGGCGCGGTCCTCACCGTCGACCTGACGAACCGCTGCAACATGATGTGCAACCCCTGCTTCATGGACGCGAACCAGGTCGGCTACGTCCACGAGCTGACCTGGGACGACGTGAAGCAGATCCTCGACAACGCCGCGTCCATCAAGCCGCGGCGCCAGCTCTCCGTCCAGTTCTCGGGCGGCGAGCCGACGCTCTCGCCCCACTTCCTCGAGGCGATCCGCTACTCGAAGGAGATCGGCTACTTCGCCGTCCAGTGCGCGTCGAACGGCATCCGGTTCGCGCAGGAGCCCGGATTCGCCAAGGCCGCGGCCGAGGCGGGGCTCCGCCTCGTCTACCTCCAGTTCGACGGGGTCGGCAACGAGCACAACCAGCACCGGGGAGTCGGGAACCTCTACGACGTCAAGCTGCGCGCGCTCGAGAACCTGAAGGCCGCCGGCGTCGACGTCACGCTCGTCATCACGATCGTCAACTCGATCAACAACGACCAGGTCGGCGACATCATCCGGTTCGCGATCCGGAATATCGACAAGATCAACGCTCTCTCGTTCCAGCCGGTCTCCTTCACCGGCCGGGACGAGGAGGTCGACGACGAGACCCGAAAGAGGCAGCGCTACACGCTCTCGCACCTGGCGAACGACGTGAAGGCGCAGGCGGGCCTGGGAGAGCCGATGCGGGACTGGTTCCCGCTCTCGGCCTCGGGGCCCTTCTCCGACCTGCGCGACCTCCTCGGCGGCCTCGAGGCCGAGTGGGGCTCGCTGAAGTGCGGCTGCCACCCGAACTGCGGCATCGCGACGATGGTCCTCGTCCACGAGAAGTCCGGCGACGCCGTCCCCGTGACGCAGCTTCTCGACGTCGACCGGCTCCTGCGCGACCTGACCGTCATCACGGACGCGGCGCGCGGACGATTCCTGACGGTCCTCCAGGCCGTCCTCGCCACGGCGCGCAACATCCGGCCCGCGGGCGTGCCGAAGAACCTCGGCGTCCTCGAGACGCTCCGGATCATGGACGGCCACACCGGCAAGTCGATGGGGATCGCGAAGTCGGGCCGCTACCCCTGGCGCGTCCTCCTCGTCGCCGGGATGTGGTTCCAGGACCTCTTCAACTACGACTTCCGCCGGACGGAGATGTGCATCATCCCGTACGGGACGCAGCTCGGAGAGATCTCCTTCTGCGCCTACAACACGGGCGCCGGCTGGAGGCAGATCATCGAGGAGATGCACCAGACGGCCACGCTCGCCGACTGGTACCGCGACAAGGGGCGCCACCCGATCTACGCGGGCGGCAAGGCGGTCCCGCTCCCGACGTACCGCCCCCGTCCCGCGGTCGTGCCCGAGGAGCTCCCCGAGGCCGCGAGGGCGGCCGTCGGGATGGGGCTGCCGTCCCTGGGAACCGCCTCGGGCAGGTAGGGGCCGGCGGAGGGGGGCGGGCCGGAGCGCGGCCCGCCTCCCGGGGTGGTCAGGGCCTCCAGGTGACGGAGTTTCGCGGGCCCTCCCAGACCGTGACCTCCTCCAGGCGCGTGCCCCCCGACAGGACGCCCGCTCTCCGCACCTCGTCCGCGAACCAGAGCGCGACGTTCTCGGCGGTCGGGTTCCTCACGTCGAACGGCGGGACGCCGTTGAGGTCGCGGTCGTGGAGGCGCGCGGCCAGCTCCTTCACGAGCCGCTCCGTCGGGACGAAGTCGACGGAGAGGTCGTAGTCGCCGAGCGCGTCGGTCCCGAGGGCGACCTCGACCTTCCAGGAGTGCCCGTGGACCGGCTCCGGACCTCCGACGTAGTCGCGCAGGTGGTGGGCGGCCTCGAACGTCGCGTGGCAGCGGATCGTGAACGGCATGGCGCTCCCTCTCCGTCGCGCGCTCAGCGCGTCAGGACCGTCTCCTCGCGGACGACGCGGATGGCGTGCTGGTCCTCAGGGGCGAGGCCCCACGTCGTCTCGATGTGCCGCTTCGGCGTCGTCGCCCCCTCGCCCGAGAGGCGCAGCCGCTCGACGATCACCTCGCCGTTCGGCAGCGTGAAGCGGTAGACCCCTTCCGTCGCCGCCTTCCCGAGGGACGGTGCGCCGGGCGGCAGCTCCGTCCAGCCGAGGAGCCGCATGCCGGGCGGGAGGCGGTCGTTGACGGCGGCGAGGTGCTCGGGCGTCAGCGGCTCGACGACGTCGAGGTCGAAGAGCTCGTGGCGAGACTCGGAGCCGAGCGGGAGCGCCGGCCCCATCGAGAGGCGGATGTGCGGGTTGAAGCCCTCGGTATAGCGGACGGGGACGCGCGCGGCGCGGAGCGCTCTTTCGAGGACGTCCATGACGTTCCGGTGCGAGAGGTAGCGGGCGTCGCCGAGCTTCTCGAACGAGACCCGCCAGCTCTTCGCGACCGCCGCGCTCGCGCTCGCGCCGCCCCGCGAGGTTCGCCGCTCGCGGAGCGGGAGCAGGTCGGGCGTCGCCTTCATCCGGTACGCAGCCCCCTTCGCCTTGTCGGCGTAGGCCGAGCCGCGTCCCTCGTCGCGCGCGTCGGCGACGCCGCTCGCGACGCCGGCGGCGGACGGGAGGGAAGCGCCGGAACCGGCCTCCGCAGGTCCTGGGGCGGCGGGCGCCGCGGCGACGAGCGGGGGGAGCGCGAACGAGAACGCGGCCGGCATCCCGTTCGCCAGGACGGTGTCCTCGC
>JAKLER010000450.1 GCA_022711615.1 Acidobacteriota bacterium
GCCTTCCGCGACCTCCTGCACCGCCCGCCGAAGGACATCGAGCGGCGGAAGGCGCGCCAGAGCCTGTTGCGCGACCCGTTCCTGCGCGACGCGCTCCCGCACCTGCGCGGGATGCTCCCCGTCGGCGCCCCGGCCGATTTCGCCGCGCCGGTCGACGCCGGGACGTCGTTCGTCCTCCTCCTCCTCGAAATCGGCTGCGACGCGGACGTGCCCGAGCTGCAGCACGCGGCCGACCTCCTCCTCGCCCGCTGGGAGCGGGTCTTCGTGGAGATCGAGAGGGGCGAGTCGCCGACGGTGGGAAGCGGCTTCGTCGCCGCCTGCCGGGCCCTGCTCCGCCTCGGCTACGCGGAGGACGACCGGCTCCACTCGGCGGCCGAGCACCTCGCGCGGCGCCGGGTCGGCTCCGACAGCGCCTCCGAGGGCGTGGCCGGGGACCTCCTCGTCCTCGCCGGGGTCCCGGAGGCGAAGCGGTCGGCGCTCCTGCAGAACGCGATCGCGTTCTGCGTCGAGCGGGCCACGGCGGTGGAGCTTCCCGCGCTTTCCGTGGAGGCCCAGAAGACCGGGATCGGCGTCGGAGACGCGTCCGACCTGCTGGAGATCCTCGGGGCCCTCGTCGCGGCCGGCGCGCCGCGCACGCCGGGCCTCGACGAGGCGCTGGGCCGGCTCGCCGCGCGCGCGGACCATCGCGGGCGCTTCAAGCTGGAGCGTCCGGTCGGCGTGCCTCTTCCGATTCCCCTCGAGCGCGAGGGGGAGCTCTCCCGGTGGGTGACGCTCCGCGCGCTCGTCGTGATGCAGCACTTCCTCGGCCTGACGATCACGGGGGTCCCATGAGCGCGAACGCACCGATCGGCGCCCGCCTCGCGGCGGGGAGGAGGCGCCTCCCGTCGCTCTCCCTCCTCGCCGCGTTCCTCGTCCTCCTTCCCTCCTGCGGGAAGATGCTGAGCCCGCCGCCGCAGCCCAGGACGGACGGCTACTCCGGGCTGCTGACGGTCCGGGCGGGCGGGGCGGAGCTCGCGAAGTTCCGCGTCGACGTCCGCGGCGAGGCGCTTCGGCGGACGACGGCGGACGCGAAGGACGCGCCGTACTTCGTCCGGGAGTCGGCGGCGGGTCCGGTTTGGGAGGTCGACCCGGCCTCGAAGAGCTACCGGGAGGCGACGGAGGAGGCGCTCTTCGCGCACCTCGACGACTTCCCGCTCGGCGCCGACTTCAACCACGCGGCCGAAGCCAACCGGCGCGGGATCACGAAGTACCACCGCGAGTCGGACGCCGTCTTCGCGGGCAACGCCTGCGCGATCTGGCGCTACGCCGACGACCCCGAGGTGCTCAATTCCCCGACGACGACCTACTGGATGGCCCCGGCCCTGGGCGGCGTCGTGATCCGGAAGGTCCGGACCGTCCCGAAGGACGACGGGACCGAGGAGGTCACCTACTTCGAGCTGACGCACCTCCGGGCCGGCGTCGACCCGGAGGGGTTCCGGGTCCCCGAGGGGTTCCGGAAGGAAGGCACGGGCGGCCGCTGACGGGGGGCGCCCGGCCCCGGGCGTCGTTCTGCTAAATTCCACGCTTCCGGGTCGACACGGAACAGAGGTCGCCCTCCAAGGAGACGTTTCGATGAAGCCGTATGCCGCGATCCTCGCGTCCGCCCTCATCGCAGCCCTGCCGCTCGCGGCTCAGACGCCGGTCGACCCGAAGTCGCCGATTCCGGGGTTCCCGGACGGCCGCGGGCCGAAGGGGCCCGTGTCGATCAAGCTGATCTCCCCCGCGGCCGACGAGGTGATTCCGATGCCCGCGGCCGAGCCGGGCAAGCCCGAGCCGAAGGGGGCCCGGGTCGAGGTGAAGGTCGCGGTCGAGAACTACGAGATCTTCAAGGACGAGGCGACCGGGAAGGGGCAGCACGTCCAGCTCGTCCTCGACGGGCGCGCGCTTCCGAACTGGTACGCGATCGACAAGGCGTGGATCTTCCCGGCGCTGCCGAAGGGGACGCACACGCTGCTGGCGTTCCTCCAGCGTCCCTGGAACGAGACGATCCGGGAGGCGGGCGCGTTCGCGGCCGTGACGTTCCACGTCGGCGAGAAGAACGGCAAGCCGGCCTTCGACCCGGCGCAGCCGTCGATCACGGTCGCCGCCCCGCGCGGGAAGTTCGAAGGCGAGCAGGCCACGAAGATCCTCTTCGACGTCTTCGTCACCGGCTGCACCGTCGGACCGGCGACCGATCCCGAGGCGTGCCAGATCATCTATCGCCTGAACCAGGACCCGCAGCAGGTGCTGACGGAGTGGAAGCCGGTCTTCTGGGAGAACGTCCCTCCCGGCAAGCACAGCTTCATCGCCGCCCTCTACAAGGGCGAGAAGCGGATCGAAGCCCCGTTCGCCCTGACGCAGGGCTTCTTCGAGGTCGTGGCGGCCCCCGCTCCGGCCGCGGCTCCGGCCGCCGCCCCGGCGGCGCCGGCCACTCCGGCCGGCTGATCCCGGTCCCGGGCGCGGGGCCCTCCGCCCCGCGCCCGCTCCCGATGCCTCTCGTCTACCAGACCCCCGGGACGCGCCCCTGCGTCGTCGATCCGCCGCTCGTCCTGGCGCCGATGGCGGGGATCACCGACGGCACCTACCGGCTGCTCCTTCGCCGGATGGGAGGCGTCGGCCTCGTGACGATGGAGTTCATCTCGT
>JAKLER010000451.1 GCA_022711615.1 Acidobacteriota bacterium
CACCCCGGAGAAGCCGCGCGCGAGGCAGTTGGCTCGGAGCAGCATCAGCGCGCGGACGGCGGGCGTCGGCAGGACCTCGCCGACGCCGGCGGCGTGGCTCTCGACGAGGTTGCGCTGGAGGTCGCGGAGCTTCTCCCGCGGGATGACCACGTCGGAGAACTTGCCGAAGCCCGTGGTGACGCCGTAGACGACGCGGTCCTCGCGGACGGCGCGGTCGATGACGGCGCGGGAGGCGTCGATGCGCCGAGCGGCGTCCTCCGAGAGGACGGCGGCGCGGCCGCGCCAGGCGACCGAGACGAGGTCGTCGAGGGTGAGGGATTCGCCGGTCAGGGTGACGGGTTCGCTCATCGGTCGGCGATTCTCGCATTCGCCGGGGACCTCGCGCCGGCGGGTAGAATCGACAGGTGAACACGTCTCGCAACGCCGTCGTGATCGTCGGTGGACAGTGGGGCGACGAGGGGAAGGGGAAGGTCGTCGACCTGATCTCCCCGGCCTTCGACGTCGTCGCGCGCTACCAGGGCGGCCACAACGCCGGCCACACCGTCAAGTTCGAGGACCGCCACTTCGCCCTCCGGCTCATTCCCTCCGGCATCTGCCGGAAGGGCGTGCTGAACGTCATCGGGAACGGCCTCGTCGTCGACCCGAGGGCGCTCGTCGCCGAGATCGCGAGCCTTCGCGCCGCCGGCGTCCCGGTCGGCGAGAACCTGAAGCTTTCCGACCGGGCTCACGTGATCCTCCCGACGCACGCGCTCCTCGACGGCGCGCGGGAGAACGCGCTCGGCGGGGCGAACATCGGGACGACCTCGCGCGGTATCGGCCCGGCTTACGAGTCGAAGGCGAACCGGAGCGGGATCCGGGTGGCGGACCTCGTCGACCCCGACCGGTTCGTCTCGCTGGCCCGCCCGCTCCTGAGCCATCACGCGGCCGTCCTCTCGCATTTTTACGGCGTCGAGGCGCCCTCGGTCGACGAGACGATCGACACCTATCTCGAGTGCGGACGCGACCTCGCGGCGCACGTCGCCGACACGCGGGCGCTCCTGCACGAGAGGCTCGCTCGCGGGGCCCGGCTCCTCTGCGAGGGGGCCCAGGGCGTGATGCTCGACGTCGACCACGGGACCTACCCGTTCGTCACGTCCTCCTCCTGCGGCCCGGGCGGGGCCTGCACCGGCCTCGGGATCCCCCCCTCCGCGATCGGCGCCGTCGTGGGGATCATGAAGGCCTACACGACCCGCGTCGGGTCCGGGCCCTTCCCGACCGAGCTCTTCGACCAGACCGGCGAGCGGATCCGGAACCGCGGGAACGAGTTCGGCACCGTGACCGGGCGGCCCCGGCGCGTCGGCTGGTTCGACGCGGTGGTGGCGCGGACGAGCCTGAAGGTCGGCGGCCTCGACGCCATCGCCCTCACGAAGATGGACGTCCTCGACGAGCACGACGAGGTCCGGATCTGCGTGGCCTACGAGATCGGCGGCCGGACGGTGACCGAGGTCCCGGCCCGCTCCGACCACTACGAGGCGGCCCGGCCGGTTTATCGCACCTTCCCCGGCTGGAATCGCTCCATCGTCGGTCTCGACGACGTCGCGAAGCTCCCCGAGGCGGCCCGGGCCTACGTCGCCGCCCTCGAGGAAACCGTCGGCGCCCCGATCACCCTGCTGTCGACGGGCCCGAAGCGCGAGGAGACGATCATCCGCCCCGGGACCGTCCTCGACACCTGGCTCTCCGCCGCGCGGCGCTGAGCTTCGACGGGTTCGGCGGGAGGAGGACGTGGCCATCGCGGGCCTCCTCCTCGCCGCGGGGAGCTCCCGCCGCTTCGGCGGCGCCAAGCTCCTCGCCCCACTTCCCGACGGCACTCCGGTCGGCGTCCGGTCGGCGCGCACGCTGGCCGGCGCTGTCGAGCGCGCCCTCGCGGTCGTCCGGCCCGATGACACCGTGCTCGCCCGCCTCCTCGCCGAGCAAGGGCTCGAGGTGCGAGCGTTCGCGGGCGCCGCCGAGGGGATGGGGGCGAGCCTCGCGTTCGGCGTCGCTGCGACGCCGGAGGCGGACGGCTGGCTCGTCGCCCTCGCCGATATGCCGTGGGTGAGCGCCGAGACGGTCCGCGCCGTCGCGGATCTTCTTCGGGACGGGGCCCTGATCGCAGCGCCGTGCCGCACGGGTCGTCGGGGTCACCCCGTCGGGTTCGGATACAGTCTCATTTCGGAGCTCATTGGGCTTCGAGGCGACCGCGGAGCGCGCGAGATCCTTTCCCGCCATGCCGATCGGATCACGCTCCTGGAAGTGGACGACGACGGTATCCTACTGGATATAGATGAATTAAGTGATCTTCAACAATCGATAACACGTATGGCGTAAAAATTTTCGCTTTAGACAAAAATTTTCTTGACTCTCGCCCCCGGCGGCCCGATATTGATGCGGGAAGACGGAATGGACTCGAACCCCGAGACCCCGACCCGCAGCGAACCAGGCAACACCGCCTGTCTCGACACCCCGCCGGAGGACAAGATGCCGACCCTCACTTCGCCCGTCGCCGTGGCTTCCACCCTCGACGCCCGCATCGCCGAGCTCGCCGCGAAGTACCTCCCGCTCGCCAAGGAAATCCTCGCGGAGGCGATCCGAATCCCGG
>JAKLER010000452.1 GCA_022711615.1 Acidobacteriota bacterium
CGCGCGCTGAAAGCCGACCTCGACGGGTCGACCCTCGAGGCGCTCGAGGGGAAGGAGTACCACGCCGAGTTCTCGGGCGTCACCGACCCCTTCGCCTCCGACAAGCCGAACCCGGTGAGCCACGTCGCCTACTCCTACGCGGCCCACGTCGTCCTCCTCGACGGCGAGGGAATGCTCGAGAAGGTCGTCGCGGCGCACGACATCGGCCGGGCGATCAATCCCGTCCAGGTCGAGTCGCAGATCGAGGGGGGCGTCGTCATGGGTCTCGGCTACGCGCTCACCGAGGACTTCCCGCTGAAGGAGGGCGAGCCGCAGGTGAAGTACGGCACGCTCGGCCTCTTCAAGGCGGCGAAGGTCCCGCCGATCGAGTCCGTCATCGTGGAGAAGAACCCGTCGCCGCTCGCCCGGGGCGCCAAGGGACTCGGCGAGATCGCGACGATCCCGACGGCCCCCGCGGTCGCCGGCGCCTACTTCCTCCGCGACGGCCTCTTCCGGACCGAGCTGCCGCTCGCGGGGACCCCCTACAGCAGGAGGAAGACCGGATGAGCCTTGCCCTCCTCGAGGTCCTCCTCGCCGCCCGCGAGCCGCTCGTCCTCTGCACCGTGATCCAGGTGAAGGGCTCCGCTCCGCGCCACCCCGGCTCCTGGATGCTGGCGGGGCCGGCCGGGCTCGTCGCCGGCTCCGTGGGCGGCGGCGGGGGCGAGGCGGTGGTCCTCGACGCGGCCCGCGAGGCGCTCGGCGACGGGAAGGCGCGCGTCCTCGAGGTCGAGAAGCTCGGGAACGCAGCCGAGGGGCCGGAGATGGTCTGCGGAGGGACGGCCCTGATCCTCGTCGAGCCGCTCGGGTCGAAGTCCGCGTACGCCGCCGCCCGGGAGCTCCTCTCCCGCGGCGAGCGGGCCCTTCTCGCGCGCCGGACCGCGACCGGCGAGAGCGCCGCGATGGGCCGCTCGGGCGTCTGGTCCCCAGCCCCCCCGGCGGGCGCCGACCCCGAGGCGGCGCGCCGCGCCCTCGAGCACGGCCTCCCGCTCCTCGACGAGGCGGCCGGCGTCTTCTACGACCCGCTCGTCCCCCCCGAGAGGCTCCTCGTCCTCGGCGGCGGGCACGTCGGCCGCGCGGTTGCCGCCGCAGCGCACGCCGTCGGGTTCGCCGTCACCGTGGCGGACGACCGCGCCGAGTTCCTGGCGCCGGAGCGCTACCCCGAAGGCGTGCAGACCCACCACGGCTCGTACACCGGGGCCGTCGGCGCGTTCCCCTGGGACGCCTCGGCCTACGCCGTCATCGTCACGCGCGGCCACCTCGCCGACCTCGAATCGCTCCGGGCCGTCCTCGGCAAGCCGTGGCGCTACGCCGGGATGATCGGGAGCCGGAAGAAGGTCCGACTCATGCTCGATCAGGCGATCGCGGACGGATTCGACCCGGAGAGGGTCGCCGCGGTGAACGCGCCGATCGGCCTCGACATCGGCGCGGAGACGCCGGAGGAGCTGGCCGTGTCGATCGTCGGCGAGCTCGTCGCCGCGAGGAGAGGGGTCGCCGCGGCGAGCCTCGCGAGGAGGCGGCCACGAAGCGCGTCCTGAAGCTCGCCGACCTCCTCCTGCCGCTCCTGCCGGAGGGCCGAGGCATCGTGTCGTTCGTCGGCGCGGGCGGCAAGACGAGCCTCCTCCTCCACCTCGCCCGCGAGCTCGCCGCCGACAGCCGCCCCGTCCTCGTCACGACGACGACCCATCTCGCCGACCCGCGCGAGGAGCCGGGAGCGTTCGTCGAACGGGTCCTTCTCCTGCCCGCCCTGGAGCACCCCGACCCCGACGCGCCACTCCCGGCGCCCACGCCCGGAGTGACCCTCCTCGTCTCCCGTACGGCCGAGCCGCCCCGCAAGCTCAAGGGGATCGACCCGTCTCACGTCTCCCGCCTCGCATCCGTCTGGCCCGTCGTCCTCGTCGAGGCCGACGGCTCGAAACGGCTCCCGATCAAGTCCCCTGCGGGACACGAACCGGTCGTCCCGGCCGAGACCGGACTCACCATCGGCGTCCTCGGTCTCGACGCGCTCGGCTGGCCGATGGACGAACGGACGGTCCACCGCCCGGAGCGCTTCGCGGCCGTCACCGGCTGCCTTCCCGGCGCGGCGATCGGCTGGGACCACGTCGTCGCCCTGGCGCGCCATCCCGAGGGGCTCTTCAAGGGGGCGCGCGGCGCCCGCGTCGCCCTCCTCAACAAAGTCGACGAGTCGCCCTACCTCCCCTCCCCTGGCCAGCTCCGCGCCCTCGGCGCCGACCTCGTCCTCCTGAGCGGCGCGGACGAGGCGGAGCGCGCCTTCTTCACGGTCCCGCAGGGGCCCGCCACGTGAGCCTGGCGGGCGGACGCCTCGTCGTCCTCCGCGGCGCAGGCGACCTCGCCACCGGCTGCATCGTCCGGCTCGTCCGCTCCGGATTCCGGGTCGTCGCGCTCGAGCTCCCCCGGCCGAGCGCCATCCGGCGCACCGTGAGCTTCTCGGAAGCCGTCTACGACGGGAGCGCCGAGGTGGAAGGAATCCGCGCCGTCCGCCACGACGAGCCACCCGCGGCGTGGGACGCCGCCACGGTCCCGATCCTCGTCGACCCGGAGGCGCGCCT
>JAKLER010000453.1 GCA_022711615.1 Acidobacteriota bacterium
CACCGCCTGTCTCGACACCCCGCCGGAGGACAAGATGCCGACCCTCACTTCGCCCGTCGCCGTGGCTTCCACCCTCGACGCCCGCATCGCCGAGCTCGCCGCGAAGTACCTCCCGCTCGCCAAGGAGATCCTCTCGGAGGCGATCCGAATCCCGGCCGACTACGTCGACAAGCCGCTCGAGAAGGGCGGCGACCCGCTCTGCGGCACTTCCAACCACGAGTTCCCGCGCCTCGAGTACCTCCGGAAGAAGATCGTCGAGATCCAGGCGGTGAGGAAGCCCGAGGACGTCTTCTTCGACGGCTTCGGCAACCTCGTCTGGCAGGTCGAGGACCCGAACGACGGCATCCCCTCCGCGCAGAAGAAGGTCGTCTACATCGACGGCCACACCGACACCGTCAAGCCCCTCCGGGCACAGTGGAAGGAGAGGGTCGTCGGCGCCGACTGCTTCGACGGCCTCGTCGACGCGTCGAAGCTCAACAAGGAGTTCCTGAGGAAGGAGCTCGGCTGGACGCCGCCCGAGTCCGAGTGGGAGCACCTCCTCTTCGGCCGCGGCTCGGCCGACCAGCTCGGCGGCGTCATCTCCGCGATCATCGCGACGAAGATCCTCGTGGAGCTCACGGACGAAGGGGCGCTTCGCGGCGCGATCGTCCGCTCCTACGGCACGGCCTGCGAGGAGGACAACGACGGCGCCGGTCCGATGTACCTGAACCGCGAGGTCTTCCCGACGGCGGGCGCCGAGGTGATCCCCGACGTCGTCATCCTCACGGACGGCACCGGCTGCAGCAAGCGCGGCGCCCTCGGCATCTACCGCGGCCAGCGCGGGCGGATGCAGATCGAGGTCACCGTCACGGGCAAGTCGTGCCACGGCTCTATGCCCTGGGAGGGGAAGAACCCGCTCGAGTACGGAGGCGCAATCGTCAAGGAGGCCGCCGAGGCCTACGAGAAGCGCGACGGCTTCCTCGACGACCCGTTCCTCGGCCACGGCACCCGGACCGCCTCGTGGGCCAGGCTCGACACGCCGAGCGACTGCGCCGTCCCCGAGAAGCTCGTCTTCCGCTTCGACCGCCGCCTGACGATCGGCGAGACGCCCGAGCAGGCGGTCGCCGACGTCGAGCGCCTCTCCTCGGTCGCCGCCGCCCGCAAGGCCGGCCTCTCCGTCGAGGTCTCCATCCCGACCTACACCGACGCGAGCTGGAAGGGCTACGTCCTGAACAACCCGCAGGTCTACCTCGGCTGGGTCACGCCGGAAGAGCACCCTTCGATCCGGGCGGCGGTGGAGACGTACAGGGGCGTCGTGAGCCCGCACGTCGACGGGAAGATCGGCGAGGGGGGTGTCCTGACGAAGGAGCCGCGCGTCGACCGTTGGGTCTTCTCGACGGACGGAGTCGGCTTCCCGGTCCCGAAGGACGCGAAGATCCCGGGCGCCGCGGGAAAGGGCTGGATCGAGAGCGGCCCCTACAAGTACCCCGCGATGCTCGGCTTCGGCACCGGCATCGAGCAGAACACCCACAAGATCGGCGAGTGCCTCGACACGCGCGAGCTGATCCACTGCTCCGCGTTCCTCGCGCGCTACCCCAGCGTCTTCGTCGCCACGAAGTAGCTCCTCCGGCCCGGGGCGGCTTCCGCCCGCCCCGGGCCTCCGCCGAGCCCCCCGCCCGAGGAGGTCGATCGTGGAAAAAGCGTTCCGTCCCCTTCCCCTCGAGCTTCTCGCGCGATGGGTCTTCGGCGAGCTCGACGCGCGCGAGACGGTCCTCGGGGTCCCGAAGGGCTCTTTCGCGCGGCCCGAGCCGCGCTTCTCCTCCCGTCTCCTCGGCCGCGAGCTCGCGGCGCCGGTCGGCGTCGCGGCCGGGCCGCACAGCCAGCTCGCCCAGAACATCGTCGCCGCCTGGCTCTGCGGCGCGCGCTTCATCGAGCTGAAGACGGTCCAGGTCCTCGACGAGCTCGAGATCAGCCGCCCCTGCATCGACTCGGCCGACGAGACCTTCAACTGCGAGTGGTCGCAGGAGCTGAGACTCGAGCAGAGCTTCGACGAGTACCTGAAGGCCTGGGTCCTCGTCCACGCGCTCGCCGCGAAGCTCTCCCTCCCGGCTCCCGGGACGCTCTTCGCCATGAGCGTCGGCTACAACCTCGAGGGGATCCGGAGCGAGCGCGTCCAGCGGTTCATCGCCTCGATGCGCGACGCCTCCGGGTCGATCCCCTCGGCCGTCGAGGCCGTCGCGAAGGCGTGGCCCGGCGTTCGCGACGTCGCGATTCCGGCTTCGATCTCCGACCACATCACCCTCTCGACGATGCACGGCTGCCCGCCGGCCGAGATCGAGAAGATCGCCCTCTACCTCCTCCGGGAGCTGGGCGTCCACACCTGGGTCAAGCTGAACCCGACGCTCCTCGGCCCCGAGCGCCTCCGCGGCCTCCTCAACGACACTTTCGGCTACGGCGTCGAGGTCCCGGACGCGGCGTTCGGCCACGACCCGCGCTTCGAGGACGCCCTCCCGATGGTGAAGCGCCTCGCCGCGGCGGCCCGCGCCGCGGGCCGCGAGTTCGGCGTGAAGCTCTCGAACACGCTCGAGGTCGTGAACCACCGCCCCGTCTTCCCGCCCCACGAG
>JAKLER010000454.1 GCA_022711615.1 Acidobacteriota bacterium
AGCTCGGGGTCTCCGCGGCCCGCGCCGGCGAGTACGAGAGAGGCCTGATCTTCCTCGCCGAGGCCTATCGCCACCTCAGCCGCGAGAAGCACCGCCTCTCGGGCCCGCTCCTGTCCAGCTACGGCCTTTGCCTCGCGCTCCACAAGGGACGCATCAAGGAGGCCGCCGAGTTCTGCTGGCTCGGAGTCGAGAAGGACCATTTCAACCCCGACGCCTACTACAACATGGCGCGCGTCTGGATGGCGGGCCGGAGCCGGCGCAAGGCGGTCGAGGCGCTCGAGAAAGGTCTCGCCCTCGACCCGAGGCACCCCGGCCTCCTGCGTCTTCGCGCGGAGTTCGGCACCCGCCAGCCGCCGGTGATCTCCTTCCTGCACCGCGACAACCCGCTCAACGTCTCCCTCGGAAGGATGCGAAAGCGGATCGCCGCGAAGAAGTCCTCTCCGGCGTCCCGTTCCGGCCGCTGACGATCGGCCCGCCTCAGCGGATCCGGCGTACGACGGAGACGCCGTCCCGGAGCGGGAGGATCGTCGTCTCGAGGTCCGGGCGCTCGTAGCAGAGCCGGTTGAACTCGCGGATCGCCGCCGTCTCGGCGTCGTCCTCGCACGCCGGGAGGCGGAGCGCCCCGTCCCAGAGGACGTTGTCGGTCACGAGGAGCCCCCCGACGCGAAGCCGGGGCACCGCGCGCCGGAGGACGTCGGGATAGCCCTCCTTGTCGACGTCGTTGAAGACGAGGTCGAATTCGCCCTCCGTCGCGTCGAGGCTCGCGAGCGCGTCGCCGACGAGGAGCGCGACACGGTCGGCGACGCCCGCCTCCTCGAGGTTCCGCCGCGCCTCTGCGGCGTTCTCCTCCGACGCGTCGGTCCAGAAGACCTGCCCCGACTCTCCGACGGCGCGCGCCAGCCAGATCGTCGAGTAGCCGATCGCGCTGCCGAGCTCGAAGACCCTCCGCGCTCCCGTCAGGTGGACGTACTGCGCGAGGAGTCGGCCGACGGCCGGCCCGACGATCGGGATCCGGCGCCGCGCGGCGTCCTCCTCGATCCGCGCGAGGACGCGGTCCCGGGAAGGGAGGACGGAGAGGAGGTAGTCGTCGAGCCCGGCGATGAGAAGCGACATGGCGCCGGAGTGTAGCGGCCGGTCCGGCCGCTCCCGAGTCACCGCGGCCAGAGCCAGCCGAAGACCCCGCCGGTGCAGAGGGCGTAGACGAGCCCGTCGATCGTCGACTTCAGCGTCGAAACGGCCGAGCGCTTGTACCAGATCGTGTTCTGCCAGAGCGCGAGGGAGTAGCCGACGAACGCCGTGACGCCCGCGAAACGAAAGACCGCCAGGGATTGCGCCCCGACCGGGAGCGCCCTCCCCGCGACGTAAGCCGCGAAGAGCCCGACGACGGCGCAGTAGACGAACCAGAGCGCGAGGCTCGGCCCCATCGCGGGCGGGCCGCTCGGCATCACCGTGAGCACGCCGACCGGCCCCTTCTCCATCTTCCCGAGGAAGGCGGGATCCTTCATCTCGGCCATGCTCGAGCAGAGCGGGAACATGTAGTCGCCGGGCGTGAGACCGAGCTTCCTCATCGCCTCCAGCGCCTCGTCCTCCTTCGGGAGCTTCCGGAAGTCGTTCTTGTGCACCGGGAGGAGCATGTGGATGACGGAGCTGACGACGAAGACGAGGGCCGCGGAGACGAGGATCGGGATCCACAACGAGGTCAGAGGGACCATCGGGGCCTCCTGCAGCGAAATCTCGATTTCGTCGGGAGCATCCCCGATCCGCGCCGCCGAAGTCCACTTCCCGCCGATCCGAGCCCGTCCGGCCGCCTCTCCCGCGTCCCCGTGAGAACAATGCACGATTTCACGCCTGGCACCGGTGGACGTGGCACCGGTGGACGGCCGCGGTCGATCGCGCCAGACTGCGCCGTCCGGAGGTCCTCGATGAGACGTTGCACGCCCGCCCTCGCCGCCCTGCTCGCCATCTTCGCGTCGCCGGTCGCCGCCGGGGAGCGCCGGGACGGCGTCGTCTTCGCCGAGAAGGTGGACGCCAGGCTCGACGCGATCCGGGCCGAAGTGCGGACGAAGGAGACGCCCCCGCCGAAGAAGCGGATGTGGGTCGACTTCTCCGCCGTAGACGCGCCGAAGAGCGCATCGGAGTTCACGAGCGTCTGGCACCAGCCGCCGGTCTGCCAGGGGCTTTCGGGGATGTGCTGGTGCTTCTCGACGACCTCGTTCCTCGAGTCGGAGGTCCACCGGCTCACGAAGAGAGAGCTCCGGCTCTCGGTCCTCCACACCGTCTACTGGGAGCACGTCGAGAAGGCGAAGGGCTGGGTCCGTTCGCGCGGGACGTCGGTCTACGGCGAGGGCTCGCAGCCGGCGGCCGTCCTCCGTGCGCTGCGCGAGCACGGCGCCGTTCCCGCCGAGGCCTATACGGGCCTCGCGGACGGGCGGAAGGAGCACGACCACGAGGCGACGCTCTACGCCGAGATCCGGGCGTACCTCGAGGGCGTGAAGGCCGCGGGGGCGTGGAACGAGGCCGCCGTCGTCTCGACCGTCCGCGCGATCCTCGACCACTGGCTCGG
>JAKLER010000455.1 GCA_022711615.1 Acidobacteriota bacterium
GCGCGGAGTACCTGCACCGGCTCGCCGAGATCGCGCGGGAGACCCTCGCCCTCGAGCGTCACGGCAAGCCCTACACGGCGCTCGCCCCGGACGCGGCCGCGGCCGTCGCCGCGGGCGTCTCCGGGCTTCTCAAGGAGAACCGCTACGACGAGGCGAGCGGGACGCTCCGCTTCTCGCCGGCCGAGGCGTCGGCCTGGAGGATCCAGAGCGCGGAATGGGCCGCCTATTTCTCGGGCCCCACGCCCGCGCCGGGCCTGCCCGCGCAGTACATCCGCGACCCTCGGGACCTCGCCGACCTCAATTCGTACTTCGCGTGGGCCGCGTGGGCCACCGTCGCGAACCGGCCCGGCAAGGACTACTCCTACACGAACAACTGGCCCTACGAGCCGCTCGTCGGGAACCGGCCGAGCGCCTCGACCTACCTCTGGAGCGCGCTCAGCCTCGTCACCCTCCTCGGCGGGCTCGGCGCCCTCCTCTTCGCGTTCGGCCGGTTCGACTTCCTCGGCTGGCACGGCCCCTCGGGCGCCGGCCACGAGCACGAGAGCCTCCTCGCCCGCTGGACCCTGACGCCGAGCCAGAAGGCGGTCGGCCTCTACTTCGGGGTCGTCGCCCTGCTCTTCCTCCTCCAGGCGCTCGCCGGGGGCGCCCTCGCCCACTACCGCGTCGAGTCGGGCGCGTTCTACGGATTCGACCTCGCCCGCTTCCTCCCCTACAACCTCCTCCGGACCTACCACCTCCAGCTCGCCATCTTCTGGATCGCGACCGCCTGGGTCGCGGGCGGGCTCTTCCTCGCGCCCCTCGTCGGAGGCGCGGAGCCCCGGGGCCAGCGCGCCGGCGTGATCGCCCTCCTCGCCGCTCTCGCCGTGGTCGTCTTCGGGAGCCTCGGGGGCGAATGGCTCGGCATCAACGACCGCCTCGGGAGCCTCTGGTTCTGGCTCGGCCACCAGGGGTCGGAGTACCTCGACCTCGGCCGGTTCTGGCAGCTCCTCCTCGCCGCCGGCCTCGCGGGCTGGCTCGTTCTCATGTACCGGGCCCTTCGCCCGGCGCTCCGCGACCCGAAGCGCTCGGAGCTCGCCTCGCTCTTCCTCTACGCCGCGGCGGCGATCCCCCTCTTCTACCTCCCCGCGCTCTTCTTCGGCCCGCGCACGAACTTCGCGGTCATCGACAACTGGCGGTTCTGGATCATCCACCTCTGGGTGGAGGGCTTCTTCGAGCTCTTCGCCACGGTCCTCGTCGCCGTCATGTTCCTCGTCCTGGGGCTCGTCACGCCCCGCACGGCCACGCGGGTCGTCTACCTCGACGCCATCCTCTACCTCGCCGGCGGGATCGTCGGCACCGGGCACCACTGGTACTTCACCGGCCAGGGGACGCTCAACATGGGCCTCGCGGCCTGCTTCTCGGCGCTCGAGGTCGTGCCGCTGACGCTCCTGACGCTCGACGCGTGGGACTTCGTGAAGCTCCGCGAGCGACGCTGCGACGACTGCCACGCCACCTTCGCCGACCGGCACCGGTGGACCGTCTACTTCCTGATGGCCGTCGGGTTCTGGAACTTCGTTGGCGCCGGCGTCTTCGGCTTCCTCATCAACCTCCCCGTCGTCTCCTACTTCGAGGTCGGCACGTCGCTCACGAGCAACCACGGGCACGCGGCGCTCTTCGGCGTCTTCGGCATGCTCGCTCTCGCCGTCCTCGTCTTCACGCTCCGCTCGCTGGCGCGCGACGAGGTCTGGGCGCGCGCGGAACGGTTCGTGAGGGTCGGCTTCTGGGGTCTCAACGCGGGGCTCGCGTCGATGATGGCGGTCGACCTCTTCCCCGCCGGCGTGCTGCAGCTCCAGGACGTCCTCCAGAACGGCTACTGGCACGCACGGCGGCTCACTTACCTCATGGAGGGCACCTTCCACACCCTCGAGTGGGCCCGCGCGGCCGCCGACGGCCTCTTCCTCGTCGCGGGCGTCGTGCCCCTCGTGCTGGCCGTGGCGGTCCTGCTCCTCGGCTCGCGCGGAGGGCACGCGGCGCCCGCGGGCCCCGGCGGCGGTACGATTTCCGGATGAAGACGACAGCGGGACTCCTCTCCCTCGCTCTCCTCCTGACCGGCTGCCAGAAGACCGAGGCCCCCGCGGGCGAGACGCCGAAGGCCGCCGCCGACGCGCAGGCGGCCGTCGCGCAGGCGCCCGCGGTCCCGGCGAGCCCGTCCGACCCGAAGGCGCTCCTGACCGACGAGATGCTCGGGAAGTACGTCGTCTACCAGACCGCGGTGCTCCCCGTCATGGGCGATACCCTGGCGATGGGCGGCAGCGCTCTTCAGGGCTCCGGCGGCGAGCAGAAGGAGTTCGAGAAGCAGGTGGCGGCCGACCCGAGGCTCCAGCGCGTCGAGGCGGCCACGAAGGAGGCCTCCGCGAAGTCCGGCCTGACGCCGCAGACCGCCGCCGCGATCGGGGGTGTCGTCTCGGAATACGTCTCGGCGCGCTCGATGGGGTCCCCCGAGGAGAAGGCCAAGGTGAGGGCCGACTTCGAGCTGAAGTACGGCACGCCCGCGGCCGAGGCGATGGACCGGCACGA
>JAKLER010000456.1 GCA_022711615.1 Acidobacteriota bacterium
CGTAGTCGGCCTTCGCGAGGCCGATCCGGTTCGTCTTCGGGGCGGCGGGGGCGGTCGCGCTCATCGGGCACCTCCTTCGGGGCGGGCGTGGGCGAGGACCCCGTCGACGACGGTCGTCGCGTCGAGCGGAAGGCCGTCGTACTGGAGGACGGAGACGAGACGGGAGGCGCAGGAGGGGAGCGCCTCTCTGAGGAGCCCGGCGAGCTGCGCGTCGCGGTTCTGCTCCACGACGTAGACGACTTCGTGCCGCTCGAGGAAGTCCCGGGCCTCGTCTCCGAGCGGGAGCGCCCGGAGCCTCAGGTAGTCGAGCGGCAGCCCGTGCTCCCTCTCGAGCCGGTCGCGCCCCTCGGCCGTGCCGTAGTGGGACGTTCCGAACGCGAGGAGGGCCGCCTTCGCTCCGGGGCGCTCCTCGACGACGGGCTTCGGCAGGAGCGCGCGGCCGGTCTCGAGCTTGCGCGCGAGGCGCTCCACGTTCCTCACGTAGTCGTCCGGCTTCTCGGTGTACGCGGCGCGCTCGTCGTGGCCGGAGCCGCGCGTGAAGAACGCGGCGCGCGGGTGGTCGGTGCCCGGGAGCGTCCGCCACGGGATGCCGTCGCCGTCGAGGTCGCGGTAGCGGCCCCAGGTCTCCTTGAGGCGCTCGACCCCGTCCGCGTCGAGGACCTTGCCGCGGTCGAACGGCGCGTCGGAGAAGGGGAAGGGGTCGGCCATCCAGTTGTTCATCCCGAGGTCGAGGTCGGTCAGGACGAAGACGGGCGTCTGGAGCCGCTCGGCGAGGTCGAACGCCTCCTGGGCCATCGTGAAGCACTCCTCGGGGCTCGAGGGGAAGAGGACCGGGTGCCGCCCGTCGCCGTGGGAGTTCGTGTGGCAGAGGAGGACGTCTCCCTGCATCGTCCGCGTCGGGAGGCCCGTCGAGGGGCCGACGCGCTGGACGTCGAAGATCACCGCCGGGATCTCGGCGTAGTAGCCGTAGCCGATCAGCTCCGACATGAGCGAGATACCGGGGCCGGACGTGGCCGTGAAGGCGCGCGCCCCCGCCCAGCCGGCGCCGAGGACCATGCCGATGGAGGCGATCTCGTCCTCGGCCTGGACGATCGCGGCCGCGGTGCGTCCCGTCGCCGGGTCGGTCCGGTGGCGGTCGCAGAGCTCGATGAACGTCTCGCAGAGAGACGACGAGGGGGTGATCGGGTACCAGGTGCAGACCGTCGCCCCAGAGAAGAGGCAGCCGAGGGCCGACGCGGAGTTGCCGTCGATGATCAGCTTGCCCGCGGTTGCGTCCATCCGCTCGACCCGGTGGGGGAGCTTCTCGGCGAACGTCGCCGCCGCGTAGTCGAGGCCCACGCGGAGGGCCGCGAGGTTCAGGTCGATCGCCTTCGCCTTCCCGCCGAGCTGCTTTCGGAGGGAGGCCTCGATCTCGACCGGGTCGATCCCCATCAGGTCCGAGAGGACGCCGACGTAGATCATGTTCACGAGGAGGCGCCGGAGCTTCGCCTGCTCCGGCGGGAGCGGGAGCTTCGCGGCGAGCTCGGCGAACGGCACCGCGAAGAGGCGGAGGTCGTCCCGGAGCTTCTCGACGGCGAGCTTCCTCTCGTAGACGACGGAGGTGCCGGGCGCGGCGGCCAGGGTGTCGGCGGCGGACGTCTCCGGGTTCATCAGGACGAGGACGTCGAGCTCCCGCTTTCGCCCGATGTAGCCGTGGCGGCTCGCCCGGATCGTGAACCAGGTCGGGAGCCCCTGGATGTTCGAGGGGAACAGGTTCTTCCCCGAGACGGGGACCCCCATCCGGAACAGGGAGCGGAGCAGGACGTTGTTCGCCGTCTGCGAGCCGGAGCCGTTCGCCGTGGCGACCTGGAGAGAGAAGTCGTTGACGGTGACGGCGGACGGGGCGCTCGTGGCGGGCGATGGAGCGGTCGACATTCGGAAACACCTCCCCCCGACGGCCGCTGGCCTCGAGTGCGCGCGGGTCCGGGTGAACCCGAGAATGTACACCGAACCGGCGACCGGCCCCGCCGGGCCGGAGGTATCCTTCGATTTCGGAGGTCACGCGAAGATGGCGCAGAAGAAACCGAAGAAGCCGGGTCGGCCGGCGCCGGCGAAGAAGCGCGCCGCCGCCCGCAAGCCCGCTCCCGCGAAACGAACCGCGGTCCCGCCGGCGAAGAGGGCTCCGAAGACGGCCGTCCGGAAGGTCGCCCGGCCCGCCCCGGCGCCGAGGAAGGCCCCGGCGGCCGATCCGTTCGGCGAGAAGGCCCTCGTCGCGACGTTCACCGAGCTGATTCGACGGGCCGCGACGACGATGCCTCCCGACGTCCTCGACGCCCTCGCGGCGGCGCGCGACCGGGAGGACGAGGGCTCCGTGGCCCGGGAGACGCTCGGGGTCCTCCTCGAGAACTCCCGGCTCGCGAACGAGACGTCGCGCCCGGTCTGCCAGGACACGGGAATGCCGCTCTTCGAGGTCGCCGCCCCGCGCGGCGTCTCGATCGGCGCGATCGAGCGGGCCGCGGCGAAGGCGGTCGGGATCGCGACGGCGAAGGGATATCTCCGTCCGAACTCCGTC
>JAKLER010000457.1 GCA_022711615.1 Acidobacteriota bacterium
CTCTCCGTCTCTCCGTCTCTCCGTCTCTCCGTCTCTCCGTCTCTCCGTCTCTCCGTCTCTCCGTCTCTCCGTCTCTCGGCTCTCCGTCTCTCGGCTCTCCGTCTCTCGGCTCTCCGTCTCTCGGCTCTCCGTCTCTCGGCTCTCCTCTTCCCGCGCCCGTCCCCGTGAGAGACTCCCGCGCCATGCCGGGCAGGAAGAGTGAGGTGCGGGCGTGGCTCGCTTACGACTGGGCGAACTCCGCCTGGGCGATGACGGTCGCGGTGGCGGTGCTTCCGGTCTACTTCGCGGGGACAGTCGTGCCGAAGGGGGGCGTGGAGCTCTTCGGGATTCGGGTCGACGCGACGGTCCTCTGGGGCTACGTGAACAGCGCGTCGACGCTTGCCGTCTTCCTGACCGCGCCGATCCTCGGCGCGATCGCCGACCGGCTCGGCGCGCGACGGAAGCTCCTCACCGTGTTCGGCCTCGCCGGGGGGCTCCTGACGATGCTCCTCGCGGCGTGCGGGCCGGGAGACGTCGCCACGACCCTCTGGATCTACGCCCTCTCGCAGATCGCGTTCGTCTCCGCGAACGTCTTCTACGACTCCTTCCTGCCGCACCTGGCGAAAGACGAGGAGCTCGACCGCCTCTCGGCGCGAGGCTTCGCGGTCGGGTACGTCGGCGGCTCGCTCCACCTCGTCCTCGCGCTCGTCCTGATGGCGACGCACGCGCGCTGGGGCCTTTCGGCGGAGGCCGCCGCGCGGATCGCCCTCGGCTCCGCCGGGCTCTGGTGGGCCGGCTTCGGGGCGATCACGTTCCTCGGCCTGAAGGAACCTCCGCGGACGGGCGGGAAACCGGGGCTCCTCCGCGCGGTGCGCGAAGGCGTCGCCGACACCCTCGCGACGACGCGCCGCGTCGCGAAGGTGAAGCCGGTCCTCCTCTTCCTCCTCGCGTTCGTCCTCTACAACGACGGCGTCCAGACCGTCATCAAGATGGCCTCGCTCTACGGCACCGAGGAGGTCGGCGTCGGGATGCCGATGATGATGGGGACGCTCCTCGGCATCCAGCTCCTCGCGATGGTCGGGGCCCTCCTCTTCGCACGCCTCGCGGGCGCCTGGGGGACGAAGCGGGCGCTCGTCCTGGCCGTCGCGCTCTGGCTCGTCGCGGTCGGCTGGGCTTACCTCCTGACGACGCCCGCCGGCTTCGTCGTCCTCGCGGCGCTCGCGGGCCTCGTCCTCGGGGCGGTCCAGGCGCTCTCCCGCTCGCTCTTCGCCGCGATGATCCCGCGCGAGTCGTCGGCCGAGCTCTTCGGCTTCTTCTCCGTCTTCAACAAGCTCGCGGGCGTCCTCGGAACGTTCCTCTTCGCGACGGTGCGGCAGGCGACCGGCACCTCGCGCCTCGCGATCCTCTCCGTCGCCGTCCTCTTCGTCGCCGGCCTCGTCCTCCTCCTCCGGGTGAACGAGGCCGAGGCGCGCGCGCGCCGCGACGAGCTGCGCGGGGACGACGCTACATCACCGACCAGGCGAGGGAGTTGAAGAGGAACGGGAACGTCGCGTTCGTCTGCGCCCGGTGCTGCGGGCGGAAGCCGAGGAGGACGACCTTCCCCTTTCCGAGCGTCAGCGCGACCGCCGCGGCGTTCCGGGCCAGCTTCTCCTCGCCGCGGATCCAGCCCGCCACGAGGACGTCCCGCCCGTCGGCCGGATAGGCCGCGAGTACCTCGCGCGTCATCTCCGCCCCCGGGATCGTCGTCTGGAAGGCGAGCGGGCCGTCGAGGAAGCCGGGGACGGACGGGGGGAGTCCCCACGTGACCGGGTGCGCGGGGCTCACGTCGAGCCGGACCAGCCCGCCGGGGCAGAGGAACTCGTCCGGCTTCGCGCGCGCGAGCGCGTTGCGCACCGGGAGCCCGAGCTCCTCGACGAGGTACTCCGTGGAGGAGCCGAGCGCGACGAGCGTCCCGCCCCCTTCCACGAACGCGCGGAGCGCCGCTGCGCCCTCCTTCCCGAGCCCGCCCGCGTACTCGGGCCGCGGGTCCGGGAAGTAGCGCATCGCCCCTTCCTCCCGTTTCGGCTTCCCGTCCGCGATCACTTCCTTTTCGACGTCGGGGAGGACGATCACGTCGAAGAGGGTGCCGAGCTTCCCGGCGCGGAGCGCGGCGTTGTCGAGCGTCAGCGGCGCGAAGCCGTAGCGCTCGAGGAGGAAGCGGGTCCACCCCTCGTCCATCGAGGCGATCCACGGCTTGTAGAGGCCGACGCGCGGCGCCCGGAATGGCCTCGCGGCGGCCGGTGCGGCCGCGAGCGGCGCGAGCGACAGACCGAGGTCGGCGGCGGCGCGGGAGGCCGCCTGTGCGGCGGCCGCGTCGAGGACGATCGTGCCTGCGGCGAGCGCCCCGTCGGCCGCCGAAAGGATCGATACCGCGCCTCCCGTTCGGGCGGCCGCGACGACCTTCCAGCGCTCCGGGCTCTCGGGGCCGAGGGCGACTGCCGTGGTGCCGGAGGGGAGTGTCGGTACCGGCCCGACGGCGCCGAGGGGGCGCAGGCTCTCCGGGAGGCGGCCCCTCTCCACGGCAACG
>JAKLER010000458.1 GCA_022711615.1 Acidobacteriota bacterium
GATCGACGAAGCGCAGGTCGGCTACTGCGACCGCGTGACCGTGACGGTGCACGCCGACGAGACCGTGACCGTTGAGGACAACGGCCGCGGCATCCCGGTCGGCATCCACCCGGTCCACGGCCGCGAGACGCTCGAGATCATCCTCACGGACCTCCACTCCGGCGGGAAGTTCGACGACAACGCCTACAAGGTGTCGGGCGGCCTGCACGGCGTGGGCCTCTCGGTCGTGAACGCCCTCTCCGCAACGCTCGACGTCGAGGTCCGGCGCGGCGGGCGCGTCTGGCAGCAGCCCTACGCCAAGGGCAAGCCGCTGGCTCCGATCCGGGAAGTGGGGCGGACGAACAAGACGGGGACGAAGCTCACGTTCCGCGCCGACCCCGAGATCTTCTCCGTCACGGCCTACAACTTCGACGCGCTCTCCCAGCGGATGCGCGAGCTCGCCTTCCTCAACCCGGGCGTCACGATCGAGGTCGTCGACGAGCGGGACGAGAAGGGAGAGAAGCGGCACGACTTCCGGTACGAGGGCGGGATCTCCTCGTTCGTCGAGCACCTGAACAAGAACCGCGAGCGGCTCCACGAGAACGTCATCTTCTTCACCGACGTGAAGGACCCCTCGGGGGACCCGGTCCAGGACGCGAAGAACGAGCGTCTCGACGTCGCCCTCCAGTGGAACGACGGCTACCAGGAGCAGATCTACTGCTTCACGAACACGATCTCCAACAAGGACGGCGGGACCCATCTCGAGGGGCTCAAGGCCGCGCTCACGCGGGCGATCCAGAAGTACGCCGAGGCCAACAACCTCACGAAGAACCTCAAGGAGACGAACCTCTCGGGCGACGACTGCCGGGAAGGCCTCACGGCCGTCGTCTCGCTCAAGATCCGCGACCCGAAGTTCTCCTCGCAGACGAAGGAGAAGCTCGTCTCCCAGGAAGCCAAGACGTGGGTCCAGACGGTGACCTACGAGAGGCTCTCGGCCTTCTTCGAGGAGAACCCGAAGGTCGCGCGGCGGATCGTCGACAAGATCATCGAGGCGGCCCGGGCGCGGGAGGCCGCGCGAAGGGCCCGCGAGCTCGTGAGGCGGAAAGGCGCCCTCGACGGCGCGGGCCTTCCCGGCAAGCTCGCCGACTGCCAGGAGGCCGACCCGGCGCTCTCCGAGCTCTTCATCGTCGAGGGCGACTCGGCGGGAGGCTCGGCCAAACAGGGGCGCGACCGGAGGACTCAGGCGATCCTCCCGCTCCGCGGGAAGATCCTCAACGTCGAGAAGGCGCGCTTCGACAAGATGCTCGCCGCGACGGAGATCCGCTCCCTGATCCTCGCGCTCGGCGCAGGAATCGGCGAGGAGTTCGACGTCGAGAAGATCCGCTACCACAAGGTCGTCCTGATGACGGACGCCGACGTCGACGGCTCGCACATCCGGACGCTCCTCCTGACCTTCTTCTTCCGGCAGATGAGGGCGGCGCTCGAGCGCGGCTACATCTACATCGCGCAGCCGCCGCTCTACAAGGTGGTCGACGGAAAGCGCGAGAGCTTCCTGAAGGACGACAAGGAGTACGCGCGGTTCCTCCTCTCGCGGATCGGCGACGACCGGGCCCTCGTGACCGAGCCGACCGGAGCCTCCGTCTCCGGCGCCGCCCTCGTCCGGCTCTTCACCGAGACGCAGGAGTGGCTCTCGCTCGTCAAACGGCTCGCCCTCCGGGGCGTGCCGGAGGAGCTCCTGCGCGCGCTCGTGAAAACCGGCCTGGGACCCGAGGCGGCGCGCGAAAGGGAGGTCCTGGAAGCGCTGGCGGCGCGGCTTCCGGCCGGGCTGTCGCCGGAGGTCCACGCCGACGAGGAGCACGGCGGCTTCGCCCTCCACGTCGAGCGCGAGGTGAACGGCGTCGTCCGCAAGACGATCGTCGACGCCGCCTTCCTCGGCGCCTTCGACATCCGCCGGGCCGGGGAGCTCGCGGCCGCGCTCGACGGCTTCCTCGACGGCCCCTACCTCCTCCGCCGCAGCGACGGGGAGAGGCGGGTCGCCACTCTCGTCGAGGCGGCCGACGCGATCCTGGAGAGCGCGAAGAAGGGCCTCGCGGTCAGCCGCTACAAGGGCCTCGGCGAGATGAACCCGGAGACGCTCTGGGAGACGACGATGAACCCGGAGTCGCGGCGTCTCCTGCAGGTGAGGGTCGAGGACGCGGTCGAAGCCGACGAGCTCTTCACGATCCTGATGGGCGACGCGGTCGAGCCCCGTCGCGCCTTCATCGAGGCGAACGCCCTCGCGGCGACGAACCTGGACATCTGAGATGAAGCGGGGTTTTCTCGATCCCCCCGTGCTCCCCGTTCCGGGCGGCCGACGCCGCCCGGAGGCCGGGATGAAGCGGGTCTCTCCCGATCCTTCCGGACCCCCCGTCGCCGCGGCCGCGGCCGCGGCGAGGACGTGACATGACCGACATCCCCGAGCAGCCCCCCGCCCCCTCCGAGCAGCGGATCCCGGTCTCCATCGAGGAAGAGATCCGCCGCAGCTACCTCGACTACGCGATGTCGGTCATCGTG
>JAKLER010000459.1 GCA_022711615.1 Acidobacteriota bacterium
TCCTCGTCGCCGACGTGGAGTTCGAGGACGGCCTCGCGGCGACGGCGGTGGCGAGCCTCGGGGGAGAGAAGCTCGACGAGGCGCTCGAGGAGCTGACGGCGGTGGCGATCCGCCTCGGCCGCGGCGCCCGGCTCCCGAAGGACGGGCGGCTCGAAGGGTGGTTCCGGGCGGGCGGAGAACCACTGAAGGTCGCCGCGGTCGAGGAAGGGCCGTCGGAGATCGTCTTCGTCGTGGCGGGGGCGGCCCTCGACGACCTGCGCCGGCTTCGGCAAGGCGTTCTGGACCCCCGCACATACGGTCGGCGCGGCCGTTCGTTGCTCCTCGACGACAAGCTCGCGCAGGACCGCGTTTTCGGGCCGGAGAGCGCCCCTGCCGTCCTCCTCCCCAACCTTCCGGACGAGGCGCGCTATCGCTTCGTGGGGACGATCCCGCGTGTCCTCCGCAGCCCCGTCGAGGTTGCGAGCCGCTTCCTCTCCTCCGTCGACTACTCCGCGAGCACCGACCGATTCTTCTCCGTCCTCGGCAGGGTGGGCCTCGAGCAGCGGCCCGGAAAGCCGCAGGTCGCCGAGGCCGTGGCGATCGCCGGCCTTTCGGCCGCGGAGAAGAGCCGGCGCCGGGCCGTCGTCCTCCTCCTCGGGAGTGGCGCCGAGGAAGCGGGGACGATCTCGGCCGAGCGCGCCCGGCGCTGCCTCTCGAAGCTCGGGGTCCCGCTCTTCGTCTGGGACCTCTCGCGGGTTCGGGAAGAGGCCTGGAAGAAACCCGCCCCTCCGACGGAGGGGCTCGCGGACGTGCGCTCCCACTGGCCGGAGGCGGTGCGCGTGGACGACTCGTCGTCGATCCTGGGCGTGTTCCGGTCCCTCGCGAAGGAGCTCTCGTCCCAGCGGATCGTCTGGCTGAAGGGGCGCGTCAACCCGGAGAAGGTCGAGCTGACCGCGTCGGCGGGGAAGGGGGTCTCGCTCGTGCCATGAGAGCCGTCTCGCGACCGGCGGGTTCGCGAAGCGGCTCGTCAGGTGACGGGGCACGGCCCGTCCTCGCCGCCTCAGAGGGTCAGTGGCCAGGGGCCTGAGCGCTAGAATCGTGTCGTGACGAGCCTGACCGTGCGCCTCACCGATGCCCAGGCCGAACATCTCGCGCTCGAGGCGCAGAAGCTGGGTGTCACTCCTGAGGATCTCCTCCGAGCCGCGGTCATAGACTTGATAGAGGGTCGAGACGAGGCGTTCCTGTCCGCCGCGCGCCACGTCATCGAGAAGAACGCCGAGCTGTACCAACGGCTCGCCTGATGCGGTATCTCACCATCGCGGAGGTGCTCTACCTCCATCGCATGGTGATCGCTCAGTCCGGCTCCTCGGGCATTCGTGATCTGGGCGGCCTCGAGTCGGCGATAGCCCAGCCCTTGGCGACGTTCGCAGGCTCGGACCTCTACTCGAGCGTGGCGGAGAAGGCCTCGGCGCTCTGCTTCTCGCTCGTGCTCAATCACCCGTTCGTGGACGGCAACAAGCGCGTGGGGCACGCGGCGATGGAGACGTTTCTCGTTCTGAACGGTTTTGACCTCTCGGCCCCGGTGTCCGAGCAGGAGGAGCTGATGCTCGCCCTCGCAGGCGGTTCCCTGTCCCGCGAAGGGCTGCTCCGCTGGGTCGACGCGCACATCCGTCCCCGAGTTCGACCCTCCTGATTCGCCGCGCCTGCCCCGCTCCGCCTCTGTCCCCGCCCGGAGACGGCCCCCGGGGAACGCGAATTGCTTGAGCTCTGCCGGGAGGAGTCCGCGTGATCGCTTTCGTAACGCTGTTCCTCGGCCTCTTCTACGGGCCGGCCGAGATCGAGCTCTCCGCCGCTCCGGGTGTCGCGAGGATCGAGCTCTACGTCGACGGCGACCTCGTCTCGGAGCTGACGGAGCCGTGGGTCGCGAAGCTCGACCTCGGGCCGGAGATCGTTCCGCGGGAGCTCGTCGCCGTGGCGAAGGACGCCGAGGGGCGCCGGGTCGGAGAGGTCCGCCAGTGGATCAACCGCCCGCGGCCCGGCGCGGAGGCGAGCTTCGTCGTCGAGAAGGAGCCGAGCGGCGCGGGCCGGACGGCGCGGCTCCTCTGGCGGAGCGTCACGCGGTCGAAGGCGAAGTCGATCCGCGTCACCTTCGACGGCCAGCCGCTCGAGGTTCCCGACCCGAACCGGATCCCGCTTCCGGCCCACTCTCCGGGGACGACGCACATCCTCGTCGCCGACGTCGACTTCGAGGACGGCCTCGCGGCCACCGCCGTCGCGAGCCTCGGAGGCGAGAAGCTCGACGAGGCGCTCGAGGAGCTGACGGCGGTCCCGATCCGCCTCGACCCGGGCGGCAGCCTCCCGAAGGACAAGCGGCTCGAAGAGTGGTTCCGGGCGGGAGAGAAGCCGCTGACGGTCGCCGCGGTGGAAGAGGGGCCTTCCGACGTCGTCTTCGTCGTGGCGGGCCGCGCACTCGACGACCTGGAGAAACTCCTTGAAGACGTCACCCGCCAGAGGTCGTGGTTGGCGGTGCGCTCGCAGGCCAACCTGCCTG